>JAGREN010000126.1 GCA_020446505.1 Novosphingobium sp. | reverse complement strand
GGGTGCTGCTTCCAGCGCTGGAATTCCTCGAACGGGAAGACGTAGGGATTCTTGTAGTCGAGTGCGGTGACGAAGCCGATGGCGACCTGGTTGTTGGCCTGGTGATAGAGGAAGCCGCCGCCCCAGCTGTCGCTCTCGGACATCGGCCAGCCCTGCGTGTGGATCACGCGGCCGGGGTGATGCTTGGCGGGATCGATGTCCCACAGTTCCTTGATGCCGATGCCGTAGATCTGCGGTTCGCAATCGGCTTCGAGGTTGAATTCGGCCTTGAGCTGCTTGGTCAGGTGGCCGCGCGCGCCTTCGCAGAAGACGACATATTTGCCGTGCAGTTCCATGCCCGGTTCGTAGTCAGGCTTTTCGCTGCCATCGCGGGCAATGCCCATGACGCCGGCAACGACGCCGTAGACCGCGCCAGCCTCGTTGTAGAGGATTTCGGAAGCGGCGAAGCCGGGAAAGATCTCGATCTCAAGCTCTTCGGCCTTTTCCGCCAGCCAGCGGCACAGGTTGCCGAGCGAGCCGGTGTAGTTGCCGTCGTTCGACATGAAGGGCGGCTGGATGATGTGGGGCAGCGGGAACTTGCCCTTCTTGGTCATGTGCCAGTGCCAGTTGTCCGTGACCGGCGTTTCGGCGAGCGGGCAGCCGTCCTCGCGCCAGTCGGGCAGCAGCTCGTCGAGCGCCTTGGGATCGACCGTCGCGCCCGAAAGGATGTGCGCGCCGATTTCCGAGCCCTTTTCCAGAACGCAGACCTGAAGCTCGGGATTGACCTGTTTGAGCCTGATGGCCGTCGAAAGCCCGGCCGGGCCACCGCCGACGATCACGACGTCATAGGGCATGGATTCACGTTCGCTCATGGTCTTTCCCCGGTCCTGCGGACATTCCCGCGTATTTGCGTGGTTTTTCTTCTTACCGCCTTGATTGCTGCGAAAGGGCAGGTCAAGACCTGCAAGATGGCTGGCGCGCAAAATCCACGGCTCGAAACCGCGATAGCAGGCGCGCTCGAATGGTGGCGCGATGCAGGCGTTGACTGCGCCTATGCCGACGAGCCGACGATCTGGCTCACTCCCGCAGAAGCCGAAGCTGCCGATCCCAGTCCTGAAGTGCCGACGCAGCGCAAGGTCCGGCCAGAGCCGAAAGCCGAACCAGCGCCGCCGCCTGTCCCGCAGATCGACCCGGCCTCGATCCCGTCAAGGCTGGACGCATTCGTCGGCTGGTGGATGAGCGAACCCCTGCTCGCGGATGGCAGCACCGAGCGGCGCGTCATGCCTCGCGGAAGCGCGGGCAGCGAACTCATGGTGATCGTACCGGAACCGGAGCGGGAGGACGTCGAAAGGCTGCTCAGCGGGCCGCAGGGCAGGCTGCTGGAAGCCATGCTGGCGGCCTTCGGGATTTCCCTCGATCAGGTCTATTTCGCAAGCGTGCTGCCACGCCATTTACCGGGCGCGGACTGGGATGAAACCGCCGCTTCGGGCATGGGGCAGATACTCGCCAAACACGTCGAACTGGCAGCTCCGAAGCGGCTCGCGGTGTTCGGTTCCGGCATCCTGCCGCTTCTGTCACACGATCCGCCTCAAGGCGCTGCCGATTTGCGAATTTTTAACCATGAAGGCGGAACTATACCGATGCTTGCCTGCCGCAGCCTCGCCGCGCTTCTCGAACAGCCGAGGTGGAAGGCGAAGGTCTGGCAGCGTTGGCTTGAGATGACGGGATGAAGATTCCTGCTCGCAAGGGAACGACAGGGAACCGCTCGACGATGGATTTTCGCATGGCTCGTATCAACAAGGCCCTGTTCGCCACTGCCGCCGCCAGCACGGTCCTGCTGGGCGCGACGCCTGCGCTGGCGAACAGCGCCGCCGTCGATTACTTCCGCGGAAGAGCGGACCGGAGCGAGGTGCCCTCGGTCCTGACCCAGGCCGAGCGCGACTACTACAAGGAAATCCACACCGCCGTTGACCGCAAGGACTGGCCCCGCGTCCAGCAGCTTCTCGCCCAACGCAGCGACGGTCCCCTTCAGCAGCAAGCCAAGGCCGAATACTATCTTGCCGCCGGTTCGCCCAAGATCGAACTGCCCGAACTCGAAGCATGGCTTGCCGCCGGCACCGACCACCCGGACGCCGAGAAGATCGCCAGCCTCGCCACCAAGCGCGGCGCTACGACGATACCGGCCCTGCCCACAGAGCAGCCCCTGCAGCGCCTTTCGACCGTACCGAAGAGAATTCGTCCCTCGTCCATCAACGACGGCACCATGCCTGCGGGCATTTCAAGCGGCATTCTTGATCGCATCAAGAACGACGATCCAGCTGGCGCGCAGCAGTTGCTGGATAGCGCAGATGCAGGCCTGAGCCAGGAAGCCCGCGCCGAATGGCGCCAGCGCGTCGCCTGGAGCTACTACATCGAAAACCGCGATACCGATGCATACCGGGTCGCCCAGCTTGCAACGCAGGGCTCCGGCGCATGGGTCGCCGAAGCGTGGTGGACCGCCGGTCTTGCCGCTTGGCGTCTGGGCGACTGCGACGGCGCGACCGAGGCTTTCCACAAGGCGGGAACCCTCGCCACCAATCCAGAGCTGGCCGCGGCTGGCAATTACTGGCGCGCGCGCGCCGCGATCCGCTGCCGCAGACCGGAACAGGCCGCAGCCGCGCTGCGCTATGCCGCCCGCAGCGACGAGACGCTCTACGGCATGCTCGCCGCCGAACAGCTTGGCATGAAGCTGCCCGTACAGCATTCCGAAGCGGATTTCACCCAGGCCGACTGGCAGAAGCTTCGCGGCGTCAGCAACGTGCGCGTTGCCGTGGGACTTGCCGAGATCGGTGAAGACGGTCTCGCCGACGAAGTGCTGCGCCATCAGGCCCGCATCGGCGATCCTGCGCTCTACGAGCCGCTCACCCGGCTCGCCCGCGACCTTGGCCTGCCCTCGACGCAGCTCTGGATGAGCTACAACGCCCCCTACGGCGCCAAGCCCGAACCGGCCACGCGCTTCCCGACGCCCAAGTGGACCCCGACCGGCGGCTGGCAGGTCGACCCGGCGCTGGTCTATGCCCACGCACTTCAGGAATCGCAGTTTCGCGCCAGCGTCGTCAGTCCGGCAGGGGCGCGCGGCCTGATGCAGATCATGCCCGCTGCTGCCCGCGACCATGCAGGGGCGCTGGGCGTGCGCGGCACCGCCACCGATCTCAACGAGCCCGAAACCAATCTCGCATTCGGTCAGCGCCATCTGAAGATGCTGGAAAGTTCGAGCGGGACGCAAGGACTGCTCCCCAAGGTGATGGCCGCCTACAACGCCGGCATCGCCCCTATCAGCCGCTGGAACACCGAAGTGAACGATCAGGGCGATCCGCTGCTGTGGATGGAATCGGTCCCCTACTGGGAGACTCGCGGCTATGTGAATATCGTCATGCGCAATTACTGGATGTACGAGCGGCAGGCGGGCGGACCTTCGGAAAGCCGGGAGGCGCTCGCACAAGGCATGTGGCCGACCTTCCCCGGTCTGACCGGCGCGCAAGGACGGCGCATGGCCGCTAACGGAGTTGTATTGCGTGGCCGTTGACCCTGAACGCACTTTCAAGCCGATCAATATTGCCGTCCTCACCGTTTCCGACACGCGCGGCCCCGAAGACGATACCAGCGGCGACATTCTCGTCGAAAGGATCAAGGCAGCCGGTCACAAGATCGGCGCGCGGGCTCTTGAAAAGGACGATGCCAGCCGGATCGTCAGCCGCCTCAACAACTGGATCGACGATCCGGCGATCGACGCCGTGGTCACCACGGGCGGTACGGGACTGACCGGCCGGGACGTGACGCCCGAGGCGCTGGACCGGGTCAAGGACAAGGATATTCCCGGCTTCGGAGAAATCTTCCGGCTCATCAGCTACCGCACGATCGGCACGTCCACCGTGCAATCGCGAGCCTGCGCGGTGGTCGCACGCGGCACCTATATCTTCGCCCTGCCCGGCTCGAACGGCGCAGTGAAGGACGGCTGGGACGGCATCCTCGCCGAACAGCTCGACAGCCGCAACCGGCCCTGCAATTTCGTCGAACTGATGCCGCGCCTGCGCGAGGTTTGAGCGCTCCTGCTGCGCTATTTCTCCGCTCGCTCGCTGAAGTAGCTGCGGACCTGCCCTAACATCGACTGCCACCAGTCGACGACATCGGCAAAATTGGCCCTGGTGAGTCCGCCAGTTGTCGTCACGTCATAGGTGAAGGCCAGCGAGCCGTTATCGTTGACTGCCATCTGGCTGAAACGCTTCCGCTTGTTCCAGGTGTTGGCCAGCTCCAACGTATTCTTGCCATCATTGGCAAAGACCACGACGAACCCGAGCGAAGGGCATTGCTTGCCTTCGGTGCATTCGTTGAAATTGAGCAGGAAATCGTAGCCCGCTGCCGCGCTTTCAATCTGCGGATCACCGTTCTCAACCGTTGTCAGTTCGGCGCGGTACCCCAGTTTGCGCAATTCAGCGGCCACCGCTTCGGGTTCGGAAGCGCAGATCAGGTCTTGCGGACAAGTTGGCACCTTCGCTGCGGCAGAAGCGATCTGCGGAAATGCCGCCAAGACAAACGCCAGGACTGCGGCTGATATTGCTCTCACGAGTCGCCTTTCTCACCCTTGCAGAAATCTGGCCTGTGTTTTGCCAAGGGCTCTGTCCATGTCAATATGTTCATGGTATGTTCTATTCCATGGACAATCCCACCGTCACGAAGGGCCGCGGGGCACAGTCGGCCCATGTGCCGCAGCGCTTCGGACTTGCCGCGCGCGAGGCGGACGGCGACTGGCGCGATGTGGAAAGGCCTGTCGATGGCGCTGTGGAAAAGCTGCGCACAACTGTTACCCATGAACATCCCCGTGCGATCCTGAGTTTCAACTCGTCTCCCGACATACCCTTCGATCGCTCGGTCAATGCCTACCGTGGATGCGAGCATGGCTGCATCTACTGCTTCGCCCGCCCCACCCATGCCTTTCACGATCTCTCGCCCGGTCTGGATTTCGAAACGAAGCTCTTTGCCAAGCCCGATGCCGCCAGGCTTCTGCGCGAAACCTTTGCCAAGCCGGGCTACCGCCCCGCTCCCATCGCCATGGGAACCAATACCGACCCCTATCAGCCGATAGAGGCGCGATACCGCATTACCCGGCAGGTGCTCGAGGTCTGCCTCGAAGCTCGCCACCCGGTCATCATCACCACCAAGTCCGACAGGGTGCTGCGCGATCTCGATCTGCTTGCCGACATGGCGCGGCGAAACCTCGTTGCCGTCGGCATATCCGTCACCAGCCTGGACCCGGCACTGTCGCGTTTGCTCGAACCCAGAGCGGCGTGCCCGGCGAAGCGGCTAGAGGCACTCGGCAAGCTGGCGAATGCAGGAATTCCGGCCCATGTCTCGGTCGCCCCCGTCATTCCGTCGATAACCGACGAGTTCATCGAGGCAATTCTGGGCGAGGCTGCCGTGCGCGGCGTGACATCGGCAAGCTGGATACTCGTCCGCCTCCCGCACGAGGTCGCACCCCTGTTCCGCGAATGGCTCGAGACCCATTTTCCAGACCGTGCGGGAAAGGTCATGGCGACGATCCGTTCGGTGCGCGGCGGGCGCGACAATGATCCACGGTTCGGGAAACGGATGAAGCCGGATGGCGTCTGGGCGGACCTCTATCGCCGCCGCTTTCGGCTCGCCTGCGCTCGCCTGGGCATCGCCTTCAATCGCCAGATCGAGCTTGATTGCAGCCATTTTCGCAAGCCCGACGCGAGTGGCCAGCTCAGCCTTCTTTGACCAAGCTACTGCCATTTATAGGTTTTCCCGGTTAACGTGCACATTAACCCTCTTTTTGTGCAACCATCGCCACCAGCAACGCGTTTTGCCGTCGATGAAGCTCTCGAAAGGTAATGAGGGGACTCGATATGACTGAAGAACGCATCACGACCTATGAAACGCCTGACCAGGCGCAGTCGAGCACGACGCACACCACGATCATCCACGACGACGGATCGCGCAGCGGCGGGTCGGGCTGGGTTATCGCCATTGTCCTGATCGTGGCCCTCGTCGCGGGCTTTTACTTCATGACCCAGATGTCAGGCAGCGAAGCCGCGAAGAACAACGCCATCGCCGAAGCCGCCGACAATGTCGGCAATGCCGCACAATCGGTTGGCGACGCTGCCAGCGAAGCGGGTAAGGCGGTCGAGAACGCCGCCGACAAGGTTGCCAACTGATCCTGACTGGCGATGCGGGCCGACCCTGCCGGGTCGCGGGTTGGTCCGCTTCGCTGACTTGCCGATTTGCCGATCAGATCATGCTGGCAATGCGTAGTCCGCATACTGATCGCGCAGATCCTTCTTGCTGATCTTGCCGCTCGCCGTGTGCGGGATTTCGTCGACGAATTCGATGGCATCGGGCAGCCACCATTTGGCAACCTTGTCCGACAGGAATGCCGTGATCTCGCCAGCACTGACTTCGCTGCCCGGCTTGCGCACCACGACGAGAAGCGGCCGCTCCGCCCATTGCGGATGGGGAACGCCGATTGCCGCTGCTTCGGCTACGCAAGGGTGGCCCACGGCCGCGTTTTCCAGCTCGACCGAACTGATCCACTCACCGCCAGACTTGATGACGTCCTTGGTCCGGTCGGTAAGCTGCACGCTCCCGTCCGGGTGGATCACCGCGACATCGCCTGTATCGAACCATCCGTCCGGTGCTGCGGCATCGGCATCAGCCTTGAAATAGCGCTGGATCGTCCAGTTTCCCCGCACCTGCAGAGCACCTGTGGTTATGCCATCGCGAGGGAGAACGACCGAAGGATCGTCAAGACTGACGGCGCGCACCTCGCAGCCGTACCCCACCCTGCCCTGCAAGGCCTTGTAGGCGACTTTCTCGTCGAAGGTCTTCTCGTCCCAGTCCGGCGTTTCATAGGTCATCGTCGCAACCGGCGAGGTTTCGGTCATGCCCCAGGCGTGGCCGACACGGACGCCGGATTTCATCAGCCGCGCGATCGCGCTTTGCGGGAGCGAGGAACCGCCCGACATCGCTGCTGAAATCGGCGGCAAGTCCTGACCTGTCGCATCGAGGTGCTGGAATATCGCGAACCAGACAGTCGGCACGCCGCCGACGACATTGACCCCTTCCTCGCGCATCAGGTCGCACAGCCAGGCCGGATCGTTGACCTGACAATAGACCAGCTTGGCGCCGACCGCCGGCGCGGCCCACGGAAAGCCCCAGTTGTTGGCATGGAACATCGGGACGACCGGCAGGATCACCGAGCGGTTGTCCGATGCCATCGCGGAGGGCTGGATGGTATAAAGTGTGTGCAGGATATTCGAGCGGTGCTCGTAGAGTACGCCCTTTGGGTGGCCCGTGGTCCCGCTGGTGTAGCACAGCATGC
>JAGREN010000014.1 GCA_020446505.1 Novosphingobium sp. | reverse complement strand
GCGACTACAAGGTCAGCTCCGCCGAACATATGCTTGGCCAGCTCTAAGCTGCGATATAGCTTGCACCGCGGCTCTCCCGTAACCTAACGGGGGAGCCGTTGGCGTTTCAGGAGGGATTGAGAATGGCACAGTCGGTTATCGTGACAGGCGGCTTCGGCGCACTGGGTCAGGTCGTAGCCAAGGCATTTGCCGACCGTGGCGACAAAGTTGCGCGCGTAGATTTCGCGCCTTCGGCACCCTCCGCCCTGCCCGGCGCGCTCGACATCGGCGGCGTCGACCTTACCGATACGGCAGCTACGCAGTCGGTTCTCGACAAGGTCGTTGCCGAACATGGCGGTGTCGACGTGCTCATCAACATCGCCGGGGGCTTCACCTGGGAGACCATGGAAGACGGCAGCCTCGACAGCTGGGCCAAGATGCAGGCGATGAACGTCATGACCGCCGCGACCATCACCAAGCTCGCTCTGCCGGAACTCAAGAAGAGCGCGCAGGGCCGCATTATCAACATGGGTGCTGGCGGCGCCGTGAAGGCCGACATGGGCATGGGCGCCTATGCGGCGTCCAAGGCAGGCGTTCACAAGCTGACCGAAGCTCTGGCGGTCGAACTTGCCGACACCAGCGTGACCGTCAACGCGATCCTGCCGAGCATCATCGACACGCCGACCAACCGCAAGGACATGCCCGATGCCGACCCCAAGGGCTGGGTCACGCCTCAGGGTATCGCCGAAGTCATGCTGTTCCTAGCCTCGCCTGCTTCGGCGGCAGTTACGGGCGCGCTGATCCCGGCGACCCGCAACACCTGAACTGCGGCGGCTTCAGTAACCCATCAGCTTGAGGACTTCCTCGCGGCTGCGAGAGTCCTCGAGGAATACACCCATCATCCTGCTGGTAATCATGCCGACGCCCGGCGTGCGGACGCCGCGCGCGGTCATGCACGAGTGGCTTGCCTCGATGACGACCGCGACACCGCGCGGTTTGAGATGCTCCCAGATGCAGTTCGCCACTTCGGCGGTGAGCCGCTCCTGCACCTGAAGGCGGCGGGCAAAGCCGTGCAGCACCCTCGCCAGCTTCGAAATGCCGACGACATGGTCCTGTGGCAGATAGGCAATTGCTGCCTTCCCGATGATCGGGGCCATGTGATGCTCACAGTGTGACTGGAAGGGGATGTCCTTGAGGAGAACGACTTCGTCGTAGCCTCCTACTTCCTCGAACACGCGGGAAAGGTGCACGGCCGGATCGTCGGCATAACCGGCGCAATATTCCCGCCATGCCCGACCGACGCGAGAGGGTGTGTCGAGCAAACCTTCGCGCTCCGGATCGTCGCCGGCCCAGCGCAATAGCGTGCGGATGGCGTCCTGTACGTGCTCGGGGACGATGATCTTGCCGTTCTTGTCTTCGATGATGTCGCCGTCATCCGGTGTGGGCATTACGATCTTCCTCTCACATTATCTTCAGGCAAGTCGCCGCCTTAGCCGTCCCAGCGGTTTGCGCAACCTGCCCGAAGCCCTGAACAGTCCGCGTTTGGCAATGGGTTCGAACCTGTGATCAGGCCTTTCCGGGTCAAGGATGGCACTGTCGGCCAATTCACTGCGGAAATCATCCAGTTTCTCGATGGGCAACCGCTCGATGTGTTTGCCGCGGGTCGGCGCTGCGTCGAGCATGGCAATCATCGACGCACCATCCTGCAATTGCGCCGCCACATCTTCGATGGGAAGCCCGCAGTGCTCGGCGATCAGGGAGTGGCGTATGCGCTCTATGTCCGTTTCGATACCCGTGTTCGCAGGACGTCTGGCATCGAGAAATACGTCGCATTCGCTATCGAGGCCCATCGAACGGTTGTTCATGTTGGCCGAACCTACCCGCAGGATTTCATCGTCGACAATGGTCAGCTTGGCGTGGACGTAAATCGGCGTTCCGCCTGACGTGAAGGGAACATAGATTCGGAACCTGTCCGCGTGGTCGCGGTCGACAACCGAGCGAACAAGGCGATTTCGAGCGCCGTCCATCGCCTGCTGTTCCAGCCAGCCATCGGCGTTACGCGGATTGATGATGATGAATTCAGGCGGATCGGGCTCGTCGAGCCGCTCGGCGATCGCCTCGGCAATTTTGCGCGACGCAAAGTACTGCGTTTCCGCATAAACGAATTTCCGTGCCCGAGCGATGTGCTCGACAAAGAGGTTCTCTATCTCGGAAATCTGGGTAACGTCGTAATATTCGGCGCGGGTTCGCGAGATGCCGATCTCCACGTTCTCGAACTCTGCCACGAGCCGATCGGGCCAGGCGCTTTCATCCTGTGGCTGGCACGGCACGATCGGCTTGCCGCCCGCAGTCTCCCAGCGTTCCCTGCCCAGTTCAGCGAGCGCGCCAGCCACGTCGCCCTCCATCAGCATCGTCACGTCATGCCAGGGTGCATAGAACTTTCCGCTCGGCAACATCCTGCGCACGTCCTCGTGAAGATGCGCCCGCGTGTCCCAACGATCAGACGTCATGTCGATCCCGCCGCACACCGCGAAGCGATCGTCGATGACGACAATCTTCTGGTGATGGCTGCTGCCGACAGGATGCGCCGAATCGAACTTGAAATCGATGCGCCTGTTGATTGCCCAGCGAACCAGGTCGAGGATCATTCGCCCGCGAAACAGGGATTTTACGAGCGCGAAGTTCCACTTGAGGATGTAAACGCGCAGTCTCGGCCTGCGCTTCGCAAGCCAGGCGATGAAGGCGCCGAGCCGTGATGGATATCCGGACTTTTTGCCACGATTCCACCAATGGCGTCTGGCAGACAGATGGATACGGGTGTCGAAGTCCCAGCCAATCAGGAATAATGACTGCTCAGCCTTGAGCATCGCTTCCCGGATCAGTTCGAAATAGCCATCCGCGTCGACAATGAGGCTGGCACGGCTGGCCTTCTCGAAACGCCAGACGGAAGAAACGGGCGTTGCATCGCCCCTCGTCTCCACGATGTCTCCAGCGCTGCCCTCGTCCATCTGCAATCCCTTCGGCGCCGGAACGCGCCTGACCGTTCAAGCCACGAGACCGGGCGAGTGTTCCCTCGTGAACGCAAAAATCATCCGGGGCAACTGCCCGTCCCCTGGGGTTGCAATCGGCACTCTCTCGCGACATGAGGACGACGCAACCGCGAATTCACGACCGGTTCAAGCTGGATCGTTGATTGTTCGCAACCCGCCGCGATCGCCGCGCACTTTGTGCAGATCGCTTCTGGCCGCACCTTTGCCGGCCGCACAGGCATGGCGAGCCAATCGGTGTTCTGCGCTGTTTGCGTGAACCGGCTTGCCGCGAGTGCCGTCCATCGCTGACGCCGTTTTCCGGGACTTCCGGAGGTGCGTCACTGTCGAAACGGGAAGGCTGTGTCCTTCCTCGAGTATGTGGAGAGTATATCACATGAACAAGTCGCTCATCGCCGCCGTTCTTCTTGGTGCGAGCATGCTTCCCAGCGCCGCGATGGCTCAGGGCGTGCCATCCAATGTTGCCGAAATCCTCGCTGTCGGCGCAACCGTGTCCGGTCCGGAGGGAGCCGAAGTCGGCACTATCGAAAAGATGGCTGGCGGCAATGTCGTGATATTCACTGGCACGAACCGCGCCACGCTCCCCGCGACGGCCTTCGGGCGCAACGACAAGGGTCTCGTCATCAGCATGACCAAGGCGCAGCTCGACGCAGCTGTCGCAGCGGCTGAGGCAAAGGGCGATGCCGCTCTCGACGCGGCTCTTGCAGAAGGTGCCGAGATCGCCAGCAGCGATGGCGTCAAGGTGGCAAAGGTGCAGAAGGTCGAAGGCGAGAACGTGACTGTCGACCTGACCTCGGGCACGGCCATTACCCTGCAGAAATCGCACCTCTCCGTGAACAACGGCGCGCTTGTGCTTCGCATGACGGCCGCCCAGTTGCAGAGCGCTGTCAGCGCGGCAACGTCTTCGGCGCCAGCCGGAGAGTGACAGCACGTTGCCGAACCCGGTTGAAGGCCGAAAGGTATGACAACCGGGTTCTGGCGCGTGATCCCTGCTTGACACTGGCGTCTCTCGCCGTAGCGTTTTTCCGGTCTTGCCGGTTCACGGCGTGACGACGGGAGAATGCCAGTGGCCCAAGCAGCAACCTTGGCGCGAGATACCGCGAACACGTTTGCGATCCGCAAATTGACAGGCACGATCGGCGCGCAGATCGATGGGCTGAACCTCGCGCGCGCTCTTGACGACGCAACATTTGCTTCCCTTCTAGCGGCTGTGACCGAACACCAGGTCGTGTTCCTTCGCGACCAGCACCTTACCGAAGAGCAACACGATGCAGTGGCGCAACGTTTCGGTACGCCCAGCGTCTACCCTGTCGAAAAGCTCATGGGCGGCACCAAGGCACTTCACACGATCTCCGACAACGCAGACAGCCCCCCGAAGGCTGACCACTGGCACACGGACATAAGCTGGCTGCCTGAACCGCCACGATATGCCTTTCTGAGCGCGATAAGCATTCCGCCCTATGGCGGCGATACCATGTGGGCGAGCCTGTTCGGAGCGTTCGACGCTCTATCGAAACCCATGCGGGAAATGTGCTGCAAGCTCACTGCCATGCACGCTCCCAGCCCCGAACAGCTCGCAGCATTCCGGCGTTCCGGCAGGTTCGGACCCGATATTGCCGAAAAGGTCGAAGCCATTTTCCAGCCGGTCGAACACCCGCTGGTTCGAACCCATCCCGTTTCCGGCAGGCAGGCCCTGTTCCTCTCGGGCTTCATGAACCGGATAAATGGCGTGACTCAGTCGGAGAGCGAGGTGCTGTTGCGCTTCCTCAACTCTTTGCTCGACGATGCGAACGTGCAGGTCCGCTGGAACTGGCGCGAGGGTGACTTCGTGATCTGGGACGAGGCGAGCACCAATCACCGCGCCCTGAGCGATCACTATCCACAGGATCGCTCCATGCGCCGCTGCACAGTGGACGGCGACAAACCTTTTTATCGGCCGGATTGAACCGGCTACCCGACACCTTCAGAACTTAGATCAGGGAAACACATGCACATCAGGGATTGGGCCAGGCAGAGCCCCGACACGCCAGCCGTCATCATGACCGGAAGCGGCGAAGTGGTCACGTTCGCGCAACTCGATGCAGCCTCCAATCGCGGCGCGCAATTGCTGCGCTCGCTGGGCTTGAAGAGAGGCGATGGCTTCGCCCTGTGGTCCACCAACAATGCCCGGTTCCACGAGATTACCTGGACCATGCAGCGTTCCGGTCTCTACATGACGCCGATTGCAGCGAAGCTGAAAGCCGATGAGGCCGCCTATATCGTCAACGACAGCGGTTCGAAGGTCCTGATCGTCGATTGCGACGTGAAACACGCGAAGGATCTGATCGACAATCTTCGCGAACTATGTCCCGACGTCGAGCGCGTTTACGCCCTGCAAGGCCCACTCGGCGATCTGGAGCGCTGGGAAGACGCGATATCCGGGATGCCTGCAACCGAAATTCCCGACCAGTCGGCCGGACAGCCGATGATCTATTCGTCCGGCACTACGGGCCGCCCCAAGGGGATTCGCAAGGAACTGCCGGAAAAGCCCTTCGACGAGCACAACCCGCCCTTCTACCAGGCACTCAGCCCGGTGGAGCCAGCGACCGGGTTCATGACCACGGCGCCGATGTATCACGTCGGCACCCTGATGATGACTCTGGCCGAACAGCAGATGGGCGCGACCATCATCCTCATGGAAAAGTTCGATCCTGAAGAGCTGCTCAAGGCAGTCGACAGGTGCAAGCCGCGCCGCAGCCAGTTCGTGCCGACCATGTGGATCCGGATGCTCAAGCTGCCGCAGGAGGTGCGCGACAAATACGATGTCTCGTCGCTCGATCTCGCGATCCATTCCGCCGCGCCCTGCCCGATCAAGGTCAAGCTCGCGATGATCGAATGGTTCGGGCCGATCCTGTTCGACATCTACGGAGGAACCGAAGGCGCAGGCGCGACCGTCATCACCAGCCCCGAGTACCTCAAGAAACCCGGCTCGGTGGGGCGCTCGGTCGATGGCATCATCCGAATCTGCGACGAGAACGGGGACGAAGTACCGGTCGGAGAAACGGGAACGATCTTCTTCGAGACCGCCAACGATTTCAGCTATTACAACGATCCCGAGAAGACCAAGGAATCGCGCAATCCAAAGCATCCGGGCTGGCGAACCTACGGTGACATCGGTCATGTCGACGAGGATGGCTATCTGTTCCTCAGCGACCGTCGCGCCTTCATGATTATCTCGGGCGGCGTGAACATCTATCCGCAGGAAGCCGAGAACGCGCTCATCCTTCATCCCAAGGTCGAGGACGTAGCCGTGTTCGGCGTGCCCGACGACGATCTGGGCGAAGTGGTCAAGGCGGTGGTTCAGCCGCGCAACTGGGCCGATGCCGATCCGGCACTGGAGGAAGAGCTGATCGCCTATTGCAAGGAGCAGCTCTCCACCCTGAAGTGCCCTCGCTCGATTGATTTCGAGAAGGAGTTGCCGCGCGATGTCACCGGCAAGATGATGAAGCGCGAACTGCGCAACCGCTACTGGGAAGAAGCAGAGAAGGCAGGGGCCTAGTCAAGGCGCCCTGCCCCCGCCTGCCAATCCGGACCTGCGATCATCAGGCTCGGATCAGGGCAATCTTCCGATCGCATCTGCCAAGACCCGGCGCTTCGCATCTTCCTTCGAACAGGCAACCTCCAGTGCGGAGCCGATCAGCAGCAGGGCAGGACCATGTCCCAGCGCCGATTTCGCAGCCAGAGGCAACAGGTCAAGACGGGTGCGAAAGACGGTCTCGGTAGGCAGACTGGCATTTTCGACAAGAGCTACAGGTGTTTCGGGCGGCAAACCATTGGCGATGAGCTGCACCGAAACTTCCCTGGCCGCAGCCTTGCCCATGTAGATCGCAAGCGTGGCTTGCGGGTCGGCCAATGTCCCCCAATCGAGGTCGAGAGCATCCCCGGCACGCGCATGGGCGGTCACGAAGGTCAGCTTGCGGGCCAGACCACGCAATGTCAGCGAGGCACCCAAAGATGCCGCCGCGGCACTTGCCGCAGTGACACCCGGACACACCGAGACGGCAATGCCAGCCGCGCGGCACGCTTCGAGCTCCTCCGTCGCGCGCCCGAAAATCGAGGGATCACCGCCCTTGAGCCTGACAACCCGCTCGCCAGCCAGTGCAGCTTCGACGATCAGCTTGTCGATCGTCGCCTGATCCTTCGAATGCCTGCCCGAACGCTTGCCGACATGAACAAGCCGAGTGTCGGGTGTCGCAAGTTCAAGCACGCCAGGGCCGACGAGGGCATCATGAAAGATGACACTGGCCTCACGGATCAAACGCTCTGCTTTGCGTGTCAGCAGGTCGGGATCGCCCGGTCCCGCTCCAACCAGCCAGACGGTGCCTTTCGGAAAATCGGTCATTCCGCTGCCTCCTTGAGGGATAGATCCGCACTATCGAGCAATTTCCTGATGAGCGGACGGCACGATCCGCAATTCGTACCTGCGCAGGTCATGTCGCCGACCGCCGCGACACTGCTGGCCCCATCGCAAATGGCGCTCAAAATCGCGGACTCTCCGACATCGTGGCACACACAGACCACGGGGCCGCGATCGGGCAGAGGCGTGGAAGGCCGGCCTGCCAGCAACTCGGCGCTTAGGGCCTGCCGATTGGCAAATTCGCGCACGACCCATTCTCGCGGCGGCAATTCGCCGGTTCGCGTAACGAACAGCATGGCCAGCAAGCGACCTGCCTCATCCTGCACCAGTGACCTGAGCATCCCGCGAGTGATGTCGGCGACCTCGCTGGATCTTCCCTGCGGCAGCAATGCTTCGATATCTACAGAGCCCATGCCTGCCAGTTCGGTCAGCCAGCCGCCCTCGATGCGCGAGCGCACCTGGTAAATTGCATCGGCCTGCACAGGTTCGCGAGAAATCAGGAACGCCCGCCATTCAGGCAGGACCGGCGAAAGGGTGGCAGGCACGTTCTTGAAAGCTGGTTGACCCGAATGCGGATCGGCGACCTGGCCAGGAAGGCGGTTCGCCAGCCCCTCACCCGCCATGATATCTGTCCAGTGCATCGGCACGAAGACGGTGCCGGCTGCCTGCCCGTCGCAAAGGCTGACACGGTAAACAGCCTCCCCATGCAAGCCGGAGATACGGGCGAGGCCTCCGTCGCTCAGGCCGTACGCGTGGGCGTCGTTGGGGTTTATCTCGACCAGCGGCTCGCGCCTGTGCCGGGAAAGCGTCGGAGACAGGCCCGTACGCGTCATCGTGTGCCACTGGTCGCGATAACGCCCTGTGTTGAGACTCAAGGGATAGTCAGCTCTGACGTCAGCCGCGACCGGAGGAGCGACCGAAACCAACTGCGCTTTGCCCGTCGCTGTCGGGAAAGAGTCACGAAGTGGCCGTTCTCCGCCCCATTGGAACGGCTCCATTGCATCGTATTCCGCGTCGCAGAGTGGCGCGTTGTCGGTCAGGTCGAGCACCTTGCCCCGGCGGGCCGCAAGCTCGGTCATTGCGGCATATTCACCGAAAACCTGTGCTGGCGAGGCGTAGTCAAAATGCTCGCCCCATCCGAGCCGCGCGGCGACATCGCAAACGATCTGCCAGTCGGCGCGCGCCTCGCTGGGTGCGGGGAACAGAGCGCGCTGACGGC
Organism: Novosphingobium sp.; assembly: GCA_020446505.1. GTDB lineage: Bacteria > Pseudomonadota > Alphaproteobacteria > Sphingomonadales > Sphingomonadaceae > Novosphingobium. The sequence continues at coordinate 10,878 of JAGREN010000014.1, read as the reverse complement.
TGACCATGCGTTCGGAATTGGTGACGGTCCCATCCTTCTCGCCCCAGGCAAGCGCCGGCAGGCGAACATGAGCGAACCGCGTGGTGTCCGTATCGGCGATCACGTCAGACACGACGACCGTCGGACACCGCGCCAGCGCCTCGCGAACGAAATTGCTGTCCGGCATGGAAACGGCCGGGTTCGTCGCCATCACCCAGAGGAACTTGATCCGCCCGTCATGCACGGCCCGGTACATGTCGACGGCTTTCAGGCCAGGGCCGGAACAGAGCCTGTCGGTCTGCCAGAACGCGGTAGCATCCGCCCGTTCGGCCTCGGAGAAGCCGAGGTGGCAGGCAAGCATGTTGGCCAGGCCGCCAGTTTCGCGTCCGCCCATCGCATTTGGCTGACCGGTAATCGAGAACGGTCCGGCTCCGGGAACACCGATGCGCCCCGTGGCGAGATGCAGGTTGATGATGGCATTGCCCTTGTCGGTGCCGCAGACCGACTGATTGGCGCCCTGGCTGAACAGGGTGACCATTCGCGGATGCGTCGCGACCAGATCGGCCAGTGCCGCGAACGCTTCGTCCGCGATGCCAGGTTCAGCCGCTTCGAGATTCCGCCAGAAGTCGGCAGGCGTGTCGACAGACGTTGCCAGAAAATCGAAATCCACGCTGCCGCGACGGTGCATTTCAGCGAGTAGCGCGTTGAACAGCGCCACGTCTCCATCTGGCGCAATGGCGACATGCAGATCGGCTATCTCGGCGGTTTCGGTTCGGCGGGGGTCGATCACCACGATCTTCGTTCCGCGTGTCTCGCGCGCCTTTTCGATCCGCTGCCAGATCACCGGGTGGCACCATGCCGTGTTGGATCCGACCAGCAGGATCAGGTCTGCCTCGTCGAGATCATCGTAGGTGCACGGCACCACATCCTCGCCGAAGGCCCGGTTATGCGCCGCTACTGCCGAGGCCATGCACAGGCGGCTGTTGGTGTCGATGTTGCCGCTGCCGACGAAGCCCTTCATCAGCTTGTTGGCGACGTAATAATCTTCGGTCAGCAATTGGCCCGAAACATAGAAGGCAACGCTGTCCGGGCCATATTCGGCGATGCAAGCCTGCATCCGGCCTGCCACTTCGTCGAGCGCGGCATCCCAGCCAACGCGCTCGCCGCCGATCATCGGATGGAGCAGGCGCCCTTCTAGCCCTACCGTTTCGCCAAGGTGCGTGCCCTTGGAACACAGCTTGCCGCGATTGGCGGGATGTGCCGGGTCGCCTGCAATCGCAACGGAGCGCTCACCCGTCACCTTTGCCGCAATGCCGCAACCGACACCGCAATAGGCGCAGGTCGTGCGGATCGCCGCCATCGTCTCAGGCCGCCTTGCTGGCGGCAGCGACACCGAACACGGATTCGCGCAGCAGGTACATCCGGCCCGCATCGACCTTCATTTCGATGGTCGGCACGCATCCTTCGTCGTCGCCGAGTGCCTCGCCGGTCTTGAGCGAGATGTTCCAGTTGTGCAGCGGACAGGTAACGACCGCGCCGTGGACGATGCCTTGCGAGAGCGGACCATGCTTGTGCGGGCACTTGTTCACCAGCGCATAGCACTCGCCGTTCATCGTGCGGAACACGGCGATTTCCTCGCCTCCCACCACGGGAAGCGTGCGTGCGGTACCCGGTTCGATCTGGTTGACCGGGCCGATATCGAGCCACTTGCCGATCATCATGCGTTCTCCATCTGAAGGGGGCGGACTTCGGCGATGTGGCTGTGCAGATCGCGATGCGCGCCTCCGACACGATGCGCCCAGGGATCGACCTGCCAGAACTTCTGCGAGTAGCGGAACCGGGCTGCGAGCCGTTTCACCGCGTCGGCATCGTCGAAAAGGTGCGACTTGATCCAGTCCAGCCCCTTGCGCTCAAGCCAAGGTGCGGTGCGTTCAAGGTAATGCGCGTCCTCGCGGTAGAGCTGGACGAAAGCCAGGCAGATTTCCATCGCCTCGGCTTCTGTCTCGACCTTGCAAAGCAGGTCGGTGGCGCGGACCTTGATGCCGCCGTTGCCGCCGATGTGCAGTTCGTAGCCGGAATCAACGCAGACAACGCCGAAGTCCTTGATCGTCGCCTCCGCGCAATTGCGCGGACAGCCCGATACGGCCATCTTGAACTTGTGAGGCATGTAGCTGCCCCAGGTGAGCTGCTCCAGCTTCACACCAAGGCCAGTCGAATCCTGCGTGCCGAAGCGGCACCATTCCGAACCGACGCAGGTTTTCACCGTGCGCAGCGCCTTGCCGTAGGCATGACCAGACACCATGCCGGCAGCATTGAGATCGGCCCATACGGCGGGCAGGTCTTCCTTCTTGATGCCGAAAATGTCGAGCCGCTGGCCACCTGTAACCTTCACCATCGGCGCGTTGTATTTCTCGACCACGTCGGCGATCGCGCGAAGCTCCTTCGGATTGGTGAGGCCGCCCCACATGCGCGGGACCACCGAATAGGTTCCGTCTTTCTGGATATTGGCGTGGAGCCGCTCGTTGACGAAGCGGCTCTTCTCGTCGTCATGATATTCGCCAGGCCAGGCGCACAGCAGGTAATAGTTGAGCGCCGGGCGGCACGAGGAGCAGCCCTCAGGCGTCGTCCAGTGCAGTTCCTGCATGACCTCGGGAATCGCCTTCAGCTGCTTTTCGAGGATCAGGCGGCGCACGTCGTCGTGAGTGAAGCTGGTGCACTTGCACAGCGTCTTCGGCCCGCTCTCGACCGCGTCATCGCCTAGCGTAACGGCAAGCAGGCTCTCGACCAGACCGGTACACGAGCCGCAGCTTGCCGATGCCTTGCAGGTGGAACGAACCGCATCGACACTGTGCGCGCCGCCAGCAATACAGGCGACGACCTGCCCCTTGGAAACGCCATTGCAGCCGCAGATTTCTGCATCGTCGGAAAGAGCGGCAACGGCGGCATTAGGGTCCGCGAGCGCACCCCCGGCGGCAAAGGCCTGACCGAAGATCAGGGCTTCGCGAATGTCGGAAATGTCCTCGCCCTTCCTGAGCAGGTCGAAGTACCAGTTGCCATCCGCCGTATCGCCATAGAGGACCGCGCCGATGACCTTGCCATCCTGTACGACGACGCGCTTGTAGATGCCGCGGGCGGCATCACGCATGACGATGTCCTCGCTGCCGTCCGAACCGGAGAAATCTCCGGCGGAGAACAGGTCGATGCCCGAGACCTTGAGCTTGGTTGAGGTCACCGAGCCTTCGTAGCCATTAGGGGTTCCCGCCAGACCATCGGCCAGCGACCGGCACATGTCCCACAAGGGAGCGACAAGGCCGTAGCACAGGCCGCGGTGCTGCACGCATTCGCCGACCGCGACGATCGAAGGGTCGGACGTGACCATGTGGTCGTCGACGAGAATGCCGCGCTCGACATCGAGCCCCGCCTGAGCGGCAAGCCCGGTCGATGGCCGGATACCAACTGCCATGACGACGATATCGGCCGGAATTTCCCGCCCGTCCTTGAGGCGCACGCCCGCGACGCGCCCGTTCTCCTCGACGATGCATTCGGTGTCCGCCCCGGTCAGGATCGTCTGCCCGCGCCGCTCGAGTTCCTCCTTGAGCAGCCATCCGGCCGCCTCGTCCAGTTGCCGCTCCATCAAGGTCGGCATGAGGTGAACGACGGTGACTTTCATGCCCCGCAGCGAGAGGCCATGCGCTGCCTCCAGCCCGAGCAGGCCACCGCCGATCACCACTGCGTTTCCGCCATTCGCCGCTGCCGCCAGCATCTTGTCGACATCGTCGAGATCGCGGAAAGTCACCACGCCGGGCAGGTCCTTGCCCGGCACGGGAATGATGAAGGGGTCCGATCCGGTCGCGATCAGCAGCTTGTCATAGGGCTCGACCCGGCCGGATGCGGAAATGACGGTCTTGCTTTCCCGGTCGATCCGCCTGACCGGGTCTCCGGCGACGAGCGTGATGCCGTTATCGTCGTACCAGTCCTGGCCGTTGATGACGATTTCCTCGAACGTCTTCTCGCCCGCGAGGACCGGTGAGAGCATGATCCTGTTGTAGTTCACGCGCGGTTCGGCACCGAATATCGTAATCTCGAACTGCCCGCCTTCGCGAGCCAGCAATTCCTCGACCGCACGGCACCCTGCCATGCCATTGCCGATCACGACCAGCTTTCCGCCACTCGCGCCTTCGCTCACCGCGTCCTTGAAACTCTGGGGTGCATTCACGTCCATGTCCTTCCGGGCTCCAGCCAGACGCGCACGCAAAAAAGCCGCCAAGTTTCGTCCCGAAGGAGTCAACTGGCGGCGCCTTTGCCACGCTGTAATGAGATCGGTGCAAATCTAACTGCGGACCCTGCTGTGGGCACCGCTGCACCGTGCTGCCTTTCTAATAACCGATTCGGCCGTCAAACCGCAAGGAAATTTTGCAGCGCAGCATTCCTATTGAGACTTTTCGTCTTACCAACTCTTGTAAGGCAGGAATTTGCCGGACATTTTCACCTCGATGCGGTCGCCCTTCTCATTGGGGACCTTTTCGACGGTCATGTCGAAGTCGATGGCAGACATAATCCCGTCACCGCCCTTTTCCTGGATCAGTTCCTTGAGCGTTTCTCCGTAGACCCCCACGATTTCGTAGAAGCGGTAAATGCAGGGATCGGTCGGGATCGACTGTTCGAACATCTTCTTTGGAAACTCAGCGAGGACGACTGCCGCTTCCTGAGGCAAACCCAGACCCGTCGCGATCCTGTCTGCCGATTCGCGCGGAAGGCTGTTCATGCCGAGACATGCGGAGGTAACGAAAACCTCGCCAAGGCCAGCCATCTCGGCGATCTGCGCCCAGCTCGTTCCGCCTGCACGCTTCTTTTCCATGATCATTTCGGTCACATCGGCCTTGGTCATCATTGCTTTGTCTCCTTGGTCTGGGGGGATTGATCGGGGGCGAAAGCGGAGTGCGTCGCAACCGACACGAGCAGCGCGACCGCGAGTAAGGCCGCGATGATCTGCCAGGTCCGCAGCGGGTTGCGTGTCAGCAATGGACCAGCTTCCCGGTCAAGAAACTGCTGGTTGGGATGGGCCAGATCGAAGGTGAATTCGCTCAGTTCTTCGTAACGGCCCACGGGATCAAGCGACACGGCCCTGGCAATTGCGCCGTCCATCCAGGGCGGGACATCGGGATTGATGCTCGTCGCCGGAACGTAGGTCATCCGACGCAAGCCGGAATTGCTGGCCGTTGCCGGAATGCTTGTACCATACGGCAGCTTCCCGGTGAGCATCTGGTAAGCGATCACGCCAAGCGAATAGAGGTCGCTGCGAGGAGTTGCCGGGTGCCCCCTGTAAAGTTCCGGTGCGCTGTATTGCAGGGTGCCGGCATATGCCGCGTCTTCGCTCTCACGCGGAGCGATCTCATCAATGCCCGCCACGCGGACCGATCCGAAATCGATGATTTTCGCCGTTCCGTTCCCGTCGATGATGACATTATGCGGTCGTACATCGCGATGGACCATCTCCCGGCGATGCATGGCCAGCAGGCCGCTTGCTATCTGGCGAACGATATCGCGCACCTGTGTCAGGTCAGGGCGGGCATGATCGTGTATCCATTCGAGTAGCGACGGCCCTTCGACATATTCGCTCACGCTGAAGAGATAGCTGCGCGCGCCGCGTTGCGGAGCTGCGCGAAGCACATTCTGATGCGCGATGCGGCGCATCACCCATTCTTCGAGCTGCATTGCAGCACGAGCGCCCTCGTCCAGCGCCAGTTCGGTCGAAAGCACCTTGAGGGCAACCGGCCTGTCTTCGTCGCCGTCGCGCGCAAGATAGACATGACTTCGGCTGCTGGCGTGGAGCTGCCGGATGATCGTGTAGCCTTCGAATTCTTCGCCCGCGCGCAACAAGGGCGCTGGCGGCAGTTCCGCTTCCTGTCCGGTCAGGTCGGTCAGTTCGCCATCCGGCAGACTTTCGATGCGGACAAGCTGGACAGTGAGGTTGTCCAGGCTGCCGTTGGCGGCGGCGGCATCCGTGATTTGCCGGGCTGCATCGTCGAGCGTCGGTGCCTCGGCGACAATCCTCGCCATTGCCCGGTCGCCCAGATGTTCGTGAACGCCATCGGTAGACAAAATGAACAGGTCACCCGGCTGCACCGCGACCTGCCGGTAATCGATCTCGACGTTACGATTGATGCCCAGTGCCCGGCCAAGGTAGGTCTGCCCTCCCCCCAGCGAAATCCGGTGCGGTTCGGTCAGCGCTTCGACTCCCCCGGAATCCAGCCTCGCAATCCGGGCATCGCCGATATGGAAGATGTGAGCGCTGCGCGATTTGATCACCAGTGCCGAAAATGTGCAGACGAGGCCGGTTTCGCGTTCCTCGTCCAGTAATACCCGGCCGTTCGAATTCTGCGCGAACATCCAGCTGTTGGCTGCCGTAATGACACGCTCGGCAGCGGTCCTCACGGACCACGCCGCAGAGGTGCAGTAATAATCCGACAGGAAGGATTTGACCGCCGTTTCCGCTGCCGTGGCGCCCAGCTTACTGGTGCTGATGCCATCGGCAACAGCAACCGCGACGCCCTTGACCGCGAGGTCGACGCCCTCCGGGTGGAGAGCGCCGTGAAAGTCCTGGTTTTCGTTCTTGGCTCCGGCAGTGGAATACTGGCCGAACGCTACCGACCGCATGTTCATCTGTTCAGGGTGTGGCGTGAACCGCACGTCGCTCCGGTTCACGCCACGCACCACCGGCTATCAGGCGGCAACCTTGAGGTCCGCCTGTGCGGCATTGCGCGCAGGCGATGTCTTGCGATGCGTCGTGTAGAGCATCAATCCGGTGAAGGTGAGGCCACCGACGAGATTGCCGAGCACGGTCGGGATCTCGTTCCAGATGAAATAGTCACCTATCGTGAAGTCGCCGCCCAGCATGAGCGCCGTCGGGAACAGGAACATGTTCACGATCGAGTGTTCGAACACCATGTAGAAGAACAGCATGATCGGCATCCACATGGCGATGACCTTGCCCGAAACCGAAGTGGAGATCTGGGCGCCGACGACGCCGGTCGAGACCATCCAGTTGCACAGCATGCCGCGAACGAAGATCGTCATCCAGCCTGCAAGGCCATATTCGGCATAGCCGACAGTCCGCGCCACGCCGGTTCCGGCCAGCTTCACGCCGACTTCACTAGGCTCGGTCGCGAAGCCATAGGTGAAGTAGATCGCCATCAGCACGGCAGTGGTCAGCGCACCGGCGAAGTTGCCCGTGAACACAAGCCCCCAATTGCGCATGACGCCGGCCCAGTTGCAGCCGGGTCGCTTGTCCCAGACAGCGAGCGGGGCAAGCACGAACACGCCGGTAAGCAGGTCGTAGCCGAGCAGATAGAGCATGCAGAAGCCGACCGGGAACAGGACAGCGCCCGCAAGCGGCTGGCCGGTCTGGACATTGATCGTCACAGCAAATGCTGCGGCAAGCGCCAGCGTCGCGCCAGCCATGTAGGCGCGTATGAGCGTGTCCTTGGTGGACATCATGATCTTCGACTCACCGGCATCGATGAGCTTCGTGACGAATTCCGAAGGGGCTAGGTAGGCCATTTAAATACTCCCTGGTGTCTCCGTGGAAGGGTTGGAAATCAGTAGGAAAATTCGATCTGGAACCAGAATTTCCTGGTATCGACGCTGAAGGTATCGGCGCTGTAGTCTGCGTATTTGAGCAGCACGCTGTAGTTCTTGACCTTGAAGCCAAGGCTCGCGTCCCATTCCTCGCCGTAGTCGGCACCGCCGAAATCGGCCTCGAACTTGTGATAGACGACCTGTGCGTTGAGGTTCTTGAGCGGGCCGAGATCGCCAAATCCCTTGCCGATCGAACCGTAATAGTCGCGAAGTCCCGCGTTCGGCGTCGTCAGGAAAAGGTCAGCCCAGCCATTGAAGGCGTGCAACGTCGCAAGGGGCGTCTGGAACGCGGCGAGCCCATGATCGCTGCCAAGCTCTTCGTAGCCGGCCTTCAGGCCGAAACCGGCAACCGACGCGCCAAGCTCGGCGGCAATGTAGTCGGCCGAGTAGTCGACCGGGTTGTCCTTGTAGTCAGACTGCCTGGCGTAGCTCGCCATGAAGTCCAGCTTGGCCTTGCCACCGAGCGGAATTCCGCCCTTGGCCAGCACGCCGAACGTCTTGCTGGAGAGGGGCAGCGAATTGAACGGCTGTCCCTTGTCGTAGTCGAGCAGGTAGGCAAAGCCCTTCACCGCCACCGGCTTGATGTCGATGCCGCCGTTCAGAAGGATCAGGTTGCCGTCCATGTGCTCGCGCGGGCTGTCGACGCCGAAGATCGTGCGCTGCGAAATCGCATAGGTTGCGTCGAGAGTTACAGGGCCGAACTTGCTGATGCCGCGTACTGCGTCGAAGGTCTGCTCGTTCTGGCGCCAGCCGACATTGCCCACGAACCGGGCGTTATCGAGCACGATGCGCTGGCGGCCGATGGTGACGGAACCGCCCTTGCCCTTGTAGCCGATCTGCAATCGGTTGATCTCTACGTTCTCGGGGTCGGCCACGACGGAATAAGGCTCTGCGCCGAGATAGCCGTTGTTGCCTGCGATCGTGTCGTTGTAGTGGTCGCCGATTGCCAGAGTGCCTTCAGCTTCCGCCAGCAACGAAAATCCGCTGATCGTCAGTTCGCCCCCGGCGCGCATGCGCATCGTGACCGCTTCGGCATTCTTCAGGGCATTGTCCTGATCGACGCTCTCGTAGCGCAGCCGTCCTTCGACGATCGGGTCGAAAGTCACCGTGTCGCTGACCTTGATCGGCGCTCCGGGCGCAGCGAGCGCGGGCGAGGCAAGCGCGAACATCGAAGTGGCGGCAAGAACGGAAATAGTGGTCTTCATGGTCGTGCGTCTCCTGAAGCGGCATGGCCTGGGCCTCCGCTTTGGTCTGGTTCAGGAGCAGACGACGTTGCCTGCCAATTGCTTGGATTCCGGGCTCCCCCGACCCCGGATCGTTGTCATTCGCGTCTCCGCCAGCCTCCCTTGACTGACGCGGCCTGCAAAGCGGACCGGCGCGTTTGGGTCAGGCGGCTTTTGCCGCCGGACCGTGATCGTATTCAGCCAGGAAGTGCAGCACCTCCTGACGGTAGGCATAGAATTTCGGATCCTCGAGCAGCGCCTTGCGGTCACGCGGGCGCGGAAGGTCCACTTTCAGGACCTTGCCGATGGTCGCGTTAGGCCCATTGGTCATCATGATGACGCGGTCGGCTAGAAGGATGGCCTCGTCGACGTCGTGGGTGACCATGATCGCGGTGACCTGCGTGCGGTTCCACACTTCGACGAGCACGTCCTGCAGATCCCAGCGAGTCAGGCTGTCGAGCATTCCGAAGGGCTCGTCGAGCAGCAGCAGGCGCGGTGAAAGGGCGAAAGCCCGAGCGATGCCGACCCGCTGGCGCATGCCATTGGACATCTCGGCAGCAAGCTTGTCCCGCGAACCCGCCAGACCGACCCTTTCGAGATAGTAGTCGACGATGTCGCGGCGCTCCGCCTTGCTGGCGTGGACGTAGATGCGCTCGACGCCGAGCGCGACATTCTGCCGCGCGGTAAGCCACGGCATCAGGCTCGGTGCCTGGAACACCACTGCCTTGTCCGGCCCGGCCATGTCGATCTCGCGGTTGTCGAGGACGATGCCGCCCTTGCTGATCTCGTTGAGACCTGCCGCCATGGTCAGCACGGTCGACTTGCCGCAGCCCGAGTGGCCGATCAGCGAGCAGAATTCGCCCTTGTCCATGATGAGGTTGAAGTCCTCGACCACGGTCAATGGTCCCTTTGGCGTAGGGTAGACCTTGTCGAGCTTGTAGAATTCCAGATAGCGCTGCTCGACCGCGCTCTGTCCGGCTTCGCGATAGGCCTTGGGCGGCGGCGCCAGATCGAGCGGGGTGACGTTCGGCAGCATGATGACGCTATCGCCAAGGCTGCCGCTTTCGGCATTGAGCGAGCCGAGATAGGCAACGATCTGCTTGCGCAGCGCCTGGAAATGCGCGTCGTCGTTCACGGCCTCCCGATCACGGGGACGCGGCACATCGACTTCGAAGATCTGGCCGATGCGGGCAGCGGGCGCCGGGGTCAGCACGGCGACCCGGTCGGCCAGCAGGAGCGCTTCGTCGACGTCATTGGTGACAAGGATGATGGTGCGCTTCTCTTCCTTGCGGATGCGCTCGATCTCGTCCTGCAGCTTGGCGCGAGTCAGCGCATCGAGCGCCGACAGCGGTTCGTCGAGGAGCAGGATTTCCGGCTCCATCGCCAGAGCGCGGGCCACTGCAACGCGCTGGCGCATGCCGCCCGAAAGCTGGCCGGGCTTGCGATCCATGGCATGGCCGAGGCCGACCAGCTCGACCTTCTGCTTTACCAGGGCTGCCCGTTCAGCAGCCGACTTGTCCTTGTGCACGGCATCGACCGCGAGCAGGACGTTCTTTTCGACCGTGAGCCACGGAAACAACGAGTAGGACTGGAACACGAGGCCGCGATCCTTGTCCGGGCCGTTGATCGGCTTGCCGCGAAGGAGGATCTCGCCTGCATCGGGTTCGACCAGACCGGCAATCGACGAAATCAGCGTCGTCTTGCCAGCCCCGAGAACCCGAGGATCGCGATGAATTCGCCTTCCTCGACTTCGAGGTCGATGCCGCCGAGCACTTCGGTCGTGCCGCCGGTCTTGCCGGAATAGCTCTTGGTGACGTTGGTGAGTGAAAGGATAGCCGTCATTCCCGCCTCCCTCAGATGGTGTGGTTTCTGGACGCGAGGCTCTGGAGGTACATCATGAGGCGATCGAGCAGGAAGCCGATCAGGCCGATGACGACCACCGCGAACATGATGCGCGCGAGGCTCTGCGAGCTGCCGTTCTGGAACTCGTCCCACACGAACTTGCCGAGGCCGGGGTTCTGCGCGAGCATTTCCGCCG
>JAGREN010000125.1:575-3234 GCA_020446505.1 Novosphingobium sp. | reverse complement strand
CGCATGATCGAGGAGGAGCGCGTGGGCCTGGGCGCATCGCGCAGTTCGCCCGCCCATTGCGGATCTTCGACGACGATCCATGCGATGCGCTCGTCATGCAAGGTGCCGGCATGATCGACATGCGCGGGGAAGACGACCTTCATCGTGCGTTCTGCGGTGCGCGTCCGGTCGCCAGGCGCGATGCCGGCGCGGCGATAGGCCCGGGCGATTTCTCTTTCACCCTTTGAAAGCCCCTTGAGCGCGTCTTCGTCGCTTACCGCTGTCGGCGCGCAGCCGCCTTTGAGGGCGCGGCAGGAAAATTGGCCTTCGACATTGGTGCCGAGCCCGACGCAGGCGCCGGTGGAGGCAAGCATTATGAGGCAGGCGGCAGAGCGGATGGGACGGCGCATCACTTGGTGTCCTTCGAAGCTGGTGTGGCAGAAGCAGTAAGAAAGGCGCGCAATGTCTCGGCTGGGCGGTAGCCTTCGAGCACCGTGCCATCGGAGGGGCGCACGATCACCGGGGTGCCGGAGAACCCATGTCGTTTCGCGAAGGCCTCGTTCTCGTCGAGCCCGGAGGTGTCGCAAGGCTCGGGATTGGCGAGCGCGAGGCCCGAATAGGCCATGGAGAGCGAGACTTCGGGACGCACCGAGCAGAGCACCTGCTCGGCGATCCGGCGGCTTTCGGCGCCAAAGATCGAAATCGGGCGTTCTTCCACGCGCGCGCCGATCATTTTCAGTTCCTTTTCGAGCTTGCGGCAATAGCCGCAGTTGAAGTCGGAAAAGACCACTGCGCGCGGGCCGTTGGCCGGTCCCCATTGGATCGCGCCTTTGGGCGAAAGCCCCTTGAGCGAAACCTTTGTTGGCGCGGCTGCCCTGGCTGGTGCTGAATTCCCCGCTTCGGTTCGGCGCGCGCCCCCCGCGGCAAGCAGGTCGGGATTGAGCGCAAGAATTCGCGCAGCGGTCAGGTCCTGGCGCGTCTCCATGTCGTAGACGCGCCCCACGACGAGATAGCGTGCAGTCGGATCGACGTAGAACAGCGTCGTTTTCGAGGCGACTTCGCACAGCCCGCCGAACCCGTCGCAATCGAGCGCGTCGACGGGCGTATTGGGCAGGCGCGCTTCCAATGCGGCGCGCACATGGCTGATGTCCGCCCCGGTCTGCGTATCGCGGGCCAGGCTGGCGACTGTCCATCCAGTTGCGCCCGAGAGCGCGAACACCGCGAGACCGGCACCGACCGGGCGGGCCCAGCGCTTCAAGCTGAGACCTTTTGCGGTCTCGCGCAGCGTCGCGCTTATGGATTTAAGGCGGCTCATTTTGCATTCCTCACGAAGACGCCGTCGAGAAACACGATCTCGACATCGATGCCGGTCGGCATCTCGACGACGGGTTGATACTGTTCGGCGCGTTCGATGAGGTACTTGCTCACCGTGTCGGCGGCATCGCCCGCACCCTGGCCGAGGCCGCCTGCCAGGATGTCGCCGCCTGACAGCTTCGAGCGCGTGCCATCGGCATTGGCGGTGATTCCGGAGAAGACCGAATTGGCATTGGCGGAAAAGCCGCGTCCGAACCCGCCGACGATGCCGGCAAGCAGCGCCTGGCTGATGAGACTGCCCTCGCGGCTGACGACGCGGCCGCGCACACCCGACTTTCCGGCAAAGGCAATGAACCCCTTGACCTCGGAGACCGCGACCCGCCCACCGGGCTGGTCGCAGGTCATGCGCGCGAGCTTGACGTAGACCTTTTCCGAAGAGAGATCGCCGCGCGCCGCACCATTGACGACGCAGCCTTCGATGCGGGTCGTGAGCACCTTGCCGTTCTGCAGAACCGAACGCGCCGGGCCGGTGATGCGCAGCACCACGGGCAACGGATCGCTTTGCGAGGCAACGCCTGCCGAGGCATCGACTCCGACAATCACGCGCGCCGGGGCATAGCTGTTGGGTGGAAGGTATTCAGGAGAATCCTCGATCACCAGCGGCGGTGCTTCCGCCCGGCGCGCGGATGGTCCGGCCGCACCTGTCTTATCTGAGGCAAAGCTCAGGAGCTTGGCTTGGGCAGGACCGGGCAGGTCCGCGGGCGTTGCATGGGCTGGTGCCGGAGCACCTGACGCCGCACGAGGCGCGCGCGCATCGTAGCCGCCTGCTTGCGGTCCATAGGCCGGAGGTGGCGGTGCGGGCGGCGCGGATTCCTGTGCGGCAAGCCGGGTCTTGAGCTCGGCATTCTCGGCCGAGATCGCATCGATCGCCGCCTGACCGTCTGTACGCATTGCCTGGTTCTCGGCCTGGATCGCGGCGAGCTGGGCTTCGAGTTCGCTGCGCGGGATCTGGTTCTCGGCAAGCTTCTTCTGCTGGGCTTCGACATTACTGACGCGGTTGCCATAGACGGTCTGGAACTCGCGGTTCGACAGATCGCGATTGACGAGCCCTGCGGTCTCGATGGTCTGCGCACCGCCGTCCTCGCTAGCCGCATCATCACCATCGCCGAGCACGATCCAGCTGGCACCGAGCAGGGCGACGACGCCGAGACTGGCGAACAGGATCTTCTGACGCTGCGCGGTGCGCGCATTGATGTCGCGGACAGGTCGCGCAGCAGTCGTGCCCGGCTTGGCGGAGCCTGACGTTTCAGGAGGCGTTGGTGTGTCAGTCATGGGCCAGTGCTCCTGCGCCGATCACGAGATAGGC
>JAGREN010000125.1:0-460 GCA_020446505.1 Novosphingobium sp. | reverse complement strand
TTTCCGGCAAGGCTGCTCCCGCGATAATCGGCGATGAGCTGCACTTCGAGATCGCCGATGCGCGAGGGGAACCCGGCCGGATGACGAATCTCGTAACCATCAATGAGGGCATCGCTCGCCATCGCCTGGATCAGGCGAACGGCGACTTCGTCGGGTTCGCCGGTATTCTCGAAGCGCGCGGCGTCGTTGTCGGCCAGGGCCGGGTTGGTGATGAACACCTGCTGCGCTGCGATCGGCTCGATGCGGCAAGCGAACTTGTAGACCTGGCCCTTCTTCGTGGTCGCGAAGAAGCTGATCGAGCGCGCAGCGAAAGTCTCGGGGATCGAGACATAGATATCGCCGCGCAGCGGCTCGTTGCTCACCGCGAAATCGTTATAGGGATAGCCGCTCGAGATTTTCGAGACCGACGCGAACTGGTCCTCGATCAATGCGAAGCGGGTGAGTTCGCGCTGCGAAACCG
>JAGREN010000124.1 GCA_020446505.1 Novosphingobium sp. | reverse complement strand
GCGCGTGGGCATAGTCCTCGCGGCGACCGTTGCCGGTCGGCTCGACGCCCATCAGCCGCGCGTTGAGCCGATCCTGCATGTAGCCCTTGAGCACGCCGTCCTCGATCAGCACGGTCTCGCTCGTCGGCGTGCCTTCGTCGTCGATCGAGAGCGAACCGCGCCGGTCTGGAATCGAGCCGTCGTCGACCACGGTCACGCCGGAAGCGGCAACGCGCTCGCCGATGCGGCCTGCAAAGGCGCTGGTCCCCTTGCGGTTGAAATCGCCTTCGAGGCCGTGGCCGACTGCCTCGTGCAGCAGGACGCCGGGCCAGCCGGGCGCGAGCAGAACCGTCATCTCGCCCGCGGGGGCATCCACGCTTTCGAGGTTCACCAGCGCCTGTGCCAGCGCTTCGTCGATGGCGCGGTTCCAGCTCTCGGGTTCGAACAGCTTGTCGTAGAGCCAGCGCCCGCCCATGCCGAAATTGCCGCTCTCGCGCCTGCCGTTGCTTTCGGCGACGATGGAGACGCTGAGGCGGACCAGCGGTCGGATGTCGGTCGCCAGAAAGCCGTCAGGTCGGACGATCTCGACCACCGACCACGAGCCGGATAGCGTCGCGCTGACCTGGCTGACGCGGGGGTCGCGCGCACGGGCTGCCGCGTCGATGTCCTCCAGCAGCTTCACCTTGGCGGCGAAGGGCACGAGGTCGAGTGGCGACATATCGGTGTAGAGATGCCGGTTGTTGAGGCGCGGCGGGCCGGGGCGCGGCGTGGTCGCCGGATCGAGCAGCTGCAGCGTCTCGCCTGCCCGGCGGATCGCCTTGGCCGACAGGTCGTTGGCATGGGCAAAGCCGGTCATCTCGCCCGTCACGCCGCGCAGGCCGAAGCCGGAATCGCGCGAATAGTCGGCGGTTTTCAGTCGCCCGTCGTCGAAGGCGAAAGTCTCGCTGGCGATGAACTGGAGGTAAAGCTCACCATCGTCGCAGCGGCTGAGCGTCTCGCGAGCGAGCGCCTGCGCTTCGTCGGGCGAGAGCTGGCCGGGTTGATAAATGTGCGAGCGGGGATCGGTGAGGGTCGTCATCGATCCGATATAGCGAGCATCGCCGATTTGCCCACCCCGCTGCGACTAGCCACGCCTGCGGCCTGGCAAGTCTCGCTCCCCTCCCGCATGCGGGAGCGGCCGGGGGTGGGTGACGATGTCAGCTTGCGCCAGAGGCCACGTCCGGAAGCTGCGACTGGTCGGCGCCGTCAGCCGGGCCGCCCTTGAGCACGAAGCGGCGGTCGCAATAGCCGCAATCGACATAGCCATGCTCGTCGATTTCCAGCCAGACGCGCGGGTGGCCGAGCGCCGCTCCGGCGCGGATGTCGGTGGCGCCATCGCACTTCACGCGCGGGCTGTCGGTCAGGATCACTTCGGGCGGTTCGATCATGTCTTGCGGATAGCAACGCCGCTCGCCGATTTCCAGCGGCTTTGTGCACTGCACAGTGTCAGCGCATTTTCCGTTCAGGCTGGCGCGAACGGAAAGCAACACTCAAGCGCCGCGCAGGCTTTGCGCGGTTTCCGATGCTGGTCGATCGGAACCCGCGCTAAAGGCGGCGGCGGCCCTCCACCCATTCGCGGGCAGCGCCGCGCATCAGTTCGCGGTCGCTGGGTAGGTGATCCGCATCGTCGAGATCGCGCGTATCGAGCAAGACTTTCGGAGCGAGGAATTCGTCGAAGGCTAGGCCGCACATGCCGTCGTGCGCCCATGTCACCGTTCCGAAGGCTTCGAAGCGGTGCCAGGTCAGCACGGCTTCCTCACCTGCCACCACGGGACAACCGACAAGCAGCTTGGCTCCGCCGAAGGAAAGGTCGGTCAGGATCGCGCTCGACGTGCCATCGAGCGTCGTCAGCCGCGCGGGCAGACGGACGCGCAGACGGCTGTGCGTGCGGCGTCCGGCCATGGGTCCGTCCCTGTCGGAGCGATGCGGTTCCATGTCCGCAGTATCGCCTCCTTACGGGAAACGCCGGGTGTCTCCGGTCATCCGGGAATACCCGTATTGAGGGGAAGGGGGGCGGGCCGGCGCGCGAGGGACCATACGCACCGGCCCGCCAACTCGGCGCCCGTTAGGGGGTAGGCGCCGAGGTGAGCCGACAGATCAGGCCGGGGGGCCGCTGCTGTCGCTCGCTGCGGCGGAGGGAGCGTTTCGCCGCAAGCCCTTCCACGCCAGGAACAGCAAACCGGCGAGAAGGAACCAGGGAAGGAGGAGACCGGCGAGAGTCAGCAATACGGCCAGCATCTGCTCCATCGAGTCGAGCGAGCTGGACGCTGCCTTGCCGAGCGGATCCTTGCTCGTGGCGAACAGGCCTTCGCTCGCATAGCTGAAGCTCATCGGCGTGGTGGCGATCCGCTTCTCGCCCTCGATGCGGCTGTCGGCCTCGCCGCGAAGCGAGCTGCGCAGTTCGTCGGCTCGGGCGAGCAGCGCCGAACGTTCCTGCGTGGATAGCCCTGCCGTTGCCAGCCGCTTTTCGATGCGGGCGAGTTCGGCCTCCATTCCGGCGCTGCGCACCTGTGAGGCGTCGATTTCGCCGCCGACATTGTCGCCGACGACCTGCGCGTCGGCCAGTTCGCCGTCGGCCTCTCGCACGGTATCGAGCGCCTGCTTGCTGAAGCGATGGGCAATCTCCGGGGCGACGAGGAAATCGAGGCGGGCGCTGACCGAGCCGGACTGGTCCTTGCGGAAGTCCATGCCGGTGACCTGGCAACGCTCGGCGCCCAGTTCCTCGCAGGCCGCCGCGTGCCGGTGCTGGACGTCGGAAATGGCCTCGCCGGGCAGGCTGAAGGCGTAGTTGTAGGAGAATGCAACGCCCGGCGCGGCAGTGGTGGTGAAGCCCGGTGCATCCCCGGCGTCGCTTCGATCGGCAGCGCTGGGCACCGCCTGCTCGACCGCTTCGGCGGCGCTATCGGCACTCGCCGCCTCCGTGTCGCCTGGCGCTTCGGAACAGGCCGCGACCAGCGCAAGGCTGGCGCAGACCAGAGATGTCGGGATGATTCGACTGGATCGCATGAAGCTCTCCCAAGTGAGCGGCCCGGAGAGCCGCAAGTCACTGCCGATCTGGGCAGCGAAGCTCGTCCTAGCCTTATTTTTGACACAATTCAACGGCGAAACGTTCTTTGGCATAGATGAATGGAGTTGCGTCGCAGTATTCCGCCAAATTTGGGGTGCATTTTTTCGAAGCAGGTTATGGCTTGCGATGGGTAACAGGCAGGGGCGGTCGCATGGTCAAGAACGGGTTCCGGGTGCTGCTCGCCGCGGCAATGCTGCTGGCGGGCTGCAAGCAGGAAAGCGCGCCTCTGCCCGCTCCGCCTCGTGCGACCGATCCGGTACCTGTCCCCACGGGATCCTCGTTCGTTGCCGTTCCGGTCGAGGCTGACGCGGCGATCCTGCGCCGCGTGGTAGAGCGCGAGGTGCCGCAAACCCTGTGGTCGATCGACCAGCGTTTCGAACGATGCGTTCCGCCGCAGCGGGTGAAAGTGCTGGGTCAGAGGATCAAGCTCGCCCCCAAGATCGGCTGCCGCGTGGTCGGCAAGGTGACGCGGTCCGCGATCCGTCTACATGGCGAGGGATCGGAAATCGTCGCCGACGTGCCGCTGCGCGCCATTGTGCAGGCGCGCGACGTTGGCGGCATCATCAAGCACGAGACGGCGACGGGTTCGGCCATGGCGCAGGCGCGCATCCGGCTCGATCTTGCTTCGGACTGGTCGCCGCGCGCGACTGTGAAGCTGCGCTACAACTGGACGCGCGAACCGGGCATCGATTTCCTCGGCCAGCGCATCGAGTTCACCAAGCAGGCCGACAAGGCCTTGCAGCCGATCGTCCGTCGGCTCGAGCGCGAACTGCCGCGCGAACTCCAGAACCTGCGCCTGCGTCCGCAGGTCGCGGACCTGTGGCAATCCGGCTTCACGGTACTGTCGCTCAACGAGAAGGACCCGCCGGTGTGGATGCGGCTCACCCCGCTCAAGGTCCACTACGGCGGCTATTCGTTCCGGGGCGACAGGATCACGCTCAATCTCGGGCTCGAGGCGAAGACGGAGACCTTCGTGGGCGAAAAGCCGGAGCCACCGAAAGTGGTCGCGTTACCGGCACCGGGCAAGGGGCTGAAGGGACGCGGCCTCGAATTCTTCCTGCCGGTCATCGCCAATTACGACCAGCTCCAGCCAGTGATCCTGCGCGCCTTGCAGAAACGGCAGGAACGACCCTTCACGCTTCCGGCTCTCGGCGAAGTGAAGGCGGAGTTCTCGGGAGTCGAGGTCTATGCCACCGAAGGCGGACGGATTGCCGTCGGTATCGACATTGCCGCGCATCAGGTTGAGGCGCCCGACAAGAAGACGAAAGGCAAGGTCTGGCTCACGGCCACGCCCGTGACCGAGGCCGGTTCGGCGCAGGTCAAGTTCACCAATGTCGAAGTGAAGGGCAAGACCGACACCTTCGGCGGCAACCTGCTGGTCAAGGTGGCCGAGCAGTTCTCGTTTTCCGAGACGATCGCGGATGCACTGGCGCAGAACTTCACGGTCGATCTGGAGGATCTGCAAGGCAAGATCCGCCGCGCCCTTGCCGAAAAGCGTCAGGGATCGCTGCTGATCCGCACCCGCATCGACCGGTTCGAGACGGGCGAGATCACGGCCTATGGGCAGGGACTCTATATGCCGGTGCGGGCGTTCGGGACGGCCGACATTCGCTATTCGCCGCGCCGCTAGGTCAGGCTCGATGCCGTCGGGGCTTTACCGCGAGGCGATCCTGCCCCACAGGAACGCGCATGTCTGAGCAGCCCGCCATTGCGATCCGCGATCTCGTCAAGCGCTATGCCCCGGACGGGGGCGGCGAGGGCAAGCTCGCGCTCGGCGGGGTCAGTTTCGACGTGCCCGAAGGCGGCGTATTCGGCCTGCTCGGCCCCAATGGCGCGGGCAAATCAACGCTCATCAACATCCTTGCCGGCATGGTGAAGAAGACCTCGGGCTCCGTCTCGATCTGGGGCTTTGATATCGACCGCGACATGCGCAATGCCAAGCGGTCGATCGGTATCGTGCCGCAGGAGATCGTGTTCGATCCGTTCTTCACGCCGTTCGAGGTGCTGGAAAACCAGGCGGGCCTCTATGGCGTGCGCAAGGAACTGCGCCGCTCGATGGACCTGCTGCGGGCGGTCCATCTGGAGGACAAGGCGCGGGCCTATTCGCGCACGCTGTCGGGTGGCATGAAGCGCCGCCTGCTGATCGCCAAGGCGCTGGTCCACGCGCCGCCAGTGCTGGTGCTCGACGAGCCGACTGCGGGCGTCGACGTCGAACTGCGCCGTCAGCTATGGGAACTGGTGCGCGAGATGAACGCGCGCGGCGTCACCATCGTGCTGACCACGCACTACCTCGAAGAGGCCGAGGAACTGTGCGAACGCATCGCCATCATCAACCACGGCCAGCTTATCGCCGACAAGCCGACCGCAGAACTCGTCGGCATGGCGCGCGAGAAGATCGTTCGGATCACGCTCGACAAGGATCTGGCTGGACCGCCGATGGAAGAGGCTTTCCTCAAGGCCGAGGTGATCGCCCCGCGCACGCTGGAAGTCACCTACAATCGCGACCGTTCGAGCGCCGGACAGGTGCTCGCGCTGATGCAGCAACATGGCTATGCCATCGAGGACGTGACCACGCGCGAAGCGGACCTTGAGGACGTGTTCGTCTCGCTGACGACGGATAGTCAGACTGCTTCGGCCGAGCGGTAAGTAATACCCGCAATTTCGCAAATGCTTGCGGCGCGGCCGCTTGCCCGCCATGACAGCGCCATGACACAGGCAAGCCCCCAAATGCTGCACGACGTGATCGTGGTCGGCTCGGGCGCGGCGGGGCTGACCGCCGCGCTGGCGCTCGCCGAAAAGGTCAAGGTGCTGGTGCTGGCGAAAGGCTCGCTCACCGGCGGCTCGACTGCCTGGGCGCAGGGCGGCATTGCGGCGGTCCTCGACGCGGGCGACACCTTCGAGGACCATATCCGCGATACGATGATTGCGGGCGCGGGCCTGAACCGGCTGGAGACGGTCGAATATGTGATCGAGCGGGCGCCTCATGCCATCGACCGGCTGGTACAGCTCGGCGTGCCGTTCAACACCGAGGAGGGCGAACTTCACCTCACGCGTGAAGGCGGCCATTCGCACCGCCGCATCGTCCACGTCAACGACGCGACTGGCTGGGCGGTGCAGTCTGCCCTGCTTCAGGCAGCCGAGGCCAATCCCAACATCACGCTGCTGCCCGGACGCGCGGCGATCGACCTGATTACCGGCAAGCACGAGGAGAAGTACTCGGGCTCGGGCCGGGTCTGGGGCGTCTACGCGCTCGATGAGGCGACCGGATCGGTCGAAGCCCATACCGCACGCGCCACCATCCTCGCCACCGGCGGGGCGGGCCGCGTCTACCAGTTCAGTACCGCGCCGCGCGGCGCGACCGGAGACGGCATCGCCATGGCCTGGCGCGCGGGCGCGCGGGTCGGCAACATGGAAATGATGCAGTTCCACCCGACCTGCCTCTACAACCTCGAGGTCAAGAACTTCCTCATTACCGAGGCCGTGCGCGGCGAGGGCGGACACCTCAAGCACCCGGAAACGGGCGAACGCTTCATGGCGAAATACGACGAGCGGCTGGAGCTTGCCCCGCGCGACGTCGTCGCCCGCGCCATCGACGACCAGATCAAGCGGTACGGCCTCGACTACGTCCATCTCGACATCAGCCACCAGCCCGCCGAGTTCGTGCGCGAGCATTTCCCCAACATCAACGAGAAGCTGCTCGGCCTCGGCATCGACATGACCCGCGAGCCGATCCCGGTGGTGCCAGCGCAGCATTACACCTGCGGCGGGGTGATGATCGACCTTGCCGGTCGCACCGACCTGCCCGGCCTCTATGCTGCGGGCGAATGCACCGAGAGCGGCCTGCACGGCGCGAACCGGCTTGCTTCCAATTCCCTGCTCGAATGCTTCGTCTTCGGCGAAGCGGCAGCCGCCGACATTCTCGCCAGGTGGGACGAATTCGATGATCCGCCGCCGGTTATGTTGTGGGACTCCAGCCGGGTCGAGGATTCCGACGAGGCGGTCGTTATCAAGCAGAACTGGACCGAGATCCGGCGCTTCATGTGGAACTATGTCGGCATCGTGCGGACCACCAAGCGGCTGGAGCGCGCGCAGCACCGCATCCGCCTGCTCGAGGAAGAGATCACCGAATATTACCGGCACTTCCGCGTCGGCACCGACCTCATCGAACTGCGCAACCTGCTGCAGTCGGCGGACCTGATCGTGCGCAGCGCCCTCAAGCGCAAGGAAAGCCGCGGCCTGCACTACACGCTCGACTATCCCGACCTCTTGCCGGAGGCCAGGGATACGGTGCTGGTGCCGCGCTGATCCGCGATTCCGCTTGCCAACCGCGCGTTTAGGGCGGACCTTCCTCGCCTGCTCTATCAGGGGCGACAGGGGGCAATCATATGGCAAGCGCACCGGCTGCGATTGGCGGCTCTGATGCAAGGGAGCTGCTCGGCCATCCGCGCGGCCTGCTGTTCCTCGCCTTTACCGAAACGTGGGAGCGGTTCTCGTTTTACGGGATGCGCGCGCTGCTCGTGCTCTACATGGTCAAGGAACTGCTGCTGCCGGGCCACATCGAGAACGTGGGCGGCATGGGTGCCTATCGCTCCCTGCTCGAAGGCATGTTCGGCCCCATGTCGACGCAGCAACTGGCGAGCCAGACTTTCGGATTCTACGCTGGTCTCGTCTATCTCACGCCGTTGATCGGCGGCCTGCTGGCGGACCGCTGGCTCGGCGCGAAGAAGACCGTGATGATCGGCATCGCGCTGATGACGGCAGGCCATGCGGCGATGGTGCTGGAGGAGAGCTTCCTGCTGGCGCTGCTCCTACTGATCCTTGGCTCCGGCTGCCTCAAAGGCAATATCGCCGCGCAGGTCGGCCATCTTTATCCGCCGCACGAGGAAACGCGCCGCTCCAACGGCTTCACCATTTTCAGCACCGGCATCAATATCGGCGCGGTCGCCGGCCCGCTGGCATGCGGACTGGTGGCCCAGATCTGGGGCTGGCACGCCGGTTTCGGCCTTGCAGGCGCGATGATGGTGCTCGCGGCGCTGGTCTACGTCGCGGGCCTGCGTGACTTTGCCGACGACACGCCGCTCGCTGCAAAGGAACACGTTGCGCCGCTGACGGGCGCGGAGAAGCGCATGCTCGGCATGGTGGTCTTCATGCTGCTGCTGTTCATCGTTCCTTTCCTCGCCTACGACCAGAACGCCAATGCCGGGATGATCTGGATCGATCAGAAAGTGGACCTGTCCACTCCCTTCGGTCCGCTGCCAGTGGCGTGGATCGCATCGGTCGAACCGCTGGTCTCGATCCTCTCGGTTCCGCTCCTGATGTGGCTTTACCAGCGGCGTGAAGCGCGTGGCGGCAAGGTCGACGACTTTTCGAGGATCGCCCTGGGCGCGTTCCTGTTCTTCCTGTCGAGCGTGGTGATGGCATGGGGCGACTGGTTTTTTCCGGCAGGGCAGGTGCCAGTGATGGTTCCCTTGCTGACCGCCATTCTGCTTGGCGTCGGCTTCATCGCTGCCTGGCCGACCATGCTCGCCTTCGTTTCGCGTCGCGCGCCTGCCAAGGTCAACGCCTTCATGATGGCGGCGGTCTACCTCACGGCCTTTGCCAGCGGAGTCGGAGGCGGCTTCTTTGCCCGCTTCTATGAAAGTCTGGCCGGCTGGCAGTTCTGGTTCGGCAACAGCTTGTTCGCACTCGCAGGCGTGGTGCTGCTGCTTGGTCTGCGCCCCGTGCTGCGGCGCAGGATGGACGCTATCGAACGCGAGATCGAGGCGGAGGCCGCAGCCGCGTCAGCCTGACCGCAACGCCGACCATGCGCCGAAGCTGGCGACGCAGAACGGCACGCAGAAGGTCAGCGCCAGTTTCCACACGACGACTGGCTCGCCACGCCACAGTTCCGGCCCCTGGTTGATCGCGTTGAGCACGGTGCCGACGATCAGTGCCACCACCAGCGAGCGCGTGACGATGGGGCGCGAGAATGTCCGGCAGAGCGCGGCGCGCGAGTCCATCAGGCGCTCTTCGTGAAGGGGCTGGCGACCCACAGGTCCTGCTCGACCTCGATCTCGATGGGTTCGAGCCGTTCGACTGGCGGCCATTGCGGCCCTTCGCCGATTGCCGCGAAGGCCTGTTCGCGTGCCTGCCGGTCCTGCCACGGCGCGACGGCGACGAATGTGCCGTCCGGCGTTCGGCCAAGGCACGAGCCGTAGCCACCCTGGGCGCGGGCAGCTTGCGTCACCTCTGCCCAGACATCGCGAAACGCCCGTTCGTGTTCCGGCGCGACTCGCCAGCGGTAGATCGCGACGAACCCGCCGGCCATCACCCTATCCCGAGCATGCGCCCGATGAAGATCAGCGCCATCGCGCCAAGCAGCGAGGCGAGGCACCCGGCACGGTTAAACTCCCTCGCGCCGCGAGAGGTAATGAGGCCTGCCAGCAGCGAGCCGCCGATGCCAAGCGCGATTGTCGCCAGCCAGCCCATCTCGACAGCGCCGGGATAGAACCACCGGGCGAGAGCCCCGACGATGAGCCCACTCAGTATCGCGCCGATGATATTGATCACGTCCTTGCACTCCTCGCTGTCTTGCGGTGCCGCAGATTACGTGGCGACCGCGCGGTTTCAACCCGCATGGCCATGTTTCAAGGCGATTGAATTGCACAGGGCATGATGCTTTACCGCCCGGCAAAGGCATTCAGGAGGACGCTAAAGGCATGGATCTCTCGCTCAAGGACGACCAGCAGATGCTGCGCGATACGTTCGCGCGCTTTCTCGACGAGCATTCGAGCATGGAACGGGTGCGAAAGGCGGAGGGCTTCGACCGCGCCTTGTGGGAAGGGCTGGCCGAGCTTGGCACCTTCGCCATGCGCGTGCCCGAACACGCGGGCGGTCTTGGCCTCGGCGCGCTAGATGCCGCACTGGTCTGTGAAGAGGCGGGCCGCACGCTCGCATCGGGGCCGGTCGCCGAAGCGATCGTGGCCGCTCGGGTCATTGGCCAGCTTGGCGGCGCTGCCCTCGAAGAGGTGACGAGCGGCGCGCAGGTTGCGACTGTCGCCCACCACGACGTGGCCACACGCCCGGTGCAATGGGTGGCAGGCGGTGCGAACGCCGATTGTGTCGTGGCGCGCAGGGGCGAGGACGTGGTGCTCGTCTCGCTGGGCGACGCGGACCGCAAGGCGGAAGAGACGCTCGCCGACAACGGCCTTGCCGAGATCGACCTCGGCGCTGCGTCGCAGACCGTTCTCGGCTCGGGCAGGCCGGCGACTGACGCGATGGCCGCCGCGCTGGAGGAATGGCAGCTGCTGATGGCGGCCCAGCTCAACGGGCTGGCGCGCCAGGCGGTCAAGCTCGCTGCCGACTATGCCTGCGAACGCAAGGCGTTCGGCGTGCCCATCGGCACCTATCAGGCCATGTCGCACCCGCTTGCCGAATTCATCAGTTCGATCGAGGGCGGCAACCTGCTGGTCTGGAAGATTCTCCACGAGATCGCTGCCGGCGATGCGGTCGGCTACAAGATCCCGCTGGCGCTGTGGTTCAATGCCAACGCTGCCAGCAAGGCGGTGATCCAGAGCCTGCGCACCTTCGGCGGCTATGGCCTCACCACCGAATACGACATCTACCTCTACAACCTGCGCGCCAAGGCGCTGCCGCTCACGCTGGGCGATCCGCAGCGGCTGCTCGCCCTGGCCGGGCGGCGGCTCTATTCCGGGGAGGAGACGGTCCTGCCCGACGTCGGCGCGGTGGAATTCGATTTCGACCTCGGCGAGGAAGCCGAAGCTCTTGCCGCCGAAGTCGATCAGTTCTTCGATGAGACGCTGACGCCCGAACTGCGCGCCAAGGCCCATCATTCGTTCGACGGGTTCGACCGCGGCGTTCACAAGAAGATGGCCGAGGCAGGGCTGCTCTACCCCGAACTGCCCACGGACAAGGGCGGTCGCGGCGCTTCTGCCTATGCCAGCCATGCCGCGAGCAAGGTCTGGGCGAAATACAACTGGTCCTCCCATGCCAAGGGCACGACGATCCTTGTCGCCGCCATGATCGATCAGTTCGGCAGCGACGAGTGCAAGAAGGAAGTGCTCGAACCGATACTGGCAGGCGATGCGATCTGTTCGCTCGGCTATTCCGAGCCGGGTTCCGGCTCCGACGTCTTCGCTGCCCAGACCAAGGCCGTGCCCGACGGCAATGGCTGGCGCATCGACGGCACCAAGATGTTCACCAGCGGCGCGAACATTTCCGACTATGTGCTGATGCTGACCCGGACCAATCCCGACGTGCCCAAGCACAAGGGGCTGACGATGTTCATCGTCCCGCTGAAATCCGAAGGGATTACCGTCCAGCCGGTCTATACCTTCCAGGACGAGCGGACCAACATCACCTTCTACGATGCCGTGCAGATTCCGGACAAGTACCGGCTGGGCGAGGTCGACAAGGGCGTCGTGACGATGAGCGCCGCGCTGGCGCTCGAACACGGCGGCGGCTTCGCGGACGAGCAGGGCGTCAACCTGGAAGCGGCGACCGAGCTGTGCCGCCAGATCGAAACCGGCAGTGGCAAACTGATCGACCAGGAATATGCGCAGATCCGTCTGGCGCGGGCCAAGGCGAATGTGCTGGCGGGCGAGATGCTCGGCCTGCGCTCGCTGTGGTCCTCGCGCGAAGGCAAGAACCTTCCCGCAGCCGGGCCGATGGCGAAAATGTGGACCACCGACCGTTACCTCGAGGATGCAAGCGATCTACTCGATCTCACAGCGCCGCTGTCGCTCTCGAAGCGCAAGGGACCGGCCGAAGTGGTGAACCTTGCCTACCGTTTCTCCCACGCCAGCACGATCTGGGCCGGCACCAGCGAGGTGCACCGTTCGATGATTGCCGAGCGCGCGCTCGGCCTGCCGCGTTCGCGCGGTTGAGGGGAAAAAGACGATGAGTGACGAACCCCACCTGCTGGTCCGCGAGGAAGACGGCGTGCTCGTCTGCACGATGAACCGTCCGGCCAAGCTCAATGCCCTGACCACCGACCTGTTCGACCGGCTCGGCGCTGCCGTGCTTCGCCTCCGCGACGAGCCGCATCTGAAGGTCATGCTGCTCAATTCAACGGGGCGCTATTTCTGTTCGGGCATCGACCAGTTCGAGGATGTGACGCAGAAAGCCGATGCGACGGGCGACACGGCGACTGCCGTACGCGAGATGCACCGGCTTCAGCGCAACATGCAGTATATCCTCGACGAAATGGAGCATGTCGAAAAGCCTATCGTTGTCGCGCACCATGCGATGTGCATGGGCGGCGGTCTGGAGATTTCGCTGTCGTGCGATTTCCGCCTTGCTTCGGAGAATGCGGAATATGCTTTCCCCGAGGGCAAGTTCGGTTCGCTCCCGGCGTCGAACGGCGTTTCGCGGCTCACCCGCTATTGCGGCGCGCACTGGGCGCGCTGGATGATCATGGCCAACAAGCCGATCGATGCGCAGCGCGCGTTGCAGATCGGCCTCGTCCATGAAGTCTGGCCCGAAGAGGTGTTCGAGGCCGAGGTGATGGACTTCTGCCGCCACCTCACGCGCCAGAACCCCGAACAGATGGGCGCTGCCAAGATCGCTATCGAACTGTGCGAGGAAGTAGGGCGCGACAGTGCGCGCCATATCGAGCGCATGGCCAATTCGGCGCTGTTCCTAAATCCCGACTATGCGGCAGGCCGGGTCGAATACCTCAAGGGTATCGGCTCGAAGAAATAGGTCGCGCCCGGCGCCATAGTCTTCGTTGAACCGTGGGCGCCGTCGCCACGTCACGGCGGTCGGTCCAGCCCCGCCGATTCGCCCTGCCGTCGCAGCCGGAAATTCCCGCCGAAATGATTCGAATTCGGCGGCAAAACTTTTGATGTGGAAATTATCGAGTCATGGCGCGGCTTTGCGGCGCACTTTCACGCGTTGTGTGCATGAATCGCCAATTAACGCTCCGTTGACAAAGATCGGCAGGAATGATTCAAACCCACAACAGATGGTGAATGGCGGGGCGCGGGCCACTAGTTGTGGTGGTTTGCCACTGTTACTTCGAAGAGGGATGATCCTGGTGTCCGGGCCGCCTTGCGTGTGCCTGAAGGCGGGGGAGATTGCTCACCATCGAGAGGTGAAATTGGGGGTTTTGGCATGGATTTCCGGGATGACCGCGGCGCAGGAGCCGGGGCTGAATTGAGCGACGACAATACCCATATCAATGATGTATCTTCCGCCCCACCATCCGAAACCGAGGATAGCGAAAGGCCAGCCGTGGCCATGACCGACAGAAGCGATACCGGATCCGATGCGCTCGTGACAGCAGCAGCCGATGCGCTTGCCGCGAGTGTGCTCGCCAATGTGCCCGAAGCTGCGGCCAAGGCGCGCAAGGACGATTCCAAGACGATTCACGACCGCCGCTTCGCGATCGTGACCGATCCGTCGCGAGACGAGCTGCTCACCGATTTCGGCAAGGAAACGCTCGACGACCGCTACCTGCTGCCGAACGAGACCTATCAGGATCTGTTCGCGCGCGTGGCCGATGCCTATGCCGACGATCAGGATCATGCCCAGCGGCTCTACGACTATGTGTCGCGCCTGTGGTTCATGCCGGCGACGCCGGTGCTTTCGAACGGCGGCACCGGGCGCGGCCTGCCGATCTCGTGCTACCTGAACTCGGTCGACGACAGCCTCGAAGGCATCGTCAATACCTGGAACGAGAACGTGTGGCTGG
>JAGREN010000123.1 GCA_020446505.1 Novosphingobium sp. | reverse complement strand
CGCCAACCGTGCCGCCGATCTCGCACAGCACGAAGTCGAGATCTTCGGTGTCGGCCTTTGCGAATTGCTTGATCGCATCGGTTACATGCGGGACGACCTGGACCGTTGCGCCCAGATAGTCCCCTCGCCGCTCGCGCGTAATGATGTCGCGATAGATTCGACCGGAGGTGACGTTATCGGCCTGCCGCGCGGAGACGCCGGTGAAACGCTCGTAGTGGCCGAGGTCGGTCTCCGCCCCGTCATCGGTAACGTAGACCTCTCCGTGCTGATACGGACTCATCGTGCCCGGATCGACGTTCAGATAGGGATCGAACTTGCGGATACGCACGCGGTATCCTCGCGCTTGCAGCAGGGCTGCAAGACTTGCCGCCATGAGGCCTTTTCCGAGCGAAGAAACCACGCCGCCGGTGATGAAAATGAACCGCGCCATGGGAAGAGCGGCTTAGAGCGAGTCGGCTACCGGGGGCAAGCGCCGTATTGCCAAATCCACAGGTGCTCGATGATTTTTTTCGGGATTATTGTCCCGCAGCGCCAGCGAGCGGATCGTCAGCCGGAGCTGGAGTCGCTGGTTCGGCAGGTGCAGCAGTATCGCCGGCAGCGCCGCCAAGTGGATCGGCGGGTGCTGTCTGCTTTGCCGGAGCCGCTCCGCCGCGCTCCAGCGTCGTGTCGATTTCGCGGCCGCCCGTCACGTCGACTGCGAGTGCAGCCAGCACGATGCTCAGGATAACGAAGGCCGTGGCAAGTATTGCCGTGGAGCGAGTCAGGAAGTCGGCTGCGCCGCGAGCGGACATGAGGCCGGACGGGCTTCCACCCACGCCAAGGCCGCCACCTTCGGACCGCTGAATCAGGATCACGCCGACTAGTGCGGCGGCGACGAGTGCCTGAACGACGGTAAGGAACAGGAATAGCGACATGGGTCCGGATCTGCCTTCAACTGGCGGTGCGATGGCGCGCAGATAGGCGCTGCGCGCGGTTAGTGCAAGCTGGCCCGGTTTCCTGTCAGTCTTCCTGCGCGGGCGACACCGCTTCGACGATGCCGATGAAGCTTTCCGCCGTAAGACTGGCGCCGCCGACAAGAGCCCCGCCGACTTCGTCAGCGCCAAGAAGTTCGGCTGCATTGTCCGGCTTGACCGAGCCGCCATAGAGGATTCGCACGGTCTTGCCCGCCGCGCCATATGCGCTCTCGAGCGTCGCGCGGATTGCGCGATGCATGGCCGCGACGTCGTCGACGGACGGAACGCGGCCCGTGCCGATGGCCCAGACGGGTTCGTAGGCCAGCGTGACGCGCGGAGCGACGTCCTCGCCTTGCGGGATCGAAGCGGCGACCTGGGAGGTAACGACTTTCTCTGCATCGCCGGCATCGCGCTGCGCCTCGGTCTCGCCTACGCAGACGATCACGGTAAGACCCGCATCGAGTGCGGACTGTGCCTTGGCCCGCACCGTCGCATCGCTTTCGCCATAGGCAGCGCGCCGTTCCGAATGGCCGACGATCGCGAACTGCGCCCCAGCATCCTTGAGCATGGCCGCCGAGATATCCCCGGTGAAAGCGCCGCTGTCCTCGACATGGCAATCCTGACCGCCAATCCCGATGGCGTTGACGACGTCATGCATGCGGCTGATCAGGGTCGCAGGGGGCGCAAGCGCCAGTTCGACCTTCGGATAGCGGGCCGCAGCGCGATCGATCGCGCGCGCCTCGGCGAGCGTCGAGCGCAGGCCATTCATCTTCCAGTTGCCGACGATATAAGGCGAACTCATGCGTATTCCTTAGAAGCGGGCGAGTCCTTGACCGACCCCCCCTTTTCATGCCGAGGGGGCTGCTAGGCCAGAGCGCCATGCGTTGTCAAAGCTGCATTGCCCGGAATCGTTACCACTTCGTTGAGCAAGCATTGCGGTGTGGCTCTTTGGCCACTAAAGCGGCGGGCCAAACGGCGCTATGAAGCGCCGAAACCGGACTATCCCTAAGAAAATGGCGCAGGCGCAATGAATTCCTTCAGATCATTCATGACTTCCAAGGTCGGCGCAGCAATCGCCATCGGCTTCCTGATCCTGATCGCCTTTGCCTTTGCCAGCGGCGACGTTTCCAACGTCAAGAGCTTCGGCGGGGTTGCCGGCGGCGACAGCGTCGCGACGGTCGGCAAGGAACGCATCGACACCTCCACTCTCAGCCAGACAGCCACATCCGCGCTGGATCGTGTGAAGCAGGAAGATCCGACCATGTCGATGAAGGCGTTCATCGCCAACGACGGTCTGGATGGCGTGCTCAACGATCTCATCAACAGACTAGCTATTGCCGGTTTCGGTCGCGAGCACGGGATTATTGCCAGCGACCGCCTGATCGACAGCGAAATCTCCAAGATTCAGGCGTTCAAGGGCGCGGATGGCAAGTTCAACGAGACGCTCTTCCGCCAGGCCCTTCAGCAGCAGGGCATCAGTGACGCCCTGCTGCGCGACGATATCGCCCAGGGTTTGATCGCCCGGCAGATCATGGTTCCTGCTTCGGTGGGGGCACAGATGCCCCGCAAGCTGGCAGTTCGCTATGCCGCGCTGCTCGGCGAAACCCGCATCGGCGAGATCGCGATCCTGCCGAGCCTGCTGTTCCGCTCCGAAAAGGAGCCGACCGACAAGGAAATCGCCGACTATTACGCCAAGAACAAAAGCGATTTCATCCGGCCCGAGCGCCGCAAGATCCGCTACGCCGTGTTCGACGTTTCCAGCCTCGCCAAGGCACCGGCTCCGACCGAGGCCGAAATCGCGGCGCGCTACAAGGCCAATGCCGCCCAGTACGCGGCAAGCGAGAAGCGCAGCATCCTGCAGCTGATCGTTCCCACCGAAGCTGCGGCGAAAGCGGTCGCGGCGGAAGTCGCAAGTGGCAAGTCGCTTGAAGCAAGCGCCAAGGCCAAGGGGCTTGAGGCCAGCAAGCTCGAACCGCTCTCCAAGCAGGAAATGACGAGCCAGTACTCCGCAGCACTCGCTAATGCGGTATTCGCGACCGCGCGCGGTCAACTCGCGGCTCCGGCGCGCAGTGACCTTGGCTGGCATGTTGCGCGGGTCGAATCGATCGACGAGCGTCCTGCGCGCACGCTCGATCAGGTGCGCGGCGAACTGACGACTGCCGTTGCGGCGGAAAAAGACCGCGCTGCGATCACCGATGCGCTCGAAAAGATCGAGAATGAACTGGATGACGGCGGCAGTCTCGTCGAGGTAGCCGAGCGTCTTGGTGCAAAGGTCGTGACCACCGATCCACTGACGGCCAATGGCGGCGTCTACCTCAAGCCGGGAGCGCAGGCGCCGAAAGAGCTTCAGCCTGCCCTGCAGACTGCCTTCGCGATGGAAACCGAAGAGCCGCAACTGGCCGAGGTGGAACGCGGCAAGACTTTCATGATCTACGACGTGACCGAAATTGCCGAGTCAGCCGCCGCGCCGCTCAAGGAAATCAGGGACGACGTCAAGGCCGCGCTGATCGTCAGCAAGTCTTCGGTAAAGGCGCGTGAATCGGCCAAGCAGGTCCAGGCCGAGATGGCCAAGGGCAAGACCATGGCACAGGCGCTGAGCGCGCTCGGCCGTCGCCTGCCCCCGGTACAGAACGTCAGGATGACCCGTCCCGAACTGGCCCGCCTGCAGCAACAGCACAGGCAGGTTCCGCCTCCGATTGCCCTCATGTTCAACATGGCCAAGGGCACCGTGAAGGTTCAGCCGGCACCCAACAAGCAGGCCTGGTTCGTCGTTTCGCTCAAGACCATCGAGCCGGGCAAGGTCGAGGAAGGCGACAAGGTCATCGAGGCCTCGCGCGGCCAGCTCGGCGCCATGCTCGGCAATGAATATTCCGATGCCTTGGGCCGTGCGATCCGCAACGAGGTTGGCGTGGAGCGCAACCCCGCTGCGATCAAGGCGGTGCGCGACAAGCTCGCCGGCGAAAGCTGACCGGGATCGTAATGAGTGACAATCGCGATACGATCCGCGAGGCGGCCGCAGACCTGCTTGCGCAAGGCAAGCCGGCGCTCGTCTGGACACGCCTCATCGCCGATACCGAGACGCCGGTTGGCGCGGCCCTCAAACTGTTCGAGCCGGGGCGAGGCGATTTTCTGCTCGAATCCGTCGAGGGCGGCGAGGTGCGCGGGCGCTACAGCCTGATCGGTCTCGACCCCGATCTGGTGTTCCGCGCCAAGGGCAATGCTTGCGAGATCAACCGCGAGTGGAAAGGCGATCGTTCTGCCTTTTCGGCCATGCCGGGCGGCAGTCTCGACGAATTGCGCTCGCTGGTCGCCTCGTGCCGGATCGACGTGCCGGAAGAATTGCCGCGCGCCCTCGCCTGTCTCGTCGGCTATTTCGGCTACGAGACGATCGGCCTTGTCGAAAAGCTGCCGCGCGCCCCTGACAGCGCGCTTGGCCTGCCCGACATGCTGTTCGTCCGTCCCACGGTCATTCTCGTCTTCGACGGGCTGACCGACGAGCTGTTCTGCGTCGCTCCCGTCTGGCCATCGGACCGCGATGCCGAAAGCACGCTGACCGAAGCGCAGGAACGCATCGACGAGACGCTGCGTCGACTTGCATCCCCGGCTCCGACCGCGCCTGCTCCCGTCCAGTTGCCCGAGCCGGAGCGGCAATCGGTCATGGCGGCAGACGATTACAAGGCGATGGTCCTGCGCGCCAAGGACTACATAGAGGCAGGAGACATCTTCCAGGTCGTGCTCGCTCAGCGTTTCAAATGCCCGTTCGAATTGCCGCCGCTGGCACTCTACCGGGCACTGCGGCGGGTGAACCCCTCGCCGTTCCTCTATTTCCTCGACCTTCCCGGCTTTGCTGTGGTCGGATCGAGTCCCGAAATTCTCGTGCGGGTCCGCGACGGCGAAGTGACGATCCGGCCGATTGCGGGAACCCGTCCGCGCGGCGCGACACCGGATGAGGACAAGGCTAACGAAGCCAGCCTGCTCGCCGATCCCAAGGAACGCGCCGAGCACCTGATGCTGCTCGATCTGGGGCGCAACGACGTTGGGCGGGTCGCCGCGGCGGATACGGTGCGCGTCACCGAGAGCTACACGATCGAGCGCTACAGCCATGTCATGCACATTGTCTCGAACGTTGTCGGCAGGCTCGATACCGCAAATCACGACTCGATCGATGCGGTGTTTGCCGGCTTTCCTGCGGGCACGGTCAGCGGTGCGCCAAAAGTGCGGGCCTGCGAGATCATCGCGGAACTGGAACCGGAAACGCGCGGCGCCTACGCAGGCGGCGTCGGCTATTTCGCGCCAGATGGATCGGTCGATAGCTGCATCGTGCTGCGCACTGCCGTGGTGAAGGACGGCGTGATGCACGTTCAGGCAGGCGCTGGCATCGTCGCCGATTCCGATCCGGACTATGAACATGCCGAATGCATGGCCAAGTCCAACGCCCTGTTTGCTGCGGCCCGCGAGGCGGTGCGCGTTGCGGGCGAGTTGGGCTACGGGCAATGAAAAATGCGGGCATTTCGTGGTTGCGGGCGTTGACGCACGGCAACCCGACTTAGAATATTTAGGTTGTGCTCCCATATAGGGGCGTATTAAGGAGCCATGGATCGTGTACGCACTCAGCCAGCCTCGAAAAGCAGCCTTTATCTACGACCCCGGCGCGGGGCTCGATATTCCCCTGGTTGTCGAGTTCGAGCGGAAGGCGATTTTCGTGGAATATCCCGACGTGAGCGATCTTGAGGCGGACTTTACGATTTTTCCGGATCTGGCGAGCATGAGGGACGCTGCAAAGGGCAACCGTCAAGACATTGATCGTACCGTTCGAGTTGGCCTTGAGTATTCCAGGAAATTTGCGGACCGCATTCGCCGTGACGATTGCTCTTTCGATGAAATTACGCAGCTTATATTAAAATCGGAAAAAGCGAAGGCCACCATTGATACCGGAACTCGCCGTCGCGCCACGCGAAACATGTTTCTCGTACACCACGGCGAAAAAACATCGTTGGCCTCATAGGTCAAGATGCTCTGTTACCACGCGTACCAGTTCTTTTCGCGAGAGTTCGCGTGGCGACGCAACTGGTGATCCGTCGGCGACAGAGCCAAGCACTCTTTCGACAAAAACTTCTCGATAGCCCGCGCACGAAAATTCCGCGTCCCGGCGACGCGATCGAGCATCGCCAAAATTCGTGACGACCTTGTCGCGCCATCGCTCGTAGACCTTGTGAAGCCAGTCCTCGTTCATGGCGATCAGATCGCCAAAAGTCATGTAATGTTCGACGAGAAGACCGGAATCGAGACGAATGTCGGTGGCGATCATACGCCAGCCAAATTCGCCAGGCGAGAGAAGCTTGGCCGTATCCACCTTGACGATTGAAATACGACCTTCTTCCTGAAGTTTTGCAAAGACAGTAAACACATCGATGAAATTGGCGAGCGAGCGGAGCCGTGTGCGGAAGCGAAGGTAGTCGCGTAGATGTGCCAGGGTCATCCATGGATATCTCTCCAGGGTGACAGGCCTTTCGGTTTTGCTCTTGGCGACTCTGTTGCGTTTCTCGTTGAACTCGCTGGGCAAGCCAGTCTCGCTCTCTATACGGGATATGACCTGCTTGAGTTGAGGGAGAGATTTCCGTCTTAAAGCGGCCAATTTGTGGATCGAACCGGGAGGCGCGACAGAATAGATATCTTCGAGCGGCTTTTCCGTTTCCTCTGTAATAACATGTGAGAAAGGCAACGTTTCCCCCCGGCTAGCTCCAACGTTACGGAAAGTTCTTCACCACAAGAGCTGATGGCAAGTCAACTCCCACGCCGATCTGAAAGCGCTGTCCCGTTCGGTGCCGCAATCGCGCTTGATCCAGACCGGCAAATGTCCGAAGCGCATCCCATGATTCTCGTTATCGACAACTACGACAGCTTCACCTGGAACCTGGTCCATTACCTGATGGAACTGGGTGCGAAGGTCGATGTCGTGCGCAACGATGCGATTTCGGCGGGACAGGCCCTGTCGAGCGGGGCGAGCGGCTTCCTGATCTCACCCGGCCCCTGCACGCCCAACGAGGCCGGGATCAGCCTCGATCTCGTCGCCGCCTGCGCAGATGCGGGCAAGCCGTTACTCGGCGTTTGCCTCGGTCATCAGGCAATTGGCCAGCATTTCGGCGGCGTGGTGAGGCGTGGTGGCCTGATGCATGGCAAGACTTCGCCGGTCACCCATGACGGAACGGGCGTGTTCGCAGGCGTGCCCTCACCCTTCACCGCGACTCGCTATCATTCGCTGATCGTCGACGACATTCCCGCTGCGCTGAAGGTCAATGCCACGTCCGACGACACGCATGTCATGGGCTTCCGCCACGAGAGCCTGCCGATCCACGGCGTGCAGTTCCATCCCGAGTCCATCGCGACTGAACACGGCCACGACCTGCTCGCTAATTTCATGCGCACCTGTGGACTGGAGCCGAAGGCCCGCGCGGCGTGAACGAAGCGATGGAAGCGGCGCACGCCTTGTTTGCCCGGATGCTCGACGGCCTGATGGCCGAGGCCGAGATCGAACAGGCGCTGATCGCTCTGGCCGACAAGGGCGAGACTGCTGAAGATATTGCCGGGGCCGCGCAAGCCATGCGTGAGCGGATGACGCGGGTTGTCGCACCCGCCAGCGCCATCGACGTGTGCGGTACCGGAGGAGACGGCCAGCACAGTCTCAACGTCTCGACAGCGACGGCCATCGTCGTCGCAGCCTGCGGCGTGCCGGTTGCCAAGCACGGTAACCGTGCGGCGTCGAGCAAGGCAGGCGCGGCCGACACGCTTGAAGCTCTTGGCATCGACATTGAGGTGGCCAGCGCACGGGCGGAGCAGACGTTGGCCGAGATCGGCATCGCTTTCCTGTTTGCGCAGGCGCACCACCCGGCCATGCGCCACGTCATGCCGATCCGCAGGAAGATCGGAAGTCGCACGGTGTTCAACCTGATCGGTCCGCTTGCCAATCCCGCAGGTGTTACCCGCCAGCTCGTCGGCGTGGCGCATCCCGATTTCGTGCCGGTCTATGCCGAGGCGATGGCTCTGCTGGGCACCGACACGGCGATGGTGGTCTCCGGCGAGGAAGGTCTGGACGAGATTTCGGTGGACGGCGCAACGCGCGTTGCCACGATCGGGCTTCCCGGCATCCCTGATCGCGTGTCGCCGGAAGACGCTGGCCTGCTCAGCCATCCGCTCGACGAATTGCGCGGCGGCGAGGCCGATTACAACGCGGCTGCCCTGCGGCATATGCTGCGCGGGGAAGCGGGGGCCTATCGCAATGCAGTCCTGCTCAACAGCGCGGCCGCGCTCATCGTCGCTGGCGAGGCTGCGGACTGGCGCGGCGGTGCGGGCATGGCTGCCGATGCTATCGACGCGGGCCTTGCCTCCTCCCTGCTCGACCGCTGGATAGAGGCCTGCCGATGACCGACAAGCTGACTGAAATCTGCGATGCCAAACGTATCGAGGTCGCCGCGCGCCGTGCCGAGCGTTCGATGGCGGCGCTCGATCATGATGCCGCCTCGCAGAGCACACCACGCGGATTTCGCGCCGCGCTTGAGGCCAAGGCAGCCAGCGGTTTTGCCCTGATTGCCGAGATCAAGAAGGCCTCGCCCTCCAAGGGACTGATCCGCGCCGATTTCCGCCCGGCAGACCATGCCCGCGCCTATGAGGCAGGCGGCGCTGCCTGCCTCTCGGTGCTGACCGACGCGCCCTTTTTCCAGGGGCATGAGGACTATCTGGTCGAGGCCCGGGCAGCCTGTAGCCTGCCGGTACTGCGCAAGGATTTCATGGTCGAACCGTGGCAAGTCGCCGAAGCCCGTGCGATCGGGGCAGACGCGATCCTCATCATTGTCGCGGCGCTGGAAGACAGCGTCATGGCGGAGATCGAGGCTGCGGCCATCGAGCGCGGCATGGACGTCCTGGTCGAGGTGCACAACGAGGTCGAGATGGAGCGCGCCGCCATGCTGAACTCGCGGCTTATCGGGGTCAACAACCGTGATCTCAAACGCTTCGTCACCGATCTGGCCGTGACCGAACGGCTTGCCTCGCTTGCGCCGGAAGGCACCCTGCTGGTCAGCGAAAGCGGCATCAACAGTCATGCCGACCTCGTGCGACTGTCCGCCTGCGGAGCACGCACGTTTCTTGTCGGCGAAAGCCTGATGCGCAACGAGGATGTCGAGGCAGCGACCCGAAGCCTGCTCGAAGGCTAACCGATGCGCCTTTCGTCATGCACGACCGGATTGGCACGCCCGACGATCTCCCAGACGGCGATGAACAGGGCGGCGATGATCGGACCGATGATGACGCCGTTGAGGCCCATGAGCTGAAGCCCCGCGACAGTCGCGATCAGGACTACGAATTCCGGCATCTTGGTATCGTGGCCGACGAGGATCGGCCGCAGGATGTTGTCGGTTAGGCCGATGACGAAGAACCCGCAAAAAGTCAGGATCAGGCCTTCGGCAGTCGATCCGGTGACCAGCAGATAGGCTGCGACAGGCACCCAGACGATGCCAGTTCCGACCGCTGGAACCAGCGAGAACAGCGCCATAAGCAGGCCCCACAGGATCGGAGCCTCAATCCCGAGCATCCAGAATATCAGTCCACCGATCAGGCCCTGGACGATCGAGACGACGATCGTGCCTTTCATTGTTGCGCGCACGACTATGGCGAAATGGCGGATAAGCCGGTCACGGATCGAGGGACGCAGCGGCAGGGCCAGCTTGACCTTCTCCGCGATCTGCTCGCCATCGCGCAACAGGAAGAACGCGAGGTACAGCATCACGCCAAGCGCGGCGAGCAGGCTGAGTGCGCCCTGCCCCAGGCCCAGAGCACTTCCGACGATCCTTTCCAGGATGGTATTCAGGCTCGACCCGACGGTGTTTCGCGCGGTTTCAAAGTCGGTCCAGCCTGCCCTGACGATCATGTCGTCAGCCCATTCGGGAAGGGATTTGCGCACGTTGTCGAACATGGAAGCCAGGTCGATCTGACCTGACTGCAGGCGTGAGTAGAGATCCGTGGCCTCCTGTACGAGGCTGACGCCCAGCAGCAAGGCGGGAAGAACCACCAGCGCCACAATCAACAGGATACAAAGTATAGCGGCCAAATTGGGCCTGCCGCCCAGAGCTCTATCGAGCCGCAGATAAACCGGACGAAACAGGATCGCGATGATCACGCCCCAGATGATCGAGCCGAAGAACGGCATCACCAGCCATGCAAAGGCGAGCGTGATCAGCAACAGAAGCGCGAGAAAGCCGCCATCTTCGAACCGCCGCATTGGCATGTGAGCTCTTGTCCTTGTCAATCTGGAGCGGGCATCTTTGCAATCGCACGATCAACGCTGCAAATCCATCGCGGTTGCGCTTGTTTAGATCGCCAAAGGTCTGGCACAAGGCAGTTATGAACAATTCCCCTATCGATAACGGCGAAGGCGAAGCCGGCTCGCTCACGCACATTGACGCGCAAGGCAGCGCTCGCATGGTCGATGTCGGTGCCAAGCCGCAAACGCCGCGCCTTGCCGTGGCGTCAGGCCGTATCCGCATGTCCGCCAAGGCGCTTGCTGCCATCAAGGCAGGCGATGCGCCCAAGGGTGACGTTCTGGGGACTGCCCGGATCGCGGGAATCATGGCGGCCAAGCGCACTGGCGACCTCGTGCCGATGTGCCATCCGCTTGCGCTCGATGCCGTGACTGTCGATTTCAGCTACGAGTCCGACGCGGTGCGCGTCACGGCCAGTGCCTCGCTCACAGGCCGGACTGGCGTCGAAATGGAGGCAATCGTTGCCGCGACCATGGCTCTGGTGACGGTCTACGACATGGCTAAAGCGCTCGACAAGGCGATGGTGATCGAGGACGTGCGCCTGATCGAGAAGCGCGGCGGCAAGTCCGGCCACTGGCGCGCTCCGGATATCGCGGGATGAAGCATCCCGCGCCGTTGCCGCTGGAAGAGGCGCAGGCCCGCCTGATCGCGCTTGCGCAAATCATGCCGGGCGAGACGATCCCGGTCGAACTGGCAGCGGGCCGAGTGCTCGCCGAGCCGCTGGCCGCGCGACGAACTCAGCCACCTGCCGATCTTTCCGCCATGGATGGCTATACCGTGCGTGCAGGTGACAGTTCCGGGCCGTGGCGGATCGTGGGTGAGAGCGCGGCAGGCCATCCCTTCTCTGGATCGCTTTCGGCCGGTGAGGCTGTGCGCATTTCGACTGGCGCACTGATGCCTGCCGATGCCGACTGCGTCATTCTGCAGGAAGACGTTGCGCGCGATGGCGATCGCCTGACCCTGACGGGCGACGGACCCGACCCGGAAGACAAGCATGTGCGGCGCAGGGGGCTCGATTTTCTATCCGGTGAGGCGATCATGGCCGCGGGGACGCGTCTCGGCCCGGCGCAACTGGCGCTTGCGATCAGTGCGGGTCATGCCGAGGTCTCGGTCCACCGCCTGCCGCGCGTGGCAATAATCGACAGCGGTGACGAACTGGCATCGTCGCCATCGCAATGCGCGCTTCACCAGATACCGGCGAGCAACGGCGCCATGCTCGCCGCCATGCTGCGCGAATCCGGTTGCGAGGCGCGGCGCATCGGTCCGGTCGCCGACGATCTGGACGCACTCCGGACTGCTTTTGCAAACACTGGCGATTGCGAAGTCATCGTCACCAGTGGCGGCGCATCGGTAGGCGACCACGATCTTGTCCGGCCGGCGCTCGAATCCCTCGGCGCGCACATCGACTTCTGGCGGGTGGCGATCAAGCCCGGCAAACCGCTGCTCATCGCGACGCTGGAACGCAATCAGGGGCGGCAGATCATCGTCGGCCTGCCCGGCAATCCGGTATCGAGCTTCGTTACGGCCTATCTCTTCGCTCTGCCCTTGCTGCGTGCCATGATGGGCCATGCCAGTCCGTTGCCCCGCTCGTTCGAGACCCGTTCGGCGAGCCTGCTGCGGGCAATCGGTTCGAGGCGCGAATTCGTTCGCGGGTACTGGGATGGCGAGTCTGTGACAGCGATGACCGTTCAGGACAGCGGCGCGCTGGCATCGCTTGCCGCCAGCAACGTGCTGATCGACAGACCTGCGAATGCGCCCGCTACCGCTCCCGGTGAAACAATTCGGGTCTATTTGACCGGAAATGGCGGTATCGCTTGACGCGGAAGCGTTTTGTTGCTTACTTGTTCCGCGTCTGTTCACAGAATTGTCCCGGGAAGGTGGCGATCCATGCTTACGCGAAAGCAAAACGAACTGCTCCGCTTCATTCAGGCGCGGCTTGAGGAAAACGGCGTTTCGCCCAGCTTCGAGGAAATGAAGGAAGCGCTCGATCTCAAGTCAAAGTCGGGCGTCCACCGGTTGATTTCCGCGCTTGAGGAAAGGGGCTTTATCCGCCGCCTGCCCAATCGCGCCCGCGCGCTTGAAGTGATCCGCGCGCCGGAAGATCTGGCGACGACGCGCAAGCCTGCGCCTGTCGCGGCAAATTCCAACGCCGTCGGGGCTGCGACGCGAAGCGCGCCTCCTGTCGCGGCTAACGACGTGATCGAAATTCCCTTGCATGGCCGGATCGCTGCCGGCGTTCCGATCGAGGCGCTCGAAGGCCAGTCGATGCTGCCTGTTCCGGCTGCGCTTCTCGGCGCGGGCGAGCACTACGCTCTGGAGGTTTCAGGCGATTCCATGGTCGATGCCGGCATTTTCGACGGCGATTTCGCGCTCGTGCGCCGCACCGATACGGCCCGTGACGGTGAGATCGTGGTCGCACTGGTGCGCGGCGAGGAAGCGACGCTCAAATACCTTCGGCGCGAGAACAACATGGTGCGCCTCGATCCCGCCAATTCGGCCTATGAGCCGCAGATATACCATCCGGGCGAGGTCGTCGTGCAGGGCAAGCTTGCGGGTCTGTTGCGCCGCTATAACTGATTGGCTTTCGGTCTCGTGCGGCGGCGTGGCTCTGGCTGTCTCCACCAGCCATGCTTTCCCTGTCCTTGAGCGACAGTGCGAACCTTGTGGTCTCCAAGATCGATGGTCATGCCTCCGCTGCGAGACAGATAGGCACGATCTGCCTTGAACCAGCGTGGTTGGCAGCTTGCCGGCAGCCAGCGGTCCGCCACGACGATGTCTACCCGTTCGCAGGCTGCAGCCAGCGCTCGTTCCGGCACCATGTCGCGTCCGCGCGCGACGAGCAGGAGCCAGGCGATTCCCTCCCGTTTCAGAGTGACGACGCAAAAGTCGCTGTTGCATGTGGCCTGCCGCCAGTCCGCCAGAGGAATCGTCTCGCCACTCATTCCAGCCGATTCGCCTAGGTTTTCCCGCACGAAATCACTCTTGCTGTCTCGCAACATGTAAAGACTGTGGGGGTCCGGTTCTACGATGCCGAGATGGCGACCGTCTCCGGAAATGAGCAGGTCGGGAGGAGAAAGCGTCGCAAGCTGGAAAGTGCCGATGGCAGCTGGAATCAGCCCGGCAAACCGGATGCGATGATGCCAGAGCGCGAGCCATAGTCCGCCTGCCGCGAACAGCAGAAAACTGCCAAGGCCCATGGCGGGTAACAGGGTAACTGCTCCCGGCTGCGCCGACACGATATGCGCCAGGGAAATGAGAGAGCCGAGCGCCTGATCGGCAAGCCACCAGACAGGAGCGCCAGCGCCGATCAGATCGAGCGTCAGGGCAAGCGCAATCAGCGGCATGATGACCAGCGTGGTCAGGGGAATCGCCACGACGTTCGCCAGTGCGCCATAGGCCCCCGCGCGATGGAAATGGTAGAGAGCGATCGGCATCAGCACGATCTCGATAACAGCCCCTGTCAGCAGGAGCATGGCGACGTGTCTCAAGGCGCGCTGGCCCCAGTCCTCCTGACGGGGCGCAAGCCAGCGCCGCACCCATTCGCTCTGGCTCAGCGCCACGATGGCGATCACGGCTGAAAAGCTCATCTGGAAGCTGGGCCCGACTAGCGATTCGGGCCAGAGCAGCAGGACGAGGAATGCAGCAATGGCCAGCATTCTGAGCGACAGGGCCTCTCGCCCCATCGCCAGCGCCGCGAGGACCAGCAGGGCGCCGATGCATGAGCGCACGGTTGGCACCTCGGCCCCCGTCAGCAGGGTATAGAATATGCCCGCGCCGGCCCCTACACCTGCGGCCAGCAGCGGCAGGCGAACGCGGAGCGCCAGCCAAGGCCACAAAGACAACAAACGCAAGGCGAGAAGATAGGCGACACCGATCAGCGCACTGACATGCAGGCCACTGATCGAGAGCAGGTGCGCCAGCCCGGAATCGCGCATTGCCTGTGCGTCGTTATCTGCAATTGCGCCCCGGTCTCCGCTCGCCAAAGTCGCCGCGATCGCCCCGCTCGAACCGTCGAGCCGGGATCGCACATGGCGAGACAAGGCTAACCGTACGGATTCCAGCCCAAACCGGGACGGCGCGGCCTTGCGCAGTTCGACCGGCGAGATCGCGGTTCCTGTCGCCGCTAGTCCGGTGAACCATGCGGTGCGGGCAAAATTGTAGCCACCCGGCAACATCGGCGGAGCAGGCGGCATCAGCCGGGCCTTGAGACGCAAGACTGCTCCGGTGGCAAATTGCGGGCTATCGGCCTTCTCGGGAACGTTGATCCTGATCTTCACCGGCTCCTCTGACCCGGCAAGCCGCGTCACCAGCGTAAGCCTTGTTCTCTCTTCCGCAGGTTGCTCCGTGCGCTCGACGATACGGCCCTCGAACCAGCCCACCGTCGGATGCTCGACAGGTGCCTGCCCGACCAGTTCCGACTTGGCCCAGACCGTACCCAGACCCGCGGCAATCGCGAGCGGAACGAAGATCAGGGACTGTCGCAGATAGGGATAGCTGCCGTCGCCCGTAGTCGCTGCGAGAGCCGCAAGGACCACGGCAAGGCAGGCCGCAGCAACGGCAGACCAGAGCCACGGGTCGGGTAGCGCGAACCACGCCCCGATCCCGGCCGCGAAGGCGACAGCAAGCCAGGGCGTCCGGTCAAATCCCGCATTGGCGAGAAAATGCTCGCAAATGGCCAAAACTCTCGACAATGCGCTTGGTCTGCGCCAATAGCCATGCTGCAATGCAGCGCCGCTTCCCGAAGCAGGTTCGGTGCTCGATGATCGGGCAGCTTCGGTTGCCATGTACCGATAGGACAGGAACAGACTGACAATGGCAAGCAGCGCGGAAGGCAACACTGTGACGGGACGCCAGGTCGTCACGCGCTTTGCCCCCTCGCCTACCGGATTCCTGCATATCGGCGGTGCGCGTACGGCGCTGTTCAACTGGCTTTTCGCGCGTCACCACGGTGGCAAGGCGCTGCTCCGCATCGAGGATACCGACCGCGCCCGCTCGACGCAGGAAGCCATCGACGCGATCATAAGCGGGCTCGACTGGCTCGGCCTCGATTATGACGAAGCGGCGGTCTTCCAGTCGGAGCGCGGGTCGCGCCATGTCGAGGTGGCCGAAACGCTGCTGGCGCATGGTCATGCC
This sequence comes from Novosphingobium sp., assembly GCA_020446505.1. Lineage (GTDB taxonomy): Bacteria > Pseudomonadota > Alphaproteobacteria > Sphingomonadales > Sphingomonadaceae > Novosphingobium. The sequence continues at coordinate 335 of JAGREN010000123.1, read as the reverse complement.
TATCGCTGCTATGCGACGCAGGAAGAGCTTGAGGAAATGCGCGCCGCCCAGCGCGCTGCCAAGCAGCCCTTGCGCTATGACGGGCGCTGGCGCGACCGCGATGCCTCGCACGCGCCGCCGGGTGCGCCCTTCGTTGTCAGGCTGAAAACGCCGAACGAAGGCGAGACCGTCATCGAGGACGCGGTCCAGGGCACAGTGCGCGTCAGCAACGCCGAACTGGACGATTACATCATCCTGCGTTCCGACGGCACGCCCACTTACATGCTGGCTGCCGTGGTTGACGATCACGACATGGGCTGCACCCATGTTATCCGCGGTGACGATCACCTCAACAA
>JAGREN010000122.1 GCA_020446505.1 Novosphingobium sp. | reverse complement strand
TCGCGTTTCCAGAACCACGAATCGCTCTTGAGATGGTCCATCGCGAAGTCGACTGCCTCGATAGCGTCACGCCGGTGCTTCGCGGCCGCAACGACCAGCACGATCGCATCGCCAGGTAGCATGACTCCTGTGCGGTGGACGATCATCAGCCCCGTAACTTGCCAGCGCCCCACGATCTCGTTGGCAAGGCCCTGCATGCCCGGCAGGGTCAGCGGCTCGTAATGCGACAGTTCCAGCGCCTCGACTCCGCCACTCGGGCGCACCTTGCCAATGAAACTGGCGATTCCGCCTGCATCGTCGTTGGCAGCCGCAAACCCGTCGATTTCGGCGAGGGCATCGAACGGCACCGTCAGGAGGCGAACATCGGCCTCCATCTCAGCCTCCGCTGACGGGTGGCAGGAAAGCCACCTCGTCGCCGTCGCGCAGGGTGAATATGGCCCGGTCGGCCACGATCTTGCCGTTAACCGCGATCTTGACCTTCGGTCCGCCGAGCGCCGCGGAGAGATCTGGTTCGAGGCCGGCGATCAGGGCGGCGATGGAAGGGACGGCTGCAACCTCGCGCTCTGCAGTACCGGCAGAGTCAGCGAGTCTGCCCATGAACACCAGCTTCAGCGCCATGGCTGGTCAGCCGCCTGTCATCGACATGTGACGCGCCAGCGCCGGAGCGGCACCGCGCTTGTCGATAGCGAAGTGATGGCGCGCCGGCTTTATCTTCATCGCCACGTCGAGCGCCTCGTCGAGCGCGGCCTGCGGATCGGGTGAGCGCATCGCTGCGCGCAGATCGACACGCTCGTTGCCACCGAGGCAGGCATAGAGCTGGCCCGTTGCCGTAACCCGGATGCGGTTGCAGCCATCGCAGAAATTGTTGGTCAGCGGCGTGATGAGGCCGAGCCTGCCGCCCGTCTCTGCCACGTCGAAATAGCGCGCCGGACCGCCGGTTCGGTGATCGCTCGGCGTCAGGGTCCATCGCAGTTCCAGAGTGTCGCGCACTTCGGCAAGCGGCAGGTAATGATCGAAGCGGTCTTCCTCGACGTCGCCGAGCGGCATGACCTCGATCAGCGTTGCGTCAAAGCCCTGTCCATGCGCCCAGGCGATCAGGTCGGTGATTTCGTCCTCGTTGATGCCCTTTAGAGCGACGGTGTTGATCTTGACCGAAAGCCCAGCCTCTTTCGCGGCCTGCAAGCCTTCCAGCACCTGCGGCAGCGAATCGCGGCGCGCCAGCCTGGCGAAACGCTCACGGTCCAGCGTATCGAGCGACACGTTGATGCGCTTCACGCCTGCTGCGGCGATGCCGTCCGCGAATTCGGCCAGACGGGTGGCGTTTGTCGTCATGGTCAGTTCTTCGAGGCCGTCCCCGACCTTGCGGCCGAGCGCGGCGACCAGCTCCATCATGTCGCGCCGCACCAGCGGTTCGCCGCCCGTCAGACGGATCTTGGTGATGCCGCGGGCGATGAAACCGAGCGCCATGTCGTGCAGCTCTTCGAGGCTCAGCACTTCCTTGCGCGGCAGGAAGGTCATGCGCTCTGGCATGCAATAGGCGCAGCGCAGGTCGCAACGATCCGTCACCGACAGCCGCAGATAGGAAATGCGGCGGGCGAACTGGTCGACGAGAGGCGCGGGACTGGTCATATGCCTGAAGATAATAGCGCGCCTGCGCCATTTCCATCAAGCCGCAGTAACTGGCCCGTCAATCCGGGCGCCCGCGCGCAATAGTCCAGTGCTGCCGCGATCGCCGCTTCGTCGTCACTTTCAAGCGCATTGGCGCGACGAGGCGCATGTTCGCGGGCAAGTTGCTGGACCGCCGCGAGCCGCCATCCATGATGTTCGTGACTTGCCGGTGCGAACAGCAGCACGAGATCGTCCGCGGTCCCGGCGAGCGAGTCGCGAATTTGCGTCAGCACCTCGGCATGAAACGCGGTAGCCGCATCGAGCGCCCCCTCGGGCAAGGCTCCAACGCGCAGCAGCACTGCTCAGCGCCGGTCCCGGTGGAGGGTTATGCCGATCTGCTCACCCTTTTCGCTGATCGCGAGCTTGACGATCTTGACCGTCACTGCCTCGACCCGGCTATCCTGAAGAAACAGGGTTTCGCAGATGTGATCGGCAACCGCCTCGATCAGCTTGAAGTGCACGCCCTCGGGCAGCGCCTCGGTCGCGGCGAACTTGAGGTCCATGTAATTCTTGCTGGCCGACAAGGGCGTGTGCGGCTCGTAGCGGTCGGCAGGCTTGAGGCGCACGGTGATCGTGATCCGCAGCGGCTGCGGCTTGCCCGTCTCTTCCGAATAGATGCCGGTGAGGACATCGGTTTCGAACTCGGCAACTTCGAGGATCAGCGAATCGGCCATGCGGGTGTCTATAAGCAGTTTCGCAAATAGCGAAACTGCATCGGTGCCAGCCCGGCACCCCCTCCCAACCACCCGATATCCTCGCCGTATGGTATCGGGTGGTTGGGAGGGGGAGTCGGGCCGGAGCCGCTGTCCGCGAGAGCGGACACAGAAATCAATTCGACCAGCGAGCGAATATCGCGGTGGGAAGCAGCCGCCCGCCCTCACCCTCTTCGCGCACGGCAAGGTCACCATGCTCGATCGTGCCGCCTAGTCCGGCAAAGTGCTCGGCAAGCAGACCCGCCAATGCGAGCGAACTCATCCGCACGGCATAGACGGTCAGGAACAGGAAGCGGCTGTCGGCATCGAGCAGCTTGCGGCAGTCGCCGATCAGTCCGGGCAGGCTTTCCTCGAGCCGCCAGACTTCCCCGTCCGGTCCGCGCCCGAACTTGGGGGGATCGAGGATGATGCCGTCGTAGCGCCTGCCTCGCCGCACTTCGCGCGCAGTGAACTTGGCCGCATCGTCGACAAGCCAGCGCACGGGACGCTCGGTCATGCCGGAGAGCGCCGCGTTCTCGCGGGCCTGAGCGACGGACTTCTTGCTGGCGTCGACGTGCGTCACCGGGCCGCAGGACGAAAGCGCCAGCGTCCCCACCCCGGTATAGCCGAACAGGTTGAGCGTTGCGGCGTCCGGCTTGCCCGCCAGCCTTTCGCGCATCCAGTCCCACACCGGGGCCATGTCGGGAAAGAATCCGAGGTGCCGAAACGGCGTGCACTGCGCCGTAAAGCGCACTTCGCGCCATGCCAGCGGCCAGCCTTCGCGCGGGACGGGCTTGTCGAATTGCCAGCGCCCGCCGCCGTCCTCGTCCGATCCAGGCACGAATTCGCCATGCGCCTGCCAATCGTTCAGGCGCGGCGACCACAGCGCCTGCCCTTCGGGGCGAATGAAGCGAAAGTCGCCGTAGCGTTCCAGCTTGCGGCCATGCCCCGAATCCAGCAGCGCGTAGTCGCCCCAGCCCTCGCCGGAAAGGATCAGCGGTTGCTGCGTCAGCTCGGCCATCAGGCCTTGGGTGTCGCGTGGCTCGCCACGTATTCGGCCACCGCGTCATAATCGCCGGGCAATTCGACGCAGCGTTCCTCGCGCTGGAACAGGTCGCCGATCCGCGCCGGGAGAGCCGGACGATTACCTGTCGCGCGTTCGACCGGATCGCGGAACTTGGCGGGATGAGCGGTGGCAAGCGTGACCACTGGCACCGAGGCGGGCAGGTCGCTGGCCCGCGCCGCATGAAGCCCGCATGCCGTGTGCGGATCGATCAGCTCTCCGCAGTTCTCCCATGCCCAGCGGATTGCACGGCTCATGTCGTCAGCATCGGCGCGCGCGCTGGTGAACAGGGCTGCCGCCCCTTCACGCTGCGCATTGGTAAGCTGCATCGCCCTGGTCGCTTCGAAGCCATGCATCTGCGCGGCAAGCGCCTTGCCGTCGCGGCCGCCGAGATCGAACAGCAGACGCTCGAAATTCGAGGAGACCTGAATGTCCATCGAGGGCGCTGCGGTGGGCGTGACCGTACCCGTCGAATAGTCGCCGCTCGAAAGTGCGCGGTGGAGAATGTCGTTGACGTTGGTGGCGACGATAAGTTGCGCCACCGGCAGGCCCATCTGCGCCGCGACATAGCCAGCGAAGACGTCGCCGAAATTGCCTGTCGGCACCGAGAAGGCGACCTCGCGGTGCGGCGCGCCAAGCTGAACGGCGCTGGCGAAGTAATAGACCACCTGCGCCATCAGCCGCGCCCAGTTGATCGAATTCACCGCGCCGATGGCGAACCTGTCGGTCATCGCCGTATCGCCGAACATGCGCTTCACCATGGCCTGCGCATCGTCGAAGCTGGAATCGGTGATGGCGAGGTTGTGGACGTTGGGCGCAAGCACGGTGGTCATCTGGCGGCGCTGCACGTCGCTCACCCGGCCATGCGGGTGCAGCATAAAGATCGTCACGTTGTCGCGGTTCGCCACGGCATCGATCGCGGCCGAGCCGGTATCGCCCGAGGTCGCACCGACGATGGTGAGGTTATGGCCCGAACGGCCAAGGAATTCCTCGAACAGCAGGCCAAGCAGTTGCAGCGCCACGTCCTTGAAAGCGAGGGTCGGGCCGTGAAACAGTTCGAGCAACCACTGGCGCTCGTCGAGCTGGACCAGCGGCGTCACCGCCTTGTGGGCGAACCGCCCATAGGCCTCGGCAGTGAGTTCTCGCAGCCGCTCTGGCGTAAGGCTGTCGCCGACGAAGGGTTCCATCACCCGCGCGGCGAGTTCGGCGTAGGGCAGGCCAGCGAACCCGGCGATCTCGGCCTCGGTGAAGCGCGGCCATTCGCGCGGTACATAGAGGCCGCCATCCGATGCAAGGCCAGCTAGCGTTGCGCCTTCGAAGTCGAGCGCCGGAGCGCTGCCGCGTGTGGAGATAAATTCCATGACGAGCGCGCGCCTAGCCTTCCGCGTCGCGCCCGGCAAGCCGCTTGCGCAGGGCAAGCGCGTAGATCACCAGCGCGACTGCTGCGAAAAGGAACCATTGCACGGCATAGGACAGGTGGTTGTTTGGCAGTTCAGCGGGGTCGGGCCGGGCATTGGCTTCCAGCCCGGCGAGCGGCGGATCGGCGACGAGGCGCGGCCCCGGAGCGATGATCCCGGAGACGGTGCCGCCGCCCCATTCGCGCGACGCGGGATCGACCGACCAGCCCAGCACGACGTCGGCGGATGAACCGTCTGGCTGCAGGCAGGTGACGTAATGCGCGATGCCAGCCACGCCCTTGGCATTGATCCCGGACTTGGTGGTCGCATTGCTGACCGAGGCGCAGCTGATCGTCGCATGGCGATACAGGGATTTCTCGGCCGCCTCCGCGGTACGCGGCCAGGGTGCGTCTGCTGACATCGAAACGGCCTGCGCGTAGCTGGCCAGCAGCGCCTCTTTCTGATGCAGTCGGTCGAGCTGCCACACACCGAGCCGGACCATCACGCCGACCGCGAGCAGCACCAGCACTGTCGGGATAACCGGCATCCGGCGGACGAAAGCCATCATTCGCCGCGCAGGTCGCTACCGCCCGCCTCTTTCGCGTCGCGCTGGTATTCCGCGGCGAGCAGCGCCGCCTTGCCTGCGCGCAGTCCCCAAACGACCGCGACGGCTGTCAGCGGCACCCACAGCACGATGTGGACCCAGAAGGGCGGCTCGACCGCGAGTTGCAGCCACAGGGCCAGTCCGACGATCAGGGCACCTACCACCATCGTCAGGAACGCGGCAGGCCCGTCACCAACGTTGAACCTGGCGAAGTCGAGCCCGCAAACCCGGCAACGCGGCGCAAAGGTCGCCACGCCCTCGAACAAGGTGCGCGCACCGCATTGCGGGCACAAACCGAAAAGGGCAGCCGGAACGATTCCCGGCTGCCCCTTGGTATCCGGTGAAGGACCGTCCATCAGTGGATCGGTGCGCCCCAGCCGCCCCAGACATAGACGGCGACGAACAGGAACAGCCACACGACGTCAACGAAGTGCCAGTACCATGCCGCCGCTTCGAAGCCGAAGTGCTGGCGCGGGGTGAAGTGGCCCTTGTAGGCGCGCACGAGGCACACGATCAGGAAGATCGTGCCGACGATGACGTGGAAACCGTGGAAACCAGTCGCCATGTAGAAGGCCGAACCATAGGTGTTCTCGCCGAAGGGGAACGGCGCATGGGCATATTCGTAGGCCTGGATCGAAGTGAACAGCAGGCCGAGCAGAACCGTGATCCACAGGCCCTTCTTCAGGCCATCACGGTCGCCGTGGATCAGCGAGTGGTGCGCCCAGGTCACCGTGGTGCCCGAGCACAGCAGGATGAGGGTGTTGAGCAGCGGCAGGTCGAACGGGTCCATGACGGCCTCGATCGCCTTTGGCGGGAATTGCCCGCCAACCACTTCGGCAATCTGGCTTGGAAACAACGAGAAGTCGAAGAAAGCCCAGAACCAGCCGACGAAGAACATCACTTCCGAAGCGATGAACAGGATCATGCCGTAGCGCAGGTGAAGCTGCACGACCGGGGTGTGATGGCCCGCGTGCGCTTCCTTCACAATGTTCGAGAACCAGGTGAAGAACGTAGCGATCAGGCCAGCGATGCCGAGGCCCATGACGATCGGCCAGCCCGACAGGTCATGCATGAACAAAACCATGCCGCTGGTGAACGCGAGCGCCGAGAATGCGCCGGTGATCGGCCAGATGTCAGGCGGCAGGATGTGATAATCGTGGTTGGTCGTTCCGGCCATGTGCCCCAAGGTCCCTTGCAATCGGTTGTATCAAACAGAGCGACAGACCATGCCGCCATGCGTGGTTGCCTCGCCCCTTAACTCCCCGATCCGGTGCGGTCCAGCCCATTCGCTGTCTCTCCCGCAATCGGGTGGAATGTGTAGCTCAGCGTGATCGATTCGACGTCTTTCGCATCCTTGTCGTCGAGGATGGCCGGGTCGATGAAATAGAGCACCGGCATGCGCACTTCCTGCCCCGGCTGCAGCGTCTGTTCGGTGAAGCAGAAGCACTGCACCTTGTTGAAATACTTGCCGACATATTCCGGCTCGACATTGAAGGTCGCCGTGCCGGTGATCGGTTTGTCGGACAGGTTCTTGGCGGTAAAGATCGCCATGTCGCGCGCGCCGACGGTGACCGAATCCTTGATCTGCGCGGGGCGGAACTCCCACGGGAAGCCGCGCTCGACATTGGCATCGAAGCGCACCGTCATCACCTTGCTGGTTGCGACCACCGTGTCGGCCTCGGCCTCGGTAACGCGTTGGGTGGTACCGGCAAAGCCGGTGACTTGACAGAACAGGCGGTACAGCGGCACCGAAGCGAATCCGAGCCCGAGCATCGCCGCAGCAACGGCTGCGAAGATCAGCGCGGTGCGCGTGTTGCGGTTGGTGAGGTTTGCAGAAGCTGTCGTCATGGCGATCAGCTCATCTTCGCGATGGAAATGAAGAATACCAGCACAACGAAGGCTGCCAGCAAGAGGCCAAGCACATTGTTGCGGCTGCGCCTGATGCGCGCCACTTCCTGCGGATCGGGGGGAGGGATCTCGTTCATGCCGTCATCCTAGGCCAATATGAGCCGGTCCGCCACCAGCGCGGCGAACAGGGAGAACAGATAGATGACCGACCAGGCGAAAAGCTGCTTCTCCGGCTTCATCGTATCGCCCTCGCCGGACGTACGCAGGCCGACTCGCACCGAGAGGGCAAGGAACACCAGCGAGAGCGCGAGAGCAGACAGGCCGTAGACCGCGCCGGTTCCGCCGATCCACCACGGCGCCATGCTGAGCGGCAGGAGCAGCACGGCATAGGCAAGGATCTGGCGGCGGGTGGACCGCTCGCCCGCCACGACTGGCATCATCGGGATCCCGACCTTGGCGTAATCGCTCTTCACGAACAGCGCGAGCGACCAGAAGTGCGGCGGGGTCCAGAAGAAGATGATCGCGAAAAGCAGCACCGGCATCAGCGTGATATGCCCGGTTGCCGCGACCCAGCCGATCAGCGGCGGAAAGGCGCCCGCGCCTCCTCCGATCACAATGTTCTGCGGGGTGCGCGGCTTGAGCCAGATCGTGTAGATCACTGCGTAATAGACGATGGACACGGCGAGGATCGCAGCAGCGAGCCAGCCGATCGCAAGGCCCATCAGCAGCACCGATCCCACCGACAGGGCGACGCCGAAGTCGCGCGCTTCGATGCGGTTCATCCGGCCTGAAGGAAGCGGGCGCGCAGATGTGCGCTTCATACCCGCGTCGATGTCCGCTTCCCACCACTGGTTGAGCGCCGCCGCACCGCCCGCACCGACCGCGATGCACAGAATGGCGGTAAAAGCGAGGACGGGATGGATCTGCTCGGGCGCGGCGATCAGGCCGCAAAGCCCGGTGAAGATCACCAGGCTCATGACGCGCGGCTTCGTCAGCGCGAGAAAGTCGCGCCAGTCGGTCGGAATCTGCAGGCTCGCGCCTTGGGTCACGTCTCGATCCCTGTCGCGCAGAGTGCCGTATCGGCCTGCCCCCTGGCTGGAGCAGGCCGATCACGCATCAGTGCGCGTGCACCTTGTCGTCGATCACCGGCAGCGTCTCATACTGGTGGAACGGCGGCGGGCTGGACAGGGTCCATTCGAGCGTCGTCGCACCTTCGCCCCAGTAGTTGTCTTCCGCCTTCTTGCCGGCCGTGAAGGCGTAGATGATGTTGATGAACCAGATCACCAGCGATGCAGCCATGATGAGGTAGCCGATCGAGGACACATGGTTCCAGTAGGCGAAGGCTTCCGCATAGTCGGGGTAGCGACGCGGCATGCCCTGCAGGCCGAGGAAGTGCTGCGGGAAGAAGATCGTGTTCACGCCGATGAAGAACACCCAGAAGTGCAGGTGCGCCAGGAACTCGGAGTGCATCTTGCCGCTCATCTTCGGGAACCAGTAGTAGAACCCGGCGAAGAGAGCCGTCACGGCACCAAGCGAAAGCACGTAGTGGAAGTTCGCGACCACGTAGTAGGTGTCGTGCAGCACGTCATCCACGCCCCCATTCGCCAGCACAACGCCAGTCACGCCGCCCACGGTGA
>JAGREN010000121.1 GCA_020446505.1 Novosphingobium sp. | reverse complement strand
GCAGATGCCGGTGCCCGGCGGCACCGCGTAGAAATTGGCGAGCGACTTGGAGCCCCACTTGAGGAAGTCGTAACGCTCAAGGTTGCGCTGGTATTCGATCTCGACGTTCTCTTCGAAGGCCTTGGGGTGGCCGAATTCGTCGACCATGACCGAGTGGTCGATCACGAGGTTGACCGGAACCTGCGGATTGATCTTCGAGGTATCGCCGCCCAGCGACTTGATCGCATCGCGCATGGCGGCAAGGTCGACCACGCAGGGAACGCCGGTGAAGTCCTGAAGCAGCACGCGCGCGGGGCGATACTGGATTTCCGCGCCAGTAACCGGGTTCTTCTGCCAGTCGGCAACGGCCTTGATGTCATCGGTCGAGACAGTGAAGCCGCCATCCTCGAAGCGCAGCAGGTTTTCGAGCAGGACTTTCATCGAGAACGGCAGCCGCGAGACGTCGCCGATCTTTTCGGCGGCTTTGGCGAAGGAGTAATATGCGTAGTCCTTGCCGCCTACGTTCATCGTTGAGCGGGTGCCGAGCGTGTCCTGTCCGACCTGGGTCATATGGCGAGTGCCTTTCCTTCGAGTGTGCAATCCGCACCGGCCCGGCCCTGTGCCGGTTGCTGCAATGCGGAAAAAACTGGATTCGGATGCCCCGCCCGATGCGCGCTAAGGGCCGTCAGGTCAAGGCCTGAGGTGGGGGCTGAGGTGGGGGCTGAGGCGGGTTTGAAGCCATTTGCCGCCGTGCCGCGATCCAGCTTCCGATCACGATCAGCAAGGCACCGGCCACGGTCGCCAGTCCGACCGGTTCGGCAAACATCAGCCAGCCGAACAGCGCCGCCCACAGGAAGCCGGTATATTCGACCGGAACCAGGGCCTGGGCCTCGGCCCGCGCATAGGCCCACGAGAGCATCAGAAGGGCCAGAATCGCAAGGAAAGCAGCCAGCGCGATCAGGCCCAGATCCTGCGATTCGGGCCAGTGCAGCCACCACGGCGCAGCGGTGGCGAGGATCAAGGCCATGAACAGGTTCTGCACCAGCGCGATTTCGACAGGGCCAGAAAGCATGGCCTGCTTGCGCTGGAGCACGAGATTGAGCGCATAGAGCACTGCCGAGCACAGCAGCGCGGCAATACCCGTTGCCGAATTGGCCGAAATCTCGCCGTTGCCAAGGCGCGTCGCCGCGATCACGACGACACCGGCAAGACCCAATACCGAGGCGATAATGGCGCTCGGCTGGATGCGTTCTCCCAGCAGCAGGGCGGCGAGATAGAGCGCGATCAACGGCGCGATGAAGGACAGCGCGATGGCTTCGGCAAGCGGAAGGATTGTCAGCGCATAAAAGAACAGGAGTGCCATGCCGCTCGTCACGAAAGCGCGCTGCACATGGACGACGAGCGCCTTGCGCCCTGCCATCGGCCTGCCCGCCATCAGCCAGACGGGAGTCATCATCGCCGCCCCGAACGAATTGCGCAGGAACACGGCGGTATAGACCCCGGCAGCAAGCGCCGCGCCCTTCATCACCGCGTCCATCGCGCTGAACACGGCAATTCCTGCTACCGTGGCAACGAAAGGCAGAAAGGCGCGCTGTGCGGTCATCGCGCAACGGCTGTGCTGGCGAAGCGAAAATATAGCAAGGCAAAGCGATTCATCTGTGGCTAAGGCGCGCCCAGCCACTATGAAGACGGCGATTGGCTCCAGACAGGGAACAGACTTGAAATGATTGCGATGGCGAGCACGGTGGCACGGACGATCACGGGAGTGGGCCTGCTTGCGCTTGCCTCGATTCCCGCCATGGCGCAGCCGGGCAATGCCGTCGATCAGGCGACGGCCCCCAAGGCCCCGACGAAGGCCGTGGCGAATCCCGCGCCTGTCGCTGCGAAAGAAGCCGCGCCGAAGCTCGTGACCGAGCCGATCATGCACTGGACCATGGCCGATGCCGCCGTGCTGCTGTCGGTGATTGAGGGGATCGAGAGCGAGGGCCTGGTCCCTGCCGACTATCGGCCCGACCTGCTGCGCGCGGCCATGGCTCGCGGCGAGAACGACGCGCTCGACTATACGGCGAGCAATTCCTTCAGCTGGCTTGCCGAAGACCTGCGCGACGGACGCACCCCGATGAAGGCGCGGGTGCAGTGGTTCGTGGTCGATCCCGATCAGGACGACATGCCGACCGACAAGCTGCTGGCCGACGCGCTGACGCGCCATGACGTGGCAGGCGTGCTCGCCTCGCTGGCGCCGACGCATCGCGACTATGCCGCGCTCAAGCAGGCGCTGGCGGAAACGCCGCCTGCAAACAAGGCGCGTCGTGCGCTCATCCAGGCGAACATGGACCGCTGGCGGTGGCTCAGGCACGATCTGGGCGAGATGTATCTGCTCACCAACGTGCCCGAGTTCCAGTTGCGCTTCACGGTCAAGGGCAAGATCATCCGCTCCTATCGCACGGTCGTGGGCAAGCCGGGCCGCACCGCGACGCCGCAGCTCGCCGAAACGATCACATCGGTGGTCTTCAACCCGACCTGGACGGTGCCGCAGTCGATCGTGAAAGGCGAAGGCCTGGGCGCGCGGCTGCTTGCCAATCCGGCGAGCGCGAAGGCGCAGGGCTACAAGGTCAGCAAGGCTGCCAACGGCGTCATCACCGTCGTCCAGCAGCCGGGCGGAAGCAACGCGCTGGGCCTGATGAAGATAGACATGCCCAACCCGCATGCGATCTACCTGCACGACACGCCGTCGAAGCAATACTTCAACCATGAGGTTCGCGCTTACAGCCACGGGTGCATCCGCACCGAGAATGCTGTCGAGCTGGGCATGACCCTGGCGATCCTCGGCGCGAAGATGCCTCCCGCCGAGGCGGTGCAGACCAAGCTGTCGAAGAAATATACCAGGGTGCAGATGGAGCGCACGGTTCCCGTCTATCTCACCTATTTCACGATGGCGCAGGATATCGAGGGTGGCCTCAGGCAGTTTAGCGACATCTACGGTCGCGACGCACCGGTACTCGCGAGCTTTGCCGCGCCGCGCCAGACCAAGACCACCCAGCGCACGAGCGACGAGGAAATCATCAAGCTCGACAATCCGTTGTAATGGCGGCCTGACAGGATGGCTTGACGACAGGACCGCTCCCTGGCCGATCCGGTCAGGGAATGGTCCGTCATCGCGATGGCCCCGGCGGCGTTTTCGAACCCGCTAGTGCTGGCGGACCACGTCAAGGAACGCCTCGCCGTAGGCTTCCAGCTTGCGCGAGCCGATCCCTGATATTGCGCCCATTTCCGCGAGACTGGATGGCCGCGTCGCCGCGATCTCGCGCAAGGTAGCGTCGTGGAAGATGACGTAGGGCGGCACGCCCTGATCCTGCGCGAGCCGTCGCCGTTCCGCTCGCAGCGCCTCGAACAGCGGATCGCCAACCGGATTTGCCCCACTGTCCCCGCGCCGCTTGCGACGGCCCTCGCGCGCAGGCGGAAGGACGAGGCCAAGCTCGACTTCGCCGCGCAGGATCTCGCGGGCATCGCCGCCCAGCGCCAGCCCGCCATGTTCGGTCTGGACCAGCGCGCCGCGGGCCTGAAGGGCGCGCGACAGCGGCTTGAGCAGCGCCTGTTCCTCGCCTTCGACGATCCCGAACACCGATAGCCGGTCGTGCTGGCGCTGGCTCACGCGCTCGTCGGCCTGCCCGGTGAGCACCTTTTCGAGATAGCCCAGCCCGAACGACTGGCCGGTGCGATAGACTGCCGAGAGTAGTTTGCGGGCCGTCTCGGTCGCATCGACGACGCTGGGCGGGGAAAGGCAATTGTCGCAATTGCCGCAGGTCTGGGGCGGTTCCTCGCCGAAATGCCGCAGCAGCACGGCTCGGCGGCAACCTGCCGTCTCGACCAGCGCGGCCAGAGCATCGAGCCGCTTGCGCTCTGAATCGCGGCGATGCTCTTCCACTTCGCCAAGCCGCGTGCGCGCCCGCGCAAAATCGTCCGCACCCCATAGCAGCAGCGTGTTCGACGGATCGCCGTCACGGCCCGCACGGCCCGTTTCCTGATAATAGGACTCGATGGATTTCGGCAGCCCGGCATGAGCGACGAAGCGCACGTCGGGCTTGTCGATGCCCATGCCGAAGGCGACCGTCGCCACCATCACCATGTCCTCGCTCGCCACGAAGGCGGCCTGATTCGCCGCGCGGACCTCGGGGTCGAGCCCGGCGTGGTAGGGCAGTACGGGCCGCTCGGGTGTCGCGAGGGCCTCTGCAAGCTGCTCGACCTTGGCGCGGGTGGGAGCGTAGACGATACCGGGGCCGGGGTTGTCAGCCATCAGGGCGCGCAACTGCGACAGTGCCGAATCGCGAGAACGGATCGTGTAGCGCAGGTTGGGCCGGTCGAATCCGGCGACAATCAGCCCGTCCTCGTCGATGCCGAGCTGGGCGAGGATGTCAGCGCGGGTGTGCCGGTCCGCCGTGGCTGTCAGCGCGAGGCGCGGCACCTGCGCAAAGGCGTCCATCAAGGGGCGCAGCAGGCGATAATCGGGCCGGAAATCGTGGCCCCATTCCGAGACGCAATGGGCTTCGTCGATGGCGAACAGGGCGATCCGCACCTGTTCCAGCAGATCGCGGAAATAGGGCTGGCTCGCGCGTTCGGGGGCGACGTAGAGCAGGTCCAGCTCGCCCGCGCGGAGCCGGTCCATGGTCTGCATCCGGTCGCTGTCGGCGCTGGTCAGCGTGGCGGCGCGAATGCCGTTCGCTTCGGCTGCGCGAAGCTGGTCGTGCATCAGCGCGATGAGCGGGCTGATGACCAGACAGGTGCCTTCGAGCATGACCGCGGGTAGCTGGTAGGTGAGCGACTTGCCCGCGCCGGTCGGCATGACCGCAAGGGTAGAGCGCCCTTCGAGGACGCGGCGCACGACCTGCTCCTGCACGCCGCGAAAGGCCGAAAAGCCGAAGGTTGCGTGGAGCGCCTCATCGAGCGTCGCGTGGGGAAGGGTGTCGCTGCTGGTCATGGCCGGATCGCTGCCTTGTCCATGCGCAGCCTCCGTCAGTGAGACAAGGCCAACGGACGGCAAGCCGCGGCCCTATCCCCATTTCAATTCGGGTGAGGCTAACGCCCGGCCCAGCGCGCCATGCAGAAGCCGCGTGCCTCGATCTCGATTTCCATGTCTTCGGGGCCGCTGCCAAGCCCAGCGTGCGGCGCGGCTTCCTTGATATGCAATTCGGCGTGAATGCCGGCATTGCGCAGCTTGCGGTGCATCCGCACCGTGTTCGACAGGAACAGGTCGCGCGTTCCGGTCGACAGGAAGGTCGGCGGGAAGCCCTTTGCCATGTCTCCGAACAGCGGCGAGATGTAGGGATCGGTCAGATCGCGCCCACCCGCATAGAGCAGATTGGCCTGCATCAGACTTCCCATCGAATCGAGCCCGGCATTGGTCTGGTGGCTGTCTCCCGATTCGGTCAGGTCCAGCTCGGGCGACATCAGCACTGCGGCGGCAGGCAGCGGCAGGCCTTCATCGCGGGCGCGCAGGATCGTTGCGGCGGCCAGATTGCCACCTGCCGAGCCTCCGCCGATGATGATCTGGTGGGGTTGATATTCGCGCAGCAGGGCGCGGTAGAACACCATGCAATCGTCGAGGCTTGCCGGGTAGGGATGATCGGGTGGCATCCGGTAATCGACCGAGACGACGCGGACATTGTAGCTGCCGGTCGATGCCAGAGTCATCGTCTTGCAGACCTCGCCCGCACCCATGATGAGGCCACCGCCGTGGATGTACAGGTAGACGCGGCGGTCCGCGTCCGACCAGTGTTCGGGCCGAATGTCGTAGGCCAGCGCCCCCTCTTCGCGCCATTCCGTCAAAGTGTGAGCGAAGTCTCCCAGCCGACCTGCAAACATCGTGGCGACATTCGCGTCCATCGTGGCGATGTGGGCCTTCCACCCAGCCGCGTCATCGAGTGCCGGGTACTGGGCCTTGGGCGGAACCGGCTGCGAGAGCATTGCCCTGGCCTGCGCGCTCGCGTGGGCCGGAACCGGCACGATACGTTCCGGTACGCGCAACGCGCCGTTGTCGCTTTTGTCCGTCATTTTCCGCTCTCCCTTTATCGTTTGGGGAGAGCCTGCACCTGCTCGCAGAGGAGAGTCAATCGAGGTTTGGACGCAGCCAGCGTTCGACCGTGGCGAGGTCTTCGCCGCGCCGGGTGGCATAGTCCTCGAGCTGGTCGCGCCCGATCCGGGCTACGCCGAAATACTGGCTTTCGGGATGGGCGAAATAGAAGCCCGAGACGGCAGCGGTAGGCAGCATCGCCTGCGATTCCGTCAGCGTGATCCCCGCATTGTCCTGTGCCTTGAGCAGGTCGAACAGGATCGGCTTGAGCGAATGGTCCGGGCAGGCGGGATAGCCGGGAGCAGGGCGGATGCCGCGATACTCTTCCTTGATGAGCGCCTCGTTGGTGAGCTGCTCGCCCGGCGCATAGCCCCACAGATCGGTGCGGACGTGCTGGTGCAGGCGTTCGGCAAAGGCCTCGGCAAAGCGGTCAGCCAATGCCTTGAGCAGGATGTCGTTGTAGTCGTCGTGCGCGGCCTTGAAGCGGGCGAGGTGCGGCTCGATGCCGTGGATACCGACGGCAAAGCCGCCGAGCCAGTCGCCTTCCGGGTCGATGAAGTCGGCAAGGCAGAAGTTTGCGCGGTCGCGGCTCTTCTTTACCTGCTGGCGCAGGAAGGGAATGAGCGTGCCATCTTCGAGGCGGACGTCGTCGCCTTCCCGCTTGCACGGCCAGAAAGCCGCCACGCCCTTTGCCGTCAGCCACTTCTCTTCGACAATCTTGTCGAGCATGGCCTGCGCATCGGCGAACAGGTTGCGGGCGCTCTCGCCCACGACTTCGTCGTCGAGAATGGCCGGGTAGGTGCCTGCGAGTTCCCAGGCGCGGAAGAACGGCGTCCAGTCGATCGTCTGGCGCAGGTCTGCCAGATCCCAGTCGTCGAAGACATGGAGGCCAGGTTTCGCCGGAGCGGGCGCTTTCTGGCTCATGTCGGCCACGAATCCATTGGCGCGCGCGTCGGCCAGCGAAAGCAGGTCCGACTGGCCCTTGCCTTCGCGCGCTTCACGCACCTTGACATATTCGTCCGCGACCGAAGCCTTGAAGCCCTCGGCCTGCGTGTCGGAGAGAAGCTGCGAGGCGACGCCGACCGCGCGGCTGGCGTCGAGGACATGGATCACCGGGCCCTTGTAGGCCGGGTCGATACGCAGCGCGGTGTGCACCTTGCTGGTGGTAGCGCCGCCGATCAGCAGCGGGATCGTCTGGCCCGCACGCTGCATCTCCTCGGCCACGGTCACCATCTCGTCGAGCGAGGGGGTGATGAGGCCGGACAGACCGATGATGTCCGCCTCGTTCTCGTTCGCGGCTTCAAGGATCGTCGCCCAAGGCACC
Source organism: Novosphingobium sp. (assembly GCA_020446505.1). GTDB lineage: Bacteria > Pseudomonadota > Alphaproteobacteria > Sphingomonadales > Sphingomonadaceae > Novosphingobium. The sequence continues at coordinate 64 of JAGREN010000121.1, read as the reverse complement.
ATCACACCCAGGTCGATCACTTCGTAGCCGTTGCACTGAAGCACGACGCCGACGATGTTCTTGC
>JAGREN010000120.1 GCA_020446505.1 Novosphingobium sp. | reverse complement strand
GTGCACGAACAGCCGCATCGAGGACATTCGCGCCGCAGCCGAAGTGCTGAAAGGCCGCAAGAAGGCCGACAACGTGAAGTGGGCCATCGTCGTGCCCGGCTCCGGCCTCGTGAAGGCGCAGGCCGAGGCCGAGGGGCTGGACCGGATCATCACCGAAGCGGGCCTCGAATGGCGCGAGCCGGGCTGCTCGGCCTGCCTCGCCATGAACCCTGACAAGGTGCCCGCTGGCGAACGCTGCGCCTCCACCTCCAACCGCAACTTCACCGGTCGGCAAGGCCCCGGCGCGCGGACCCACCTGATGAGCCCCGCCATGGCCGCCGCCGCTGCCGTCACCGGCAAGCTTACCGACGTTCGGGAACTGGTGGGCTAGCGGCCTATTGCCGCCCTCGCCCTTGCAGTTCCTGCCAGCTCAAAGCATATCGAGATCATGACCGACAAACCTGACAACGACTGGAAAACCAAGGCCGCAATCGCCGCTGGCGCTGCGGTTGGCTCGGCGGCCATCGCTGCCGCGCTGCTCTTCGTGAAGAAGCGCAAGGACAAGCCCGGCAAGCCGACGCCCGGCACCGTCAAGGCCCCGCACTATCCGCCGGAGACCGACTGATGGAAGCGATCCGTCAGGTCGAGGGCCGCGCGATCCCGTTCGGGCGCAAGAACGTCGATACCGACGTCATCATCCCTGCCCACTGGCTCAAGACGATCAGCCGCGACGGCCTCGGCAAGGGCGCGTTCGAGGCCGTGCGCACCGAGCCGGGCAATGTCTTCGAAGACCCGACCTTCGCCGATGCGCCGATCCTGATCGCGGGCGACAACTTCGGCTGCGGATCGAGCCGCGAGCATGCCGCATGGGCGCTGCTCGACATGGGCGTGACCTGCGTGATCGCGCCCAGCTTTTCGGACATCTTCTCCAGCAACGCCTTCAAGAACGGCATCCTCACCGTGGCCTTGCCGCAGGAGGCCATCGACCGGCTGATGGAAGTCGCCCAGACCGATCCGATCCATGTCGATCTTGAGAATCAGACCGTGACGACCCCGTTTCAGGACCGCTTCGAATTTCCTATCGATCCGTTCCGCAAGCATTGCCTGCTCAACGGTCTCGATGAAGTCGGTTTGACCCTGGCCAAGGACAACGCCATCGCCAGCTACGAAAGCAAGGCGACAGCGGAATTGCCGTTCCTTGCCCGTACTGTCGCGGCCTGAGGGATTGCCTGCCCTGTGCCCCGGCTCTATCGCCGGGACAAATCTTGCAATGAGGATTCTTTGACGATGACCAGTTTCGAAGACCGCGAGCGCGCCGAGGAAGCCAAGTTCGCCCACGATCAGGACATGCAGTTCCGCATCCAAGCCCGCCGCAACCGGTTGCTGGGCGAATGGGCCGCTGCGCGCATGAACCTGTCGCAGGCAGAGACCGACGCCTATGCAAAGTCGGTCGTCCAGGCCGATTTCGAGGAAGCGGGCGACGAAGACGTGATCCGCAAGCTGCTCGGCGACCTCACCTCGGCCGGTGTCGACACGAGCGATGCCGAAGTGCGCGCCGCGCTTGAGGAAAAGACCGTCGAAGCGCGCCGCGCGCTGATGGGCGAAGCCTGACATGCCGATGGCCGCCGCGGACATCGAGGCGCTCATCAAGGCCGCCCTGCCCGACGCCGAAGTGACGATCACCGATCTCGCCGGCGACGGCGACCACTATGCCGCGCGCGTCGTATCCGAGGCTTTTCGCGGCAAGATGCGCCCGGCCCAGCACCGCATGGTCTACGATGCGCTTGGCGGACGCATGGGCGGCGAACTTCATGCCTTGCAACTGACGACTGCCGTTCCCAATTGACTGCATGTGATTTGCAATAAGGATACCGCCTGAAATGTCCGATACCAATGCCCGCATCGGCGAGATCGTTGGCAGCAACGACGTGGTCCTGTTCATGAAGGGCACGCCGCTGTTCCCGCAGTGCGGTTTTTCGAGCCGCGCCATCGCCATCCTCGATCACCTCGGCGTCCCCTACGAGACGGTCGACGTGCTGCAAGACCAGGAAATCCGCCAGGGCATCAAGAGCTATTCGGACTGGCCGACGATCCCTCAGCTCTACATCAAGGGCGAATTCGTCGGCGGCAGCGACATCATGATGGAGATGTTCGAGGCAGGCGAGTTGCAGCAGGTTATCGCCGACGCGAATATCGCGGGCAGCTGACACCGCGAACCATGATTGAAAACGGGAAAGCGTCGGCAACACCGGCGCTTTTTTGTTGGGTCACTGCTGTCCGGGGGTTCTCGGGGAGGCGGGGCCCTGGAGACTTGGGCCCCGCCTCTTTCGAGACTACTTGGGGGGTGCCAACGTATATGCATGCACCGTGCCAATTTAAATAATAACCTGATATATAAGGATTTATTTATTTTTGGGCTTCCAACGAACCTCGCTTTTGTAAAAGGTTCCGACACAGGCGGGTAAATCGGCTTCGACTGGCAAATCCAGCTTGCGTCCCGCTCCAATGCGCGCAAGGGTCCATCGCCATGGAGAGCTATCATCACGCGCTGTACCCGGCGACCGGACCGATGCCTGAAGAGGGTCCAAAGGTCGTCCCTGCCGCTACCATCATCATCTTTCGCAAGGGGCGGGATTCCACAGCCCCTGAATTCCTGATGGTCCAGCGCGCCAAGGAGATGCGCTTTGCAGGCGGCGCGGCCGTCTTTCCCGGCGGGCGAGTCGATCCCTCCGACCGTGATCTGGCTGCACGACTCGCACCCTACGACGATCAGGAAATTGCTGCCTCGAAGGTCGCCGGCATCCGCGAAACTCTTGAGGAAGCCGGCCTGGTCATCGCCATGCGCCAGCCTGTCAGTGCCGAGGAAGCGCGCGAGGCACGCAAGATGCTCTTCGCCGAGGAAAACCTTGCCCCGGTGCTGGAACGGTTCGGCTGGGAACCCGATCTCGATGCGCTCGGCTATTTCGCGCACTGGTGCCCGGCGATGGACAAGGCCTTCGACACGCGCTTCTTCGTCCACGACATCGGCACCGGAGCAGTCGACATCGCCGTCGACGCAACCGAGAACACGCGGCTTTTCTGGACCAGTGCTCAGAACGCGCTCGACATGCTGGAGCGCGGCGAAATCTCGCTGATCTTCCCGACGATGCGCAACGTCGAGCGCCTCGCCCTGTTCGCCGACATTTCCGAAGCGATCGCTCATGCAGAAGCGCACCCGCCACAGCGCATGGCGGCAAAGCGCGAGACGATCGACGGCGAGGACTTTGTTACTATCCCCGAAGGGCGCGGCTATCCGGTTACGCGCCAGTCTGTCGCCGACGCCCGACGCGGCGGTACGCCGTTCAAGAACGTTTTCGAGCGCAAGGACGAATCGCGCAGCGGAAACGACCAGCCGAGCCGTTAAGCCATTCGATTCATCCGGGCTTCATGTGGCGACAGGCAGCTTCGGTGCGGGGTGGAATCCGCAACACGGAACGCAACACGATGACTACCAGCAGCAGCCGGACCTACTCCGGCGTCGGCTATGACGTGACCTATTTCGCGCGCAAGCACCGGATTTCAAAGCAGGATGCCCGCGCCCTGATGCGCAAGTACGGCCATGACCGCGACCAGCTCAACGATGCCGCAATCGCCCTGAAGGCCGCCTCGAACGACTGACCGCCAGGGCTGTCACACCCTGAGCAGGCCTTCCTGCGAGATCGAGCAGATGCGCGATCCGTCGCGGCGGAACATCGCCCCGCGGATCAGCGTGCGCCCCTCGCCCGCCCAGTCGCTGTGCTGGTCGAACAGCGTCCAGTCGGACACGTCGGGATCGGCATGATAGCGCACGGTGTGATCGACACTGGCGACGACGGGTCGACCGCCAAGCACGTCCTCGCGGTGCGGCTGGAGCGCGGTGCCGATCATCAGCAGGTCGCTGGCATAGGCAATCATCAGCCGGGCCAGAGCCGGCGAGGCATCGTGCGAATCGCGGAACCGTATCCACATCAGGCTGCGCCCCGGCGCATTGGCGCGCTCGCTCGGCGCCATGCGTCCGCCGATCACGGGGCGCACCTCAAGAATGTCGAAGGGAGAGCCAGGCTCAAGTGCAGCCGCTTCGCTCGGAATGTCCTGATAGGAGAGATAGTCTTCGGGCGGCCCCGCCTGTGGCACCGGCAGCTCATCTCGCGACGGACCATGCTCGCCGGTGTGCCACGAAGCGATCATCGACAGGATTGCCTTGCCGTTCTGGCTGGCGACGATCCGGCGATTGCTGAAACTGCCACCATCGCGCTCGCGCTCCACCGCGCACTCGATCTGCGTGCCGCGCTCACCGGCGCGCAGGAAATAGGCGTGGAAGGAATTGACCAGACGATCCTCGCCCACCGTGGCGCTGCCTGCCGCCAGCGCCTGCGCCACGATCTGCCCGCCGAACAGCCGCGGCCAGCCGCCACGCGTGTTGGTCATGCGGAAACGATCGTCACCAAGCGCCTCGGGAACAAGAATGTCGCCCAGCTTTTCGACCTGCGCCTGTCCTGCCATTGAATCTCTCTGCCTTGCCTGTTGTTTGCCGCGATCTCCTTGCAAATCGCGGCGCGGCAGGAAAGTGACAAGTACCTCTTTGATTTTGTCGTCGGACAGGCCAAGACTGCCCGCAAATGCAATCAGGGAGAGAACGAATGGCAGGTCAGGAACTCGAAGGGCGCAGGATCATCGTAACCGGCGCGGGATCGGGCATGGGCCGCGCCATCGCGCAGCTGTTCGCACAGCACGGCGCGCGCCAGACCCTGTTCGACATCAACGGCGATGCGCTGGCCGAACTCGATATCGACAATGCGGACACGGCGGTGGTGAACATGGCCGAGCGCGAACAGGTCGAGGCGGCGACCGAGGCTGCGGCAAAGGCGATGGGCGGCATCGACGGTGTGGTCAACGCGGCGGGAATCCTGCGCGTCATACCCTTTGCGGAAACGACGGCCGATGTCTGGCACGAGGTGCTGGGCGTGAACCTGCACGGCCCTTATTACCTCTGCCATGCCGCGCTTCCTCACCTCAAGCAGGCCGACAAGGCGACCATCGTCAACATCTCCTCGCTCGCCGGGCTGATCGCGCCCGAAGGCATGAGCGCCTATGCCGCGACCAAGGCCGGGCTGATCGGACTTACCCGTGTGCTGGCCGCCGATCTCGGCCCGAAGATCCGCGCCAATGCTATTGCGCCGGGCGTCATCAAGACCGCCATGACGCTGGGCATGGTGCAGGGATCGTCCTCGGGCGTGGACGAGATGGGGCGTGGCAACATGATGCGCCGCCCCGGCACGCCGGAAGAGATCGCCGAACTGGCGCTGTTCCTTTCGAGCGAGCGCTCCAGCTTCATCAACGGCACCACGACCGCGATCGACGGCGGCGCAAGCTGGCACTGAGGCGAGGTTTGACCCTGACAGTTTCCGCCCGCCCCTGCGGGACCTCTGGAAACTGGCGCGCCCGGCAGGACTCGAACCTGCAACCGCCGGCTTAGAAGGCCGGTGCTCTATCCGGTTGAGCTACGGGCGCGTGGGC
>JAGREN010000013.1 GCA_020446505.1 Novosphingobium sp. | reverse complement strand
CGGCGCTGGATCGAGCATTCGCGCTCGTTGAGGTAGAGAATGTTGCCGTGCTTGTCGCCGAGGATCTGGATCTCGATGTGGCGCGGGTCCTGAATGAATTTCTCGATGAACACGCGGTCGTCGCCGAACGAGTTGAGGCCTTCGCGCTTCACACTGTCAAAGCCCTCGCGCACGTCCTTCTCGCTGAACGCGAGGCGCATGCCCTTGCCGCCACCGCCGGCGCTGGCCTTCATCATCACCGGGTAGCCGATCTCGTTGGAGATCTTCACCGCATGTTCGGTATCGTCGATCTCGCCGACATAGCCGGGAACGACGTTGACGCCCGCTTCCATCGCGAGCTTCTTGGACTCGATCTTGTCGCCCATCGCCGCAATCGCACCGACCGGCGGGCCGATGAAGGCGATGTTTTCCTTCTCAAGCGCCTCTGCGAACGAGGTGCGTTCGGACAGGAAGCCGTATCCCGGATGCACGGCCTCTGCACCGGTCTGCTTGCAAGCCGCGATGATCTTGTCCGCGATCAGATAGCTTTCGGAGGCAGGCGGCGGGCCGATGTGGACCGCTTCATCCGCCATTTTCACGAACGGCGCGCGCGCGTCGGCATCGGAATAGACCGCGACGGTCTGGATTCCCATGCGGCGAGCGGTCTTGATGACGCGGCAGGCGATCTCGCCACGGTTGGCAATGAGGATTTTCTTGAACACGTATGCCCCTACTGCTGTTCGATCAGGTCTTGGAGTTGTTTGGTCCGTGCCTCGGTGAGGCCGGTCCGGCAAGTGGCGACGAGCAGCGGCTCCATCGAACCGCCGCGAAACAGGTACCCTTCAAGGTCGCACTGGGCGTCCCTGAACTTGAGCCAGGCGCGTTGCCCGGCAAGCAGGGTGTCGAAATTGCCGGGCCGGTTGTCGGTCGGCTTGCCGTCGCGCACGTCGCGGCGCTTCATCTCGTCCGCTGTTGCTGTCCATTGCCGGTTGAGCGCAGCGTCCGCCTTGTGAAAGTCTTGCGCGGCGCAGTAATTCATCTCCTGCTGGGCCTGCGGATCGTCGCAGTTCCAGTCGGGAGCGCCCGCTGCAAGGAGGAAGGTGAGGATCACTGCGCCGCCCGCCTCAGATCTTTTCCAGAGCCTGAGCCATGTCGGCAATAATGTCGTCGATATGTTCGATACCGACAGACACGCGCACCACGTCCGGCCCCGCGCCTGCCTCGACGAGTTCGTCTTCGCCAAGCTGGCTGTGCGTGGTCGAGGCGGGATGGATGATGAGCGAGCGGGTATCGCCGATGTTGGCGAGGTGGCTGAACAGTTGGACCGATTCCACCAGCTTCACGCCAGCCTCGTATCCGCCCTTCACACCGAAAGTGAACACGGCCCCGCCCTTGCCGCCAAGGTAACGGTTGGCGAGCTGGTGATAGTCGCTTTCAGGCAGACCGGCATAGCTCACCCAGGCAACCTTGGGATGGTCCTTGAGCCAGCGCGCCAGCGTCATGGCATTTTCGCAATGCCGCTCCATGCGAAGGGCCAGCGTTTCCATGCCGGTAAGCGCGAGGAAAGCGTTCATCGGCGCCATAGCCGGTCCGAAATCGCGCAGGCCCAGCACGCGGCAGCCGATGATGAAGGCAATCGGGCCGACCGGGGCCAGCGCATCGGTCAACACCGCGCCGTGATAGGACGGGTTCGGCGCGGAGAGGCTCGGGAACTTGTCGCTCGCGGCCCAGTCGAACTTGCCCGAATCGACGATCAGGCCGCCCACTGCATTGCCATGTCCGTTCAGGAACTTGGTCGCCGAATGGACGACAATGTCCGCGCCGTGCTCGATCGGACGGCACAGCATCGGCGTCGCCATGGTGTTGTCGACGATCAGCGGCACGCCTGCATCGTGCGCGACCTTGGCTATAGCGGCGATGTCCTGCACCACGCCGCCGGGATTGGCGAGGCTCTCGATAAAGACGCAGCGGGTCTTGTCGTCGATGGCAGCGGCAACCTTGGCCGGATCGTCGGCATCGACGAAGCGCCCTTCCCACCCGAATTTCTCGATCGCGTGGCCGATCTGGTTGAGCGAGCCACCGTAGAGCTTCTTGGCGGCCACGATGTTACAGCCCGGCGCCATCAGGGTGTAGAACGCAAGGAATTGCGCGGCATGGCCCGAGGCGACAGCAAGCGCGCCCACCCCGCCTTCGAGCGCGGCGATCTTGCCTTCGAGTGCATCGCAGGTCGGGTTCATGATCCGGGTGTAGATGTTCCCGAATTCCTGCAGGCTGAAGAGCCGCGAGGCATGGGCCGCATCGTCGAAGACGTAAGACGCGGTCTGGTAGATCGGCGTGATCCGCGCCTTGGTCGTCGGATCGGGCGCGGTCCCGGCATGAATGGCTTGGGTTTCAGGCTTGTGGCTCATGGTCGCTCTCCCCTCTCAGGCTGCGCGCGCGCACAAGCGCGACGACGCATAGGCGGCCAGAGCCGCCGCGTAGGCCGGAGCACCCCTGCGAGCCTCTTCGCCAGCAAGGAAGCCGCCGACAGAGGATGCGATACGCGCGACGGCCGCATCGCTCAAGCTGTCGAGTGAAGCACGATAGACGCCGATGGTGAATACGATTGCACCGGTTTTGGGCAGACGGCGCAGCGTCTCTCGCTCACAACGCACGAACAGGCTTGCCCCCGCATTGTCGGCGGTGACGTTTGCATAGCGTTTGTCGGCAGGCAGCTCGGGCATGTAGCGTGCATCGCCAGTCGGCATGACGAATGCATTGGTCCGCCCGTAGATTTCGCCAATGCGCAGCCGATCCATGAAACGGTCGACACCGTCCGAAAGCTGCTCGGCATAGCCATGGATCGGCTCATGCACGGCATGGAGCGCGCGCCCCATCTTTTCCGTGAGATGCCAGTCAGTCGGGAATCCCACTGCAGCGGCGACGAGGCGATAGGATTCGCCCGGCGCGGGTTGCGTGAGCAGGCAGAAGTCTTCCCAGTGCGATCGCGCGGTAGCTTCAAGGCTGTCCTTGCCCAGCAATTGCGCCAATTCGCACGCCGGTTCTTCGCCTTCTGTGAGAATTTGCACGCTGTCCGGATGGGCATCAAAGGCCGCCGCGCGTTCCTTCAGGTCTGGCGCGGGATCGAGCCATTCACTTTCCGTCAGGCGCAGTAGCCCCATGCGCAGCGGTCCGGAGACCCGCGCGTGAGGCAAGAGCGTCTCGACGGAAAAGCCGAGGGTCACTCGGCGGCTTCCATCTCGCTACCGACGGGCGGCATGTTGTGGCCGAGCAGGCGCAGCATGTCGGCTGCGCATTCGACCACGTTCGAGCCGGGGCCATAGATGCCCTGAACGCCCGCCTTCTTGAGGAAATCGTAGTCCTGCGGCGGAATGACGCCGCCCGCGACCACCTTGATGTCGGGCCGTCCGGCCTCGCGAAGGTGGCCGATAAGCTCAGGGATCAGGGTCTTGTGACCGGCGGCAAGCGAACTAGCGCCAATCGCATCGACTGCGTTGTCGAGCGCGAGCTGGCAGGCTTCCTGCGGGGTCTGGAACAGCGGACCGGACACCACGTCGAAGCCCATGTCGGAAAATGCTGAGGCGATCACATTCGCCCCCCGGTCGTGACCGTCCTGCCCCATCTTGGCGACGAGCAGCTTCGGCGCGCGGCCAAGCCGGGTGGTCACGGCCTTGACGCCCTCGATAACCTGTCCGTAGCGGTCATCCTCGGCATAGGCCTTGCCGTAGATGCCCTTAACCGGCTTGGGCTGCGTATCGTAGCGGCCGAAGGCAGCTTCCATCGCGTCGGAAATCTCACCGAGCGTGGCGCGGGCGCGGGCGGCCTCGACCGCGAGGGCGAGCAGATTGCCATTGCCCTTCGCACCTTCGGTCAGGGCGGCAAGCGCAGCCTTGCAAGCTGCCTCATCGCGCTCGGCGCGCATCTTGTTGATGCGGGCAACCTGTGCCTCGCGGACCGCGTGGTTATCGACCTCGAGCGTGTCGAGCGGGTCTTCCTCGTCCTTCCGGTACTTGTTCACGCCGACGATCACGTCTTCGGCCTTGTCGACGCGGGCCTGCTTGGCAGCAGCCGCTTCCTCGATCCGCGCCTTGGGCATGCCGCTGGCGACTGCCTTGGTCATGCCACCGAGGCCGTCGACTTCCTCGATCAGCTTCCACGCGTCATCGACAAGCTGCTGGGTCAGCGCTTCGATGTAGTAGGAGCCGCCGAGTGGATCGACGACATTGCAGATGCCGCTCTCTTCCTGAATCACGAGCTGCGTGTTGCGCGCGATGCGGGCCGAAAAGTCGGTCGGCAGGGCGATGGCCTCGTCGAGTGCATTGGTGTGGAGCGACTGGGTGCCGCCAAGCACGGCCGCCATCGCTTCAATCGTGGTGCGGATGACGTTGTTGTAGGGATCCTGCTCCTGCAAGCTCACGCCAGACGTCTGGCAGTGGGTGCGCAGCATCTTGGAGCGGTCCTTCTTCGCGCCAAGGCCGTCCATCACCCGGAACCACAGAGTGCGCGCGGCGCGCAGCTTGGCGACTTCCATGAAGAAGTTCATGCCGATACCGAAGAAGAAGCTCAAACGGCCTGCAAAGGCGTCAATATCCAGCCCGGCGGCCATGGCGCGCTGGACGTATTCCTTGCCGTCGGCGATGGTGAAGGCCAGCTCCTGTACCGCCGTCGCGCCTGCCTCGTGCATGTGATAGCCCGAGATCGAGATCGAGTTGAACTTGGGCATATTCTCGGAGGTGTAGGCGATGATGTCCGAGACGAGCCGCATCGAGGGTTCGGGCGGATAGATGTAGGTGTTGCGGACCATGAACT
>JAGREN010000119.1 GCA_020446505.1 Novosphingobium sp. | reverse complement strand
GTGCTTTCGGGCCTCCTGATCTCGGACCAGCGCGACCCGAACAAGTCGGTCATCTTCACCGCTTCCAAGGGCTTCGTGCAGCGCAAGGACGACGGTGCCTTCCTGCTGCTGCGTGACGGTGAAATCCAGCAACGCGATACCGAGAGCGGCAATCTGACCGTCATCAAATACGATTCCTACGTCTTCGACCTGTCGACCTTCGCGCGCAAGACGGAACTGGGCGACCTGCGGCCGAAGGAGCGCACCACGCCGCAACTGCTCAACCCCGATCCGGACGACCCCTATTACAAGAGCCGGCCCGGGCTGTATCGTTCGCAGATCCACGAACGCTTCTCCGAGATGCTGTGGCCGTTCGCCTATGTGATCGTCATGCTGGCCTTTGCCGGCCAGGCCCGGTCGAGCCGGCAGGGCTACGGTTCTGCGATCGGTGCGGGCATGCTGGTGGTGACCGCACTACGCGGCTTCGCGTTTTCGGCGGTCAGCGCGACCAAGGGCGACTCGACCATGGTCTGGCTGGTCTACGCCCTGCCCCTCATCGGCATCGTTATCGGCTCGGTGTTCCTGGTCACCAACAAACCTGTGGCGCTGCCCAGGACGGCGCAAGAGCGTATCGACGCGTCGAATGCTGCATTCAAGCGCAGGGTTCTCGCCATCTTCGAACGCTATCTCGGCTGGCGGCGCCGGCTCGTGGGGGCGCGCGCATGATCGGACGCACGCTCGGCAACTATTTCGCTTTCCGCTTCGCCAAGACCATGCTGGCGATGATGGTTTCGCTGCTGCTGATCATCATCATGGTCGATTTCGTGGAGCAGGTACGCAAGGCGGCCGAGTCCAGCGACATTTCCGTCATCGACCTCCTGCGCATATCGGCGCTGAAGGCGCCTATCTTCATCGACAAGGCGTTTCCCTTCGCCTGCCTGTTCGCGGCGATGATTACCCTGACCCAGCTCAACCAGAAGCTGGAACTCGTGGTCGTGCGCGCCAGCGGCGTCTCGGTATGGCAGTTCCTGCTGCCGATCGGTGCGGCAGCAATGGTGATCGGCCTGCTGGTCTCCTTCGTCTACCATCCGGTTGCCGTGCTTTCCTTCGAGGCAAGCAAGGATGCCGAGGTCGATGTCTTCCATCAGGGGCATCGTGCCCACAACGGAGAAGTCGCCGGCTACTGGATCCGCCAGGACGAACCTGCGGGCAGTTCGATCATCAATGCGCGCATCGCACGCGAGAACGGATCGCTGCTCGATGACGTCAAGGTCATCCGTTTCGACCACCAGGGCCGAATCATCGAGCGAATCGACGCGGCAAGCGCGGCCTATGAAGGCGATCACTGGCAACTGAGCGATACGGTCAGCGTCGGCAACGACAACCGTCCGGTGCGCGCGCAGACCCTCGACATTCCGACGAAACTGTCGCGCGACGTGCTCGTCGGCGTCACGGCGGACCCTGATTCGGTGCCGGTCTGGAGCCTGCGCAGCACGGCCGGCAAGGCGCTGTTGTCGGGCGGCAATCCCAATCCATACCTGGTGCAGTTCTATTCGCTGCTGGCCCTTCCGCTCTTCCTGCTTGCCATGGTGCTGATCGCTGCAACCGTGACGTTGCGCTTCGTGCGTTTCGGACAGGTCGGGCGGTTGATTCTGGGTGGCATCCTGAGCGGCTTTCTGCTTTATACGATCACGAATTTTGTAACGTCCTTGGGGAGTAACGGGATTGTGCCGCCGCTGGTTGCGGCATGGTCCCCGGCAATCGTGGCAATCCTTTTCGGCATCACCATACTGCTCCACCAGGAGGACGGCTGATGCGTGCGCTAGCTTTGCCAGGATTGGCGCGCGCACGCCGCCGGCCGGGGTTGGCATTCGCCAGTCCGCTGCTCGCCTGCGTGGCGGTGGCGTTTTTCGCCCTTGCGGCACCGATCGTACCGGCGCAGGCACAGAGCGTCGGTGCGGCGATGTTCGGCGAAAAACCAGCCAGTCCGAATGCCCAGATGCTGCTGGAAGCCGACCAACTCGTCTATGACAACGACCAGAACGTCGTCTCGGCGGTCGGCAATGTGCTGATCACCTACGACAACTACACGCTCACCGCCAAAAGGGTGACCTATTCGCGCACGTCGGGACGGGTCATCGCATCCGGCAATGTCGAGAT
>JAGREN010000118.1:3936-21369 GCA_020446505.1 Novosphingobium sp. | reverse complement strand
TTAATATCGGATCAGGCTCTAAGGCGTAGCCAAATCCTTCAAGCGCCCGCCGCAATGTCATGACGCGCCAGGCGAGCTGCTCAATCGGTTGCTGGGGCATGCCCTGGGTTGAAACCAAGCCATAAAAGCGAGCTTCTCTGAATTTGCGGACGGAATTTGCGAGGCGCCTCAATGCGCGTCTGCTTTCGTTCCATGTTCGATAGTCTTCGGTAAGCACGGCTCCAACGACAGCAATCCCAGTACCGATGACCGCACCCGTAAAAGCGAAAAAGTGTCCTGAGTTAATACTCGTATAATTGAGAATTAGAGCGGTGGTTGCAGCACCAATGCCTGCACCAAGAACGGTGAAAACAGCCCAGATCCTATAAGTCATGACACCTCCTAGTGGCTGCAAGTATTCTTGGTGAGAGGGAGCTTGCACGCGAATTGCAATTGGGGCAATCTCCGAGCGGACCGAGCCGCTGCGTCAACAGCGACCCGGTCCTGACCAAAGCAACCTGATAGGAGGCTCCTATGGCTACTAATTCCCTAGGCGGGGACAATTCGCCGTTCAATCGTCACGACAACATCGATGCAGTGTGTAATCAGGACGCCCTGTTCTGGCGTCTCCATGAGACGTGGAGGGCCTTTGAAGATGAATTTGAAACTTCCGCGCCTCCTGAGCACGAAACCGAAAAGCGGGAAATCATGCTCGATCGGGCAACCGGCGCGCGCGACTCTATGTTCCTTTGTCCGGTCAGAACTGCAAGCGCGTTGAAGGCCAAGCTGGAAGCGATTCGCGAGGGCGACGCGGGGTCAGTGATCGAAATGGACCTGGCGACCGGCGTTTCGGTTTTCGACGTGATCCAGGCAGACTGTGAGCGCCTAGTCAGGAGGGAAATGAGTGGATCGTCTATGGTCGAGGTGCAGCCAGACACGTGAACGACGAACGTTACCTAGGTCGTTACCTTTTGCTCACCGCAGTCGGCGCAAAATTTCCATAAGTCATTGAAATTATGGTGGACGCACTAGGGCTCGAACCTAGGACCCGCTGATTAAGAGTCAGCTGCTCTACCAACTGAGCTATGCGTCCACACCGGCCATCAGGACCGCGTCCCGAATCAACGGGAGGGGCCGATATAACGATTGCGCGCGTGGATCAAAGCGGAAAATCGAGAAAAAACTTCGATCAGGCCAGTGGCCCGCTTTTGTTGCTCCAGCGCTCGACCGCCATGATCGCGCCGACGCAGATCATCACGGTCATCATCGAGCTGCCGCCGTGGCTCATGAAGGGCAGCGGGATGCCCACCACCGGGGCAAGTCCCATCACCATCAGCAGGTTGACTGCGGCATAGAAGAAGATGGTCGCCGTCATTCCCGCTGCCAGCAGGCGAGAGAAGCGATCGGGCGCCTGTCGCGCGACATTCAGCCCCCAGCGCATCACCTGGGCATAGACGAGGAGGACGAATATGCCGCCCAGGATGCCCCATTCCTCGGCCATAGTGGCGAAGACGAAGTCCGTATGGGCCTCGGGCAGATATTCGAGGTGGCTCTGCGATCCGTTGCCGAAGCCCTTGCCGAAGAAGCCGCCCGAGCCGATCGCGATCTTCGACTGGGTGATGTGGTAGCCGGTTCCAAGCGGATCGCTTTCGGGATCGAGGAAAGTCAGCACCCGGTTGCGCTGGTAATCGTGCAGCAGCGTGAAGAACGCGATGGGAGTTGCGACGACGGCGGCTGCACCCGCGCCGATGAACCAGATGAGCGGCAGGCCGGCGAGGAACATGATTACGGCCCCGCCAAAACATATGGCCAGCGCGGTGCCGAGGTCCGGCTGCAACATGACCAGTGCGGCAGGCGCGCCGACGAGGATCAGCGCAGGCAGCAGCCCCCGCCAGCTTCCGGTCATCGCAGGCGGCAGGTTTTGATAGAACGCGGCCAGGACCAGCACGATGGTCGGCTTCATCAGCTCGGACGGCTGCAGGGTCATGAAGCCGAGATTGAGCCAGCGCTGGCTTCCTCCGCCAATGGCCCCGATCGCCTCGACCAGAACCAGCAGGGCGATCACGCCGCCATAGGCCGGATAGGCCATCTTCTGATAGAAATTCGCGGGAAAGCGGGAGATCACGATCGCCATCGCCAGGAACACGAAAAAGCGCAGCAGGTGAGAGGCTGCGTAGGGCGTCCAGGAGCCACCGGCCGCCGAATAGAGGACGGCAGCGCCCAGCATGACCAGCAGCATCAGCGGGATGATGACACCCCAGGGCTGGCGGGCAATGGAATCAGGGACGCGCGAAGTCTTCATGGTCGGGGCGCGGGGCCGACTCCCGGCGGGACTGGCGAGGCAGTCGGCGCTGGCGATGGCGAAGAGGCCGGGGCAGGGCCAGCCTGCGCGGGTGTGTTGCCGGCCGCGGCCGACGGCGTGGCGCGCGGTGCGGGCGGTTCGGGAGATGGCGAGGCTTTTTCCTCTGGCTCTTCCACCGAGACGCTTTCGACAGGCCTTTCTTCGGTCTCGTTTTTCGTGTCGTCTTCGACCGCCTCGGTCCCGGTCACTTCCGGCCCGTTCGCACCGTACTGGGCCGAATAGGCGGCATATTTGCGGTCGAGCCGTTGCTGCGCGGTGCCGCCCCACTGGCTTTCCAGCGAATGGAGGGTTTCCAGCGCGGTTTCCGGATCGAACAGGTAGGTCATCACGTCCTTGGCGATCGGCGCGGCGGCGCGTGCGCCGAAGGTACCGTGCTCGACCACGACGGCCATGGCATAGAGGGGGTTATCGGCAGGCGCGTAGCAGACGAACAGGGCATGATCGCGGCTCTTCCAGTCGCCGTGGATGCCGCGCGAAACCATGGTCTGAACCTGCGCCGTGCCGGTCTTTCCCGCCATCTTGATGCCATTGATGTCGATCCGCGACCGACCGGCGGTGCCAGCTCCGTTGACGACCCGAAACATGCCATCGTGAACGACCTGGAGCTGTTCGGGCGTGAACGGCAGATCGGGTGCAGGCTTTCCCAGCTTGTCGAACAGCATGGTGGGCTGCAGGTCCTTGCCCGAGGCGATGCGTGAGGTCATCACGGCTAGCTGGAGGGGGGAGGCCAGCACATAGCCCTGACCGATCGAGGCGTTGAGCGAATCCGCAGCGGACCATTCCTGCCCGAATTTCTTCATCTTCCAGGCGGCGTCGGGGATGGTGCCATAACGCTGGTTGGTTCCGGGCAGGTCATATTCCTGCCCCAGCCCCAGCAACCGCGCGATCGGGGCGATGGCATCGTATCCCACCCGGTGCGACATCGACCAGTAATAGGTGTTGCAGCTCTTCTCGATGGCGGTGCGCATGTCGACCGATCCGTGCACGGCGTCACAGCGGAAGAAGCGGCTACCGAGCCGGTATCCGCCAGGGCAGGAGACGCGCTCCTCGGGATCTACACCGGCGAGTTGCAGCGCCAGCGAGGCCATCGGCTTCATCGTCGATCCGGGCGGGTATAGACCACGCACCGCCTTGTTCAGCAACGGAATATGATCGTCGTCGTTGAGCATCTTCCATTCGATGCGCCCGATGCCGTCGGCGAAGCTGTTGGGATCGAAGCTCGGCATGGAAGCGAGGGTGAGGATGCCGCCTGTCTTGCAGTCGATCACGACGACGGCAGCCGATTCGAGGCCGATGCGGCGCGAGGCATAATCCTGCAGGCGGCCGTCGATGGTAAGTTTGACCGGCTTGCCCGGTACGTCGTCGCGGGTATCGAGATCGCGCACGATCTTGCCGCTCGACGTCACCTCGACCCGTCGGGCACCGGGCTCCCCGCGCAGTTCGAGATCGAAGCTTTTTTCGAGCCCGTCCTTGCCGATCTTGAAGCCCGGCGTAATGAGCAGCGGTTTCTTGCCTTCCGCTTCCCATTCCTCGCGCGAGGCGGCGCCGACATAGCCGATCAGGTGGCCGACGCACGGTCCTGTCGGGTAGAAGCGCGAAAAGCCGCGCTGGGTGACGACGCCGGGCAGATCAGGCAATCGCACGCTGACGGCCGCGAAGCGGTCCCAGTCGAGCCCGGAGGCGACCTCGACAGGCGCGAACCCCCGCGCCTTGTCCAGCTTGTCGGTAAGATCGCGGACCTTCACGTCGTCGAGGTCAAGCAGCTCGGTGAGCGTGGCGATGGTCTTTTTCTCGTCGCCGAGCCGATCCGGAATGACGTCGACGCGAAAGTCGGCCTTGTTTGAGGCCAGCGGAAGCCCGTTACGGTCAAGGATCCAGCCGCGGCGCGGCGGAATCAGCGAAAGATTGACGCGATTGCTCTCGGCAAGGAGCTGGTACTTTTCGTTTTGCGCCACGGCCAGCCAGGTCAGGCGCCCGGCGAGCAGAATACCAACGCCGCCCTGAATGGCGCCGACGACCGTGGCACGGCGGTCGAAGCTGTTCTGCAGCATGGCCGAAGAGGCCGTCCGCTTGCCCAGCTTCACTTGTTCAGCTCCACCACGGGAACCAGCCGCGCGCGGTCGATCATTGCGACCATGCGGCACACCAGAGGGTAGACAAGGATCGAGGCGATGATCTGGGGCACGATGGCAAGCAGGGGCGTCGAGGCGTCAGCTATGTTGGCAATGGCAAGGCAGGCTATCACATAGGTAGTCGTCATTGCCGCCGCCACCAACCATTCGGTGAGGAAATCGCGCCACGGAACGCGCGCTTCGAGAATATCGAGCACGATTGCCGCTATCGACCACAGCAGAACGGCGCTGCCGAAGGGCTGGCCGCTGTAGAGATCGTCGACCAGCCCAAGCGGCAGGCCTGCCCATATCGGCAGCAGGCCAGGCCGGAGCTGCCGCCAGGCGAGATAGGTCAGGAATCCGAGCGGCGGCATGATCGGTGCGGATGCGATGACCAGAATCGTCGCGGCGATCGAACCGAGCATGACGGAGAGCCAGGGAAGGCCGACAGCCAGCACGGGAGAAGGGGCGCGGTTGATCCGCCTGCGCACCGCACTGCTTCTCGCGCGCGCACGGGGCTGAAGAATCATGGCTTGCCGCTCGCATTCGGCCGGGGTCCGGTCTCTTCGCCGACGGGTTCAGTCTGGGCGCGTGGGACTGCAGCGGCCCGTGAACTGACAGGTTCGACGATGACATAGTCGGTCGCGGCAGGATCGCTGAGTACTCGTGCCTTGGCTCCATCTGCTGTCAGCGACTCGACGACGGCGACGGGAATGCCCGTGCGATAAAGCCCACCTGCGCCCGAAGTGACAAGCACGTCGCCCTTCTTGAGCGGATTGATGCCGAGGCTGATGAGCCGGACTTCCAGGGTGCCGTCCCCGCGGCCTTGCGCGAAGGCGGCCACGTCGTCTTTCGCACGGCGCACCGGAACGAGGCTCTGCGTGTCGGTTACGAGCAGCACGCGCGAACTGCCGCTTCCCGCCTGCAGCACGCGACCTACCAGGCCGAGATTGGAGCGCACCGGCATACCGTCGCTGACGCCATGCCTGCGTCCGACGCCGATGGTGGCGAAACGGCGAGAGCTGGCAGCGGTGGAACTCGTCAGGCGGGTAACGGCAACCGGATCTGGTCCGGCCTCGGCAATCTGCAGGAGACGCTTGAGACGCCGGTTCTCGGCCTTGATCGCTTTCGCTTCGGCCAGGTCCGACTTGGCCTGCTTCAGCTCCCGATCCAGCTTGTCGTAGCGGGAGCCTGCAAGGATGTAGCCTTCCAGAACGGAGAACACATTGCGGCTCGCCTGCCGCGTGCCCGCGGTCACCGAACCGGCCGGTTCGGATACCTCGGAGGCGGCCGAGCGCGCGCCGGAAAACAGTTCGGGGTTGCGGATCGAGAGGATCAGCAGGACAGCACCGATCAGCGCGCCCAGCACGCCTGCCAGGTATCCGAAGAAAGAGCTGTATTGCGCCCTGCGGGAATAGCCGGAGCGCCGATTAGCCGGCGGCGCCATGAGCTGCCTTCTCCCTCGTTAGACGACGAACCCCGATAGCTCGCCGCAGCAGCAATTTGCCTGCGGCCACTATGCCGTCATCAACACGCCGCGGTAAACCGGGTCTTCCATGGCGCGACCCGTGCCAAGCGCGACGCAGGACAGCGGATCTTCCGCCACGCTGACCGGCAGGCCGGTTTCCTCGCGCAGGAATTCGTCGAGTCCCTGGATCAGCGCGCCGCCGCCCGTCAGCACGATGCCCTGGTCGACGATGTCGGCGGCCAGTTCCGGAGCGGTGTTTTCCAGCGCGATGCGCACGCCTTCGACGATGGCGCCGATAGGTTCGGAAAGAGCCTCGGCAATGTTCGCCTGATTGATCGCAATTTCCTTGGGCACGCCGTTCACGAGGTCACGACCCTTGAGCGTGATCGTCTCGCCCACGCCGTCGGCGGGCACGGTGGCGACGCCGAAGTCCTGCTTGATGCGCTCTGCCGTGGCATCGCCGATCAGCAGGTTGTGGTGACGGCGGACGTAGCTGATGATCGCCTCGTCCATCTTGTCGCCGCCGACACGCACCGAAGTCGTATAGGCCAGACCGCGCAGCGAAAGCACCGCGACTTCGGTCGTGCCGCCGCCGATATCGACGACCATCGATCCGACCGGCTCGGTCACGGGCATGTCCGCGCCGATCGCAGCGGCCATCGGTTCGAGGATGAGGTAGACCTGGCTTGCGCCTGCATTGCTGGCAGCGTCGCGAATGGCGCGACGCTCGACCGAGGTGGAGCCCGAGGGCACGCAGATCACGATTTCCGGATAGCGGAACAGGCTCTTCTTGCCGTGGACCTTGCGGATGAAGTGCTTGATCATCTCCTCGGCGATTTCGATGTCTGCGATGACGCCGTCGCGCAGCGGGCGAATCGCCTCGATGTTGTCGGGAGTCTTGCCCATCATCAGCTTGGCGTCGTCGCCGACAGCCTTGACCTTCTTGATGCCGTTGAGCGTCTCGATCGCGACCACGGAAGGCTCGTTGAGCACGATGCCGCGATCCTGCACATAAACGAGCGTATTGGCCGTTCCGAGGTCGATCGCCATGTTCTGCGACCCGAATTTGAAGAACTTCGACATGAAAGAGGACATCTGCTGATTCGCATTCTCGTTGCGAGCATCCGTCCGGAGCCCGGTGGACGGCGGAGAGGCTCGATAGGCGTGAAAGCGGTGCCCTTAGCCGAACGATTCGCGAAAGGCCAAAAATTTGTGGCCAAATCAGGGGACGAATCTTCACTCTGTCTCGAATTGCCGGGGATTCATCGTTAGCTTCACAGCCGTGCCTGCAATCCGCCGCCTTCCCGAGCATCTGGTCAACCGCATCGCCGCTGGCGAAGTGGTCGAACGGCCCGCGTCCGCGCTCAAGGAACTGGTCGAAAACGCCATCGATTCGGGCGCCCGGCAGATCACGGTGAGGGTGTCCGCAGGCGGTCTCGACATGATCGAGGTAAGCGACGACGGCTGCGGCATGACGCCCGATGAAATGGCGCTGGCGCTGGAGCGGCATGCGACCTCCAAGCTGCCCGACGAGCACATCGAACAGGTCGTGACGCTGGGCTTCCGGGGTGAGGCGCTGCCCTCGATCGGCAGCGTCGCGAGGCTGACCATCGAAAGCCGGCCACAAGGCTCCGGGGAAGGCTGGAAGCGGGTGGTCGATCATGGTGCGCTGGTGGCCGACGAACCAGCCGCCTTGCCGCCAGGAACGCGCGTGCGGGTCGAATCGCTGTTCGCCCGCGTCCCGGCCCGGCGCAAGTTCCTGCGCACCGAACGCGCCGAATTCGCGGCCTGTCGCGACGTGCTGCGACGGCTCGCCATGGCCCGGCCTGACATCGGCTTCGTGCTGGAGAGCGAAGGACGCCGCGTCCTCTCGGTCCGCGCCGGAGAATCGCTCGCCGAGCGTGTCGCGCAGATCGTCGCGCGCGAGCTGGCTGACGACGGCATTGCCATCGAGGCCCAGCGCGGCGTCATATCCCCTGCGGGGGGCTGGGCACGGCTTACCGGCGTTGCAGGCCTGCCTACTTTCAACCGGGGCGTGGCCGACCACCAGTACCTGTTCGTCAACGGCAGGCCGGTCAAGGACCGTCTGCTGATCGGCGCGGTTCGGGGCGCCTATTTCGACATGCTGGCGCGTGACCGGCATGCCGTGCTGGCGCTGTTCCTCGAAGTTGCGCCGGAGGAGGTGGACGTCAACGTCCATCCCGCCAAGACCGAGGTGCGCTTTCGCGATCCTGCCTTCATCCGCGGCTTCCTCGTCGGAGCCTTGCGCCATGCGCTCGACAGCGCGGGCGGCCGGTCTGCGCAGACTCCGGCAGCCCCGGCCATGGCGCGCTGGCAGACAGAGCCAGTTGCGCCATCAGGAAGCCCTTCGCTCGGTGCCCTGTTCGCCCGCGAGCATTCTGCTCCGCAAGCGCGTGTAAGCGAGGCTGGTCGGCTGTGGCGCAGCTACGAAGCCGACCTGATGACGCAGCCTGCCGCCCGCGCCGAAGCGGCTGTGGAGCAGGCTCCCGCTGCCGTCAGCTATCCGCTTGGTGTCGCGCGCGGGCAGATCTCCGAGACCTATATCGTGGCCGAAGCGGAGGACGGGCTGGTCATCGTCGACCAGCACGCGGCGCACGAGCGTCTGGTCATGGAGCGGCTCAGGGCCGCCGGGGCAGGGGACCGGCTCGCCTCGGCACAGGCGCTGTTGATGCCCGAGGTCGTCGAACTCGACGAGGCCGATTGCGACCGGCTCGAGGAGCAGGCTGGAAAGCTGGCCGATTATGGCCTTTCGCTAGAAAGGTTCGGGCCGTCCGCAGTGCTGGTCCGCTCGGTGCCTGCCGCTCTGGCCAAGAGCGATCCGCATGCTTTGGTGCGCGACATTGCCGACGATCTGGCGCAGAACGGTGACACCTTGCTGCTGGGCGAAAGGTTGGATCATGTGCTTGCGACCATGGCGTGTCATGGCTCGGTGCGGGCAGGGCGCTCGCTCTCGGTTGCCGAGATGAACGCCCTGCTGCGCGAGATGGAAGCCACGCCGCGTTCAGGGCAATGCAACCACGGTCGCCCCACCTGGGTCAAGCTGGCGCATGAAGACATAGAAAAGCTGTTCGGACGAAAATGAAACGCCTTCAAATAGCCATTGCTACCATGCTGGCAGCGAGTGCCTGTTCTCCGCCGATAAGCCATGCGGATCGAGCGGACGACAACGCCGAGGCCGTGGAAAAGGTAGAGCGCCTCAGCACGCCGCCGGCCTTGCCGCTCAGTCTCGAGGAGATCACCTATCCCGATCTCGATGGCTACAACATGTTCGGAGCCGGCTGCTATTTTCTCGACAATGCCGGGAAAACCGCGGGTGAAAATGCACCCATGCTGTTCATCGCCAATGACAGCAAGGGCTGGCTCAAACTCGATGGCAAGGTCGTTGAACTGGCGGCTGACCGTAGCTCGGATCAATTGCCGTACATGGCTTGGACCAAGTACGTCGGCCTGGCCCGGACCGTCAGTCTTGAACGGGAAAATGGCAAAGCGCGCTCGCTAGGCGAAGAATCCGAGACGGAAACCGCACCCGGAAAGATCATCATTCGCGACGAAATGGACCGCGTCGTCTACACCCGCGAAGGGTCGATCGACTGCGGCGCCTGATCAGGCGTCAGCCCCGGCTCACGATCATCCACACCGCCATGCCGATCATGGCGAGGTTCTCCGTGAGCGAGACAAAGCCGAGCGGAACCTTGCTCGATCCGCCGACACAGGCGCATTTCAGCTCCCGCTTCTGCACATAGACCGCCTTGAAGACCGAGCCCGCGCCAATCGTGCCGATGAACAGGGCGACTGGTACCGATATCACCGGCAAGGCATGAGCGGTCATCAGCGCGCCGGTCAGGAACTCGGCGAAGGGATAGATATAGCCATAGGGCACCCAGCGCCGCGCCAGCAGGTCGTAATTGAGGAACATCGTCGAGAACTGCTCGATGTCCTGCAGCTTCAGCATGGCGAGGATCATCATCGCTATCGAGACGAACCATTCGGCAGCGCGAATGGTGAACGGGTTACCCCACGCCATCCAGCTTATGGCGAGCGCAATGGCGGCGGCTGTTGCAAAGACGGCGAGGACCGGCGTGTAGCTCGTGCCTTCCGAGCTTGCGTCATCGATGCCGAAATGCTGCCGCAGCCCGGAATAGCCGCCGATGCGCAGCGAGCCGATGAAGGTTTGCGGCGTCGTTTCGACATCATGCTGGCGCTTGAAGGCGTCGACCTCCTCGCGCGTTCTCAGCCAGTGGTCCTCGACCTCGTATCCGCGACGCTCAAGCAGCCACTTCGACTTGATGCCGTAGGGACAGACATGCTTGTCCATCACCATCCGGTAGAGTCGGGCCTTGCGGGTGTCGGGATGCCTCATGATTTCAAGGTGGGGGTTAATGCCTCGGGCATCAACCCATGCGGAACTTAGGCATCTTTCCGCCTGGATCGAGGTCGGGGATACAGCGGTAGCGCGCGAGGACCAGCGAGAACAGGCCGAACAGGATCAGGCCAAGCGCGGTCAGCGTGAACACGGCGCCTTCGCCGGCGAGGCTGGCCAGGGCATCGCCGAGCGTCTTCACCTGCTGCGCGCCGCCCGACATGAAGCCTGCCTTCACCAGTGACCAGCCGATCACGAGATAGACCACGCCCCGCGCGCAATAACCGGCAAGCCCGAGCCATCGCGTGGCCGAAGGGGCTCCCGCGTTTATCCGGTGCATGAATTCGCCGGTTATGCCCTTGCGGAACTGGAAGAACGCGGTGGCGAAGAAGGCCAGACCAAGCAGGCCGATCACTACACCCCCAAGCGTGACCGAAAGCACGCCAGACGCCGCTTCCTGCGCGCCGCCAGACGAGGCGCTGCCGCTGGTCGCGAACTGGTAGGCCGACCATGCCAGGACGAGGTGGCCGATGGCGCTGCCGGCATGGCCCAGTCGCTTGGCCCAGCCTTTGCCGTCACTGCCTTCGTTTTCGATGTCGAACAGCGGCGAACAGGCGCGGAACAGGGCATAGGCGAACAGGCCGATTACCATCAGCCAGAGGATAAGCGTGCCTGCCGGATAGTCCTCGATGGCCGCGAAAACGCCGTTGGTGCCTTCTGCGATGCGTCCTGCGCTGGTCAGCGCGACCAGTCCGAGTACCGCATAGAAAATGGCGCGCGCGAAATAGCCAAGGCGGACCAGCTGGGTAAATTTCTCTGACTTGTCGACCATCGCGCATTTTCCTCTCGTTGACAGGAAAATGCGCGAGCGGCCGGAATGTGCCACCGAGCGTGGCGGCAG
This sequence comes from Novosphingobium sp., assembly GCA_020446505.1. GTDB lineage: Bacteria > Pseudomonadota > Alphaproteobacteria > Sphingomonadales > Sphingomonadaceae > Novosphingobium. The sequence continues at coordinate 10,167 of JAGREN010000118.1, read as the reverse complement.
GTCTGCCTCAGACGTTGAACTTGAAGTGCAGGACGTCGCCATCCTTCACTTCGTATTCCTTGCCTTCCTGCCGCAGCTTGCCAGCGTCCTTGGCCGCGCTCTCGCCGCCCAGCGAGACGAAATCGTCAAAGGCGATGGTTTCGGCGCGGATGAAGCCGCGCTGCATGTCGGAGTGGATCTCGCCCGCCGCTTCCGGGGCCTTGGCGCCCTTGTGGACGGTCCAGGCGCGCGCTTCCTTCGGTCCGACGGTGAAGAAGGTGATGAGGTGCAGCAGGTCGTATCCGGCGCGGATGATGCGGGCGAGGCCCGTTTCGTGCAGGCCGATCTCTTCAAGGTAGGCGAGGCGCTCTTCGGGCTCCATGCCGATCAGTTCGGCCTCGATGGCGGCGGAGACGATCACCGCGTTCGCGCCTTCAGCCTTGGCCTTTTCGAACACGCGAGCCGAGAAGTCATTGCCCTCGGCAGCAGCTTCTTCCTCGACGTTGCAGACGTAGAGCACCGGCTTGGCGGTCAGGAGTTGGGCCTGTGCAAACAGGCGCGCTTCCTCGTCGTCCTTCGGTTCGGTGAGGCGGGCAGGCTTGCCCTCGCGCAGCAGTTCGAGCGCCTGGCCGAGCACAGATGCCATGGCCTTGGCTTCCTTGTCGCCGCCGGTCGCGCGCTTGGCAGCCGCCGGGACGCGCTTTTCGAGGCTTTCGAGGTCGGCCAGCAGTAGCTCTGTCTCGACCGTATCGGCATCGGCTACGGGATCGACCCGGTTGTCGACGTGCTGGATGTCGTCATCCTCGAAACAGCGCAGGACGTGGACGATGGCATCGACTTCGCGGATATTGGCAAGGAACTGGTTGCCGAGGCCTTCGCCCTTCGACGCGCCGCGAACGAGGCCGGCAATGTCAACGAAGCCAAGCTGGGTCGGGATGATTTTCTGCGAGCCGGCAATCCCTGCCAGCTTGTCGAGCCGGGGATCTGGCACGCCGACTTGCCCGACGTTGGGCTCGATGGTGCAGAAGGGATAGTTCGCCGCCTGCGCCGCCTGCGTCTCCGTCAGCGCATTGAACAGGGTCGACTTGCCGACATTGGGCAGGCCGACGATACCGCAACGAAATCCCATGATATGCTCCTGCGAGCGGCCTCAAACGCCGCGTCAAGCGCGCGCCTTTAGCGAGGGCAGGCAGGTTTGGCCAGCGCAGGCGGAATTACCCGCCGCGTCTGATCGCCTTGTCCGCCGTGCACCGCTTCATCGGCAGTGGCTTGCCGCCATAGATGCGCTTGATGCGCATGGCCTTGCGGTCGGTCGTGACGGTCAGGCAGGCGCAGCGGTAGCCGTACCAGCCGTTGGTCTTGACCCAGCCCTTTTCGTAAAAGCTCTCGGGCAGCACATCGAGGCCGTCGGCCTGATATCCGCCCTGAGCGCCGATGGTCCATTCGCCGTCGCGGTCGGTCAGCCACCAGTTGCCGGGTGTCGGATTCGACAGGTAGCCGCAGCGGTTCTCCGTATTCGGCGCGGCGGCGGCACTGGAAACAGGGCCGATGACCAGCGAAGACAGGGCGATTGCCGCAATCAGGAAAGCGCGGTGCATCAGTCGTAGACTGCCTTGACCAATGGACCGGACGGGCCATCGCCCAGCCAGGCGATCTGCGATTCCTGCGACACGCGATTGATCTCCAGTTGCGGCTTGTTGCCCGGATGCACGGCCCTGCGTAACGGACGCTTTCCAGCAGGCATAGCGATGATTTCGGCAATGGCGCGCGGTACGTCCATCGGATCGGGAGCATTGGGCCACGGCCCTGTCGGAGGAGCATCTGCGGGCTTCATCGCGGCGACAGCGGCAGGATAGCCCTGCTTGTGAATGTCCTCGACTCGATCATGCAGTGCAGCGGTCAGAGCGGCGCGGCGCTTGCCGATGCCGGTGGGAAAGCCGCCCGGCTGGATGATCGCGACGTCGATGCCATGCGGCACAAGCTCGTAGGCCAACTGCTCGCACATCGATTCGACCGCGAACTTGGTTGCCGAATAGATGCCGCCATTGGGCGCGACCATGCGGCCCTGCTGCGACGAGACGTTCACGATCAGCCCGGACTTGCGGCTGCGCATGCCGGGCAGAGCGGCCCGTGCGGTGCGCAGGTAGCCGTAGACATTGGTGTCGAAAGACAGGCGCGTTGCCTCGATATCCTGCATTTCCACCGGGCCGAAGATGTTGATCCCGGCATTGTTGACCAGCACGTCGAGCGGTCCGCCGTTGATCTTCTCGGCCTCGGCAATCGTCTTGTTGACCTGCTCCTCGGACAGGACGTCGAGTTCGAGCACATGCAGGTCGAGCCGGTCGCGCATGGCAATATCGCGCAGCTCGTCTGCTTCCGGGCGTGGCACGTTGCGCATGGTCGCGAACACCCGCGCGCCAAGCCGGGCATAGTGCTCCGCGCCAAGCCTGCCGAAGCCCGAGGATGTGCCAGTAACGAGAATGCTCTTGCCAGCCAGCGGCCTCGCCGATTGCGCCAGCGCGAAGGGAGCAAGCCCCGAGGCGCCGAGCAGGAAACCCGCTCTTGCCATCACCGTCCGTCTGTCAAAGCCCGCCATCGCCGTTTCTCCCGTATCTTCCCGGGAGTCAGCTTAGACGCTAGTCCGCCAGCCGCAACGCCACATCGCTCATGAAGCGGGCATCATTGCCTTCGGCCAGCCAGTGCGCCTCTGCGGCAATCGCGCCCAGCATGTCGGCCAGATCGTCGATCTCGGTCTTGGCGTAATTGCCCAGCACATAGCCGGTCACGCGGTCCTTGTGGCCGGGATGGCCGATACCGATGCGCACGCGGCGGAAGTCGGGGCCGAGGTGCTGGTTGATCGAGCGCAGGCCATTATGTCCGGCAAGCCCGCCGCCAAGCCGCGCCTTGACCTTGAAGGGTGCGAGGTCGAGTTCGTCGTGAAAGACGGTCAGCGCCTCTGGCTCAAGCTTGTAGAAGCGCATCGCTTCGCCGACCGCGCGCCCGCTTTCGTTCATGAAGGTCGCAGGCTTGAGCAGCACGATCTTTTCAGGACCGATCCGCCCTTCCTGCACCCAGCCGGAAAACTTCTTCTGCACCGGGCCGAACCCGTGGACCTCCGCGATGGTGTCGAGCGCCATGAAGCCGACGTTGTGGCGGTGCATGGAATATTGCGGACCCGGATTGCCGAGGCCGACCCAGAGTTGCATGGCATATTCCCCGGTTGTGCTGGCGCCTCATAGCAACGCGAGACGCATTGTCGTCAAGCCGGGCTGCCCGCCAGAACGAAACGGCGCGGCAAGTCCGCATGGGACCGCCGCGCCGCAATAATCGGAAACGAAGGGGAGAGGATTACTCCTCGCCGCCTTCCTCTTCACCGGCTTCAGCCTCTTCAGCGGCCGATTCGCCTTCGCCCGAGCCGGACGCGGCAACTTCGGCTGCGGCAGCAGCGCCTTCAGCCTTCTTGAGCGCCGAAGGAGCGACGATGGTCGCGATGGTGAAGTCGCGGTCGTCGATCTTGCTCGCCGAACCGACGGGAAGATTGACGTGGCTGATGTGGATCGATTCGCCAACGTCGCGTCCGGTGACGTCGATCTGGATCTCGGTCGGGATCTTGTCGGCATCGCAGACGAGTTCGAGCTCGTGGCGAACCACGTTGAGCACGCCGCCCTTCTTGAGGCCCGGCGATGCTTCTTCGTTCACGAACACGACCGGCACGTTCACGTCGACCTTGGCGTCCTTGGCAAGGCGCAGGAAGTCGACATGGATCGGACGGCTGCTGACCGGGTGGAAAGCAACGTCCTTGGGCAGCGTGCGCACGCTCTTGCCGTCGACCTCGATCATCACGATCGAGTTCATGAAGTGGCCGGTTCCGAGCTGCTGGGTCAGCAGCTTGGCCTCGACATGGATCGACTGGGGGTCTTCCTTGCCGCCATAGATGACAGCAGGAACTCGGCCTTCGCGACGAAGTGCGCGGGAGGCTCCCTTGCCCGCCCGTTCGCGCGATTCGGCCGGCAGGGTAAGAGCGTCGCTCATGGTACTACCTTTCGAAATGGGTTTTACACGCCGGCACGCCTCCAGGGATGACCATGCCGGAAGCGGGCGCGCATAGTCGCATGCGGGCAGGGAAGCAAGGAATTACTGGACGCGCGCGACCGCGCAGTCCGATTCGGCGATCAGATCGGGCAGTCCCTGCGGCCCTGCGAGGTGAGCCGCGCCGACCGCGACGAAGGGAGTCTGGCCGCTGTCCAGTGCCTTCTTGATCTGCGACGCCCAGTTGCGGTTGCGGCCGGTGAACAGCGCCTCGCGCAGTTCCGGATCGGCGAGCATGCCGCGCGCGGTTTCCTTCTCGATTGCCGTCATGTCCCCCTTGCGCCACGCGGCGGCAAGGTCGGCGGCTTCGTTGCGGCCTCTTTGCGCATCGGCAATCACGGCTTCCAGCAGGTCGCGCTGTTCTTTCTCCGGAAGGCGGTCGAATAGCGAAAGTTGTACCTCGCGGCCTTCGAGTTCCTTGACCTGCATGCCCTTGCTGGCGGCCATGACGGCGCGGTCGATGCCGTAGGCGCTTTCGGTTTGCGGCGTGGCGGCCTGAGCGACAGTGAGCGCCGCCGCCCACGTCTCGGTGTCGTCGAACTGGCCGTCCTTCAGCCCGGTGCGCTTCAGGACTTCGGCAAGTGCCGCGCGCTTTTCAGGCGTTACGCGGGCCGAAAGCGGTCCTTGTCCGGGACTGGTCGCGAGCTTCTTCCAGACCAGCGCCGCGCCCTGTGCATCGTCGAGGTCGGCCAGTTCGACCATCAGCACGTCGGCATCGGCCAAGGCCTTGTCGATCGCCTCGCTGCGCCAGTCCGCCGGACGCTCGAGCGCATGGACGGTGCCGAACAGCCAGCCTTGCCGTTCGTTGGGGCAATCGATCTGCCACAGGGCAGGCGTGGCCGGATCGCTCCCGACTCCGCAGGCCGTGAGCGTCAGCCCGAGGCCAGCGGCGAGGAGCGCAGCGCGGATCATTGCACGCGCGCGGCGCCGATACCCCGTCCGGCGAGTTGTTCCTGCACGCTGCCCGCGCCTGCCAGATGGCCTGCGCCAACCGCGACGAAGACGGTGCCGGGCTGGTCGAGCCTGTCGTTCAGCCACTTTGCCCAGGCGCGGTTGCGCTTGGTCAGAAGCTCCTCGATCATCACCGGATCGGATTCCTCGGCATTCATCAGCGAGGCCAGCTTTTCGGTATCGCCTACCCGCCAGGCCTCGATCATGGCGCGGATTTCATCGCGGAATTTCGGCAACTGGCCGATGACCTCGCCAAGGTAGCGCTTCTGCACATCTTCCGGCAGACCGTCGAACAGGCCGAGCTGGTATTCGACCGTTTCGAGCCCCTGTTGCTCCATCTGCCGGGACTTGGCCCGCTTTTCGAGCGCCTCCTCGACGCCATGATCGGGCGAGAAGCCCTCCCGGATCAGCGGCAGGGTCGACAGGCCGATGGCGGCGTACCAGGGCTCGAAGCGGTCGAACATGGCTGGCGGCAGATTGTAGCTGGTGAGGGCCGCCTCATAGGCCTTGCGCTGGTCCTCGGCGAGCTGATCGCGCAGGCTCGTCCCGTCGGGCAGCACGGCGAGCTTGACCACGAGGCCCTGCATCTTGGCCTCGTCGTTTCCGGCTACTTCGGTGACGAGCGTGTCGGAGGATGCGAAAGCTGCTTCGACCGGGCCTTTGAACCAGTCGATCCCCTCGGGCAGGACGTGGATCGTGCCGAACAGGTAGATCGTCGTGTCCGCATCGCCGATCTTCCACAAGGCCGGGCGGGAATCGGCAGTAATCTGTACCTGCTCGACCGGGGTCGTGTCCGGTTCGGACGTTTCGGCGAATGCCTGAAAGCTGGCGAGGCTGCAAAGTGCGGCGGCGCAAAGGGCCAGTGCGGATCGAAAGCGCATCATCGGCAGCGTTATAACCAGCGAACCTCGCCCGTCGATGAACGAATTGGCCGCGCCCTGCATTGCGCACAGCCCTGTTGACCCGCCAACATGGCTGCGCCAAAGCGCCGCGCATGGGAAACCTTGCCGCTCCGCTCAGTTTTCAGGATATGATCCTTGCCCTCCACTCGTTCTGGAGTGCTCGTGGCTGCCTGATCCTCCAGCCCTATGACATGCGCATGGGCGCGGGCACCTTTCACCCGGCGACGACCCTGCGCGCGCTCGGCCCGGAACCGTGGAACGCAGCCTATGTCCAGCCTTCCCGGCGGCCGACCGACGGGCGCTATGGCGA
>JAGREN010000118.1:0-3805 GCA_020446505.1 Novosphingobium sp. | reverse complement strand
GACGACTGGGAAAGCCCGACGCTGGGCGCATGGGGGCTGGGCTGGGAAGTCTGGTGCGACGGCATGGAAGTTACGCAGTTCACCTATTTCCAGCAGGTCGGCGGGTTCGACTGCAAACCGGTCGCGGGCGAGCTGACCTATGGTCTGGAACGCCTCGCCATGTACATCCAGGGCGTCGACAACGTATACGATCTTGCGTTCAACTCCGCTGGCGACAGCTACGGCAAGGTGTTTCTCGAAAACGAGAAGCAGATGTCGAAATACAACTTCGAGGTCGCCGACACGGACAGCCTGTTCGCCGGGTTCAAGGCGGCAGAGGCGGAATGCATGCGCTGCATCGAGGCCGACATCCCGCTCGCCGCCTACGATCAGGCGATCGAGGCGAGCCACCTGTTCAACCTGTTGCAGGCGCGCGGCGTGATCTCCGTGCAGGAACGCGCCAGCTACATCGGTCGGGTGCGCGATTTGGCCAAGGGATCGTGCGAAAAGTGGATCGCCGTAAACGCGGACCGTTGGGCCAATGAATATGACGGGTGGACGGCATAATGGCTGACTTCCTCCTTGAACTGCGCTGCGAGGAAATCCCGGCGCGCATGCAGGCAGGCGCTCGCGCCGACCTTGAAAAGCTGTTCCGCGCGCAGATGGCCGAGGCTGGCGTCGAGACTGGCGCGATCACCGTCTGGTCGACGCCGCGCCGCCTCGCCCTGATCGCGCGCGATCTGCCCGCCGAGACACAGGCCGTGAGCGAAGAGACCAAGGGGCCGCCCCTGGGCGCTCCCGATCAGGCGCTCGAAGGCTTCCTGCGCAAGGTCGGGCTGACGAAAGACCAGCTCGAAGTCCGCGATCTCAAGGGCAAGGACACATACTTTGCCGTGATCGAAAAGCCGGGCAGGGCAGTCAGCCAGGTGCTCGCCGAAGCCATTCCGGCGATCATCCGCGCTTTCCCCTGGCCCAAGTCGATGCGCTGGGGCGCAGCTTCGATCAGCACCGAAAGCCTGCGCTGGGTCCGGCCCCTGAGCGGCATCGTCGCCATTCTGGGCGAAGATCTGGTGGAATTCGAAATTGGCGGCGTGACCTCTGGTTACGCGACCAAGGGCCATCGCTTCCACGCACCGGGAGAGATCACCATTGGCGGCGCGCACGACTATGCCGACAAGCTGCGCGCCTGCCACGTTCTCGTCGATCACGAAGAGCGGCAGGACATCGTGCGCAGCAAGGCGCGCGAGGCGGCAAGCGCGGCTGGCCTGACCTTGGTCGAGGACGAAGGGCTGGTGATCGAGAATGCGGGCCTGACAGAATGGCCGGTGCCGCTGCTCGGCCGTTTCGACGAGGCGTTCCTCGACGTGCCGCCGGAGGTGATCCAGCTTACCGCGCGCGTGAACCAGAAGTATTTCGTGTGCGAAGACAGCGCCGGAAAGCTCGCCAATGCTTTCGTCTGCACCGCCAATATCGAGGCGTCGGACGGCGGCGAGGCGATTGTCGCGGGCAACCGCAAGGTGCTGGCCGCGCGGCTTTCAGACGCTCGCTTCTTCTGGGAGCAGGACCTCAAGACGCCGCTCGCGCAGCAAGCTGAAAAGCTGTCGCGCATCACCTTCCACGAGAAGCTGGGCACGGTCGCCGACAAGGTCGAGCGCGTGGCCAAGCTGGCCGAGTGGCTGGCGAGCGAGGGTATCGTGCCGGACTGCGATCCGGCTCAGGCGCGACAGGCGGCGGAACTGTGCAAGGCCGATCTCGTCACCGAGATGGTCGGCGAGTTTCCTGAGCTTCAGGGCTTGATGGGCGGCTATTACGCTCGCGCCGAGGGACTGCCGGATGCCGTGGCCGACGCGATCCGCGATCACTACAAGCCGGTCGGGCAGGGCGACGAGGTTCCTGTTGCGCCGGTTACGGTGGCGGTGTCGCTGGCGGATAAGCTGGATACGCTTTTTGGCTTTTTCAGCATCGAGCAGCTGCCAACTGGTTCCAAGGACCCATTTGCACTGCGCCGCCAGACAATCGCCGGAACATCATTGAGCCTCGTGAATGACCTGCGTTATTCGATAGAACATCTAATCGAAGTGTTGGGTGTGATTTTCCATGAGCAGTTCGTCGCCGCTATGGCATGGGACATTCCTGGATTACAGGAGCGGCTAAGCGAGTATCTCACTTCAAATCCGAAAAGAGATAAGCACGCCTATGAGCATCTCGACATGCTCTACGAGACGAGCAAGGAACGTTACCTCGAATCATTGCCCGAGGGTGTGGCAGTCACCGAGAATCCTGAACTTGCGGACCCCGAGACGAGGTTCAATCAAGAGCGTCGATTGGGTGCAATGTTCCGGGCATACGCTGGATGGCATAAGTGGTTTTCTGAATGGTCTGAAATTGAAGCTGTCAAAAGGCCGCTCCTCGACTTCTTCGCAGACCGCCTCAAGGTCCAGCAACGCGAAGCTGGCGTTCGTCACGACCTGATTGACGCAGTGTTCGCTCTGGGCGGCGAGGACGATCTGGTTCGCCTGCTCGCCCGCGTCCATGCCTTGCAGGCGTTCATCGGCACCGAGGATGGCACCAACCTGCTCGCTGGCTACAAGCGTGCGGCCAATATCCTCAAGAAGGAAGACTACAAGTCTCCCCTCCCGCCTGCGGGAGGGGCCGGGGGTGGGTCTTCCAGGGCTGGAGACTTGCCCACCCCTAACCCCTCCCGCGCGCGGGAGGGGAACGACATTTCCCTGTCCTACACGCCCGAACCGGCGGAAAAGGCGCTGATCGATTCGCTCGCCGAAGCGGGGCCGAAGGCCGAGGCTGCCGTCGCGGCGGAGGACTTCGCCGGGGCCATGGCCGCTCTTGCCACGCTTCGCGGGCCGATCGACGCGTTCTTTGACAGTGTGACGGTGAACGATCTCGATGCGGACAAGCGCGCAGCGCGTCTGGGCCTGCTCGACGCATTCCGTGCTGCAGTGCACAATGTGGCTGACTTTTCGCGGATCGAAGGCTAGAGCCAAGGATCGGGCAACAGCCCGGCTTTTCTTTTCCAGGACAGTGTCTCATGTGTAACCTACACGCATGAGCAGGCAGGGCATTACATGAGCAATCAGGTCTACACCTTCGGCGGAAATGCAAACAGCGACGATCCGCGCAGCAGGGACAAGACAGTGGTCGGCGGCAAGGGCGCCAACCTTGCGGAAATGGCGGGAATCGGACTTCCGGTCCCTCCCGGCTTTACGATCACGACCGACGAATGCGTGCGCTATCTGGCCGAAGGCGGCGACTTCTCCGATGCCCTGCGGGCCGAAGTGGCGGAGGCGCTTGGCCATATCGAGCGCACGGTCGGTAAGTCATTCGGCAATGCGGCAGACCCGCTGCTGGTGTCGGTGCGCTCGGGCGCGCGCGTCTCGATGCCGGGCATGATGGACACGGTGCTCAACCTCGGCCTCAACGACGAGACGGTGCTGGGGCTGGCTGCGACTTCGGGCGACGAACGCTTCGCGTGGGACTCCTACCGCCGGTTCATCCAGATGTACTCCGACGTGGTGCTCGGCCTCGACCACCACCTGTTCGAAGACGAGCTGGAGATCGTGAAGGAAGACAACGGCTTCCTCAACGACGTCGAACTCACGGCCGAAGACTGGCAGGACCTGGTCAAGAGCTACAAAGGCATCGTCGAGCGCGAGCTTGGGCGTCCCTTCCCGCAGGACGTGAACGAGCAGCTCTGGGGCGCGATCCGGGCGGTGTTCGACAGCTGGGATTCGGACCGCGCCAAGGTCTATCGCCGGTTGAACGACATCCCCGGCGACTGGGGCACAGCCGTCAACGTGCAGGCCATGGT
>JAGREN010000117.1 GCA_020446505.1 Novosphingobium sp. | reverse complement strand
TGGCGCGGACGGAACTTGACCAGCGACAGAAGACCTTCGTCGACATCATCGTCAAGTCGGGTTCGGCGCTGCTGACGATTATCAACGACATCCTGGACTTCTCCAAGATCGATGCCGGGCAGCTGGAACTCGACCCGGCGCCGTTCCGGCTGGCCGACTCGATCGAGGACGTCGCCGCGCTGGTCGCTTCCAAGGTGGCCGAGAAGGACCTCGAACTGGCGGTCCGGATCGATCCCGGCCTGCCGGAGATGTTCATCGGCGATGTCGGGCGCATCCGCCAGATCGTCACCAACCTGATCGGCAATGCAGTCAAGTTCACCGAGGTTGGCCATGTGCTGGTCGAGGTCACGGGCAAGCGGAGCGAATGCGCACCGTCTTCACAGGGCAAGGATGGCGCCGGCGAAAAGGATGACGCCGCACAGGCATGCGGGGACAAGCCCTGCTGCATGGCGCTGTCCTTCCGGGTGGCCGATACCGGCATCGGCATTCCCGCCGACAAGCAGCATGCGCTGTTCGCCAAGTTCTCGCAGGTCGACGGCTCGGCGACACGCCGCCACGAGGGCACGGGGCTGGGGCTTGCCATCTCCAAGTCGCTGGTCGAGCTTATGGGCGGCGAGATCGGCTTCGAGAGCACGGAAGGCGAGGGTTCGACCTTCTTCTTCACGGTGGAGCTTCCCGTCCATGGCGGGACGGGCCGGGCGCGCCACGATATCGCGGCGAGCGACGTTTCCGGGGCGCGGGTGCTGATCGTCGACGACAACGCAGTCAACCGGCGCATCCTGACCGAGCAGATGGCGGCCTGGCGGCTCGACGCGGCGGCGGCGAGTTCGGGTGCCGAGGCGCTGGCGGTGATGCGGGCTGCGGCCGACAAGGGGCTGGCGATCGATCTTGCCGTGCTCGACTACCACATGCCGGAGATGAATGGCGGGCAATTGCTGGAAGCCATGCGCGAGGGCCGGGCGGGCCGCGCGGCGGCCGACATACCGGTGATCATGCTCACTTCGGTCGACCAGACCGAGGAGGGGCGCTCGTTCGCCTCGCTCGGCATTGCCGCGCACATGACGAAGCCGGCGCGTTCCTCCGCGCTGCGCCAGACGGTGCTGGGCGTGCTGGCGCAGGCGCAGGGCGGCGACAGCGCGGCGGCGAAGGCCGTCGAAGCCTTGCGCCGCATCGGCGCCAGGACCGACGCACCGCAAGCGCCGCATGAAGCGCAGCAGGCAGCGCAGGAGACGGCATTCGCCGACATGCCGGTGGAAGCCGCAGCAGCGGACATGGATGGCGGGGCAGATCGTGACGAGGCCTCTGGGCAGCAGGCGCCGGCCGCGCCGGGCCGCAACACGATTGCGCTCGAACCGGAAGCCGAGGCGCCGTGGCCCGAAGCGGAATGGCCCGTAATGTCGGAGCCTCAACCGCTCGAAGCCGCGGCCGGTGCGCCGTGGCCGCACCATGACGCGCAGGATGACGCAAGGCATGACGGCGGGGCGGCATATGATGGCGCCGGGCCCGATAGGGGCATTGGTGACGACGGGTATGGGTTGGGCCTGCCGAGTTCGCCGGACAGGGGCGCTCCCGACATCGACATCCTCATCGCCGAGGACAACGAGGTCAACCGCATCGTCTTCTCGCAGATCCTTGCCGGCACCGACTGGCGCTGGGTGCTGGCGCGCGACGGCGAGGAGGCGGTCGAGCTCTACAAACGCCACCGCCCCGCGCTCGTGCTGATGGATGTTTCCATGCCGCGCATGAACGGCCTCGAGGCCACCGGCGCGATCCGCGCCTTCGAGCAGGCCGAAGCTTCCCCGCGCACGCCGATCATCGGCGTCACCGCCCACGCGCTCAAGGGCGACCGCGACAAGTGCATCGACGCAGGCATGGACGATTACCTCACCAAGCCCGTATCCCCCGCAAGCCTGACCGAAAAGGTCGAACGCTGGATCGCACATGATCCAATTGCGTGGCACAAGGCATCTGCCTGAAGGGCACGGCGTAGCGAGTTGAATCATGCTGACGAACAGGGAGCGGCGAACTATCCGTTCCCTTGCCGGTCATGCGCTTGACTGCAGCAATTGCTGTCCGCGCTCAAACTTATCAAACGCTTGCCGGAAGGTTGCCTCGCGCCTGTCTTCTTGATCGAGGCCATGGCGCGTGTTTGACAAAGGTGAGTGAGCCGGATGCTCGCTGGACAGTCGTCCCGTTCCTGTCCGGAATGGGATCTGAGAAACAACCGGCAGAGTTCAGCGGTTGCTGCGGAAACGTGATCGGCAAAAAAGCGAGGACCGTGGCACCACGATCAGGCCGAGGCGCGTCTGATTTCCTCGATTTCTTCGGGTACTCCGATGTCGGGTCCGAAAATAACGAAATTGTTGCGGCCGTTACGCTTGGCCTCGTACATCGCCGCATCGGCGTCATTGATGATGTCCTGCGCCGGGCGATCCTCACCGTGGAAGATGACTGCGCCGATGCTGGGCGTCGCGATATGTGCCTTGCCACGCAAATCGAACTCGCGGGAGAAGGCAAGCAGGATGTTGTGGGCGGCAGCCGCGGCCTTTGCCTCGGCAGCCTCGCGCTGCGTGCCCACGCCGTCGAGCAGGACCATGAATTCGTCACCGCCATAGCGGCCGACGGTGTCGCATTCGCGCACGCATTCGGATAGCCGCTTGGCGGCCTGCCGCAGCAGAGAGTCGCCGACGTCGTGGCCGCGCGTATCATTTAGAGTCTTGAAATTGTCGAGGTCCACGAAAAGAAGCGCGCCGTAGGCGCCCAGGCGGCGGGCCGACGCCATGGCGCTGTCGAGCTGTGTCGTGAACATGCGCCGGTTGGGCAGATCGGTGAGCGTGTCGTAATAGGCAAGGCGGTGAATGCGCCGCTCCGCAAGTTTGCGCTCGGAAATGTCGCTGATGTAGCCATGCCAGATGATAACGCCATCTGCCTGGCGCTCGGGCGTTGCCGTGACAAGCAACCAGACCGTCGCACCGGTTTCGAGGCGGCAGCGGAACTCCTGATTCCACAGGCTCAGTTCTTCGCCCGATCTCTTCAAGCTGCGAAGATATTCCGGCAGGTCTCTGGTTTCGATGCGGGAGAGGTGGTCGGTCGGATCAAATCTGGTGAGTGGACCGTTCATGCCGAACAGGGCAGCGAAACTGTCGCTGACATAGGGGCAGACATAGCTGCCATCTACTCGGCGGACGAGCTGGAACAAGCCACCGGGAAGGTTGTTGGCGAGCTTTTCCAGCCGTTCCTCGACCTGGCGCTGACGGATCTCAGGGGTGATGTCCCGCACGGAGCCCGCATAGAATTGCGGCATGCCGGTCTTTTCGTCGACGATGAGACGCGCCTGCTCAGTCACCCATATACGTTCGCACGTCTTGAAACGGTAGATTTCGGAAACGAAGTCCCGAACCTCGCCATCACGCTCCAGCACCCTGCGGAACATTGCCTCGCGTTCGGGATCGACATACCAGTAGGCGTTCGGCCCGTTGACGGTTTCGAGCATCTGCGCGCAGTTGTCGTAGCCGCTCAGCGCGACGAGCGCCTTGTTGGCGCTGATCATCTTTCCGTCGGAGAGCGAGCGCATGTAAACGCCCTCGGCGAGGTTGTCGATGGTCGAAAAATAGCGGTCGCGATAGTCGCCAGCCTGCTTGAGGAGGCGGCGCGAGCGTTCCATCCATGTGACCAGCAGCAGGCCGAAAACAATGTTGAGAGCGATCAGCCAGGGAGCGAGCGCGGAATAGACGTGGGCAGTCTCGATCGGGTTCATCCCCTGAGGCCTCCGGATTTCCGGACGCAGGCTTCGAGGTTTGATCGGCGTGGAACTCGCACGGGCATTTACTCAGTCAATTCATTTTTCAGCAATTGCTAAACCAGACAGGTGAAATCCCGGTTAACTGGCTGCCGCGAATGCAAGGAATTCAGTGCAAAACAGGCGCCTGCGGCAAGGACGCCAAGGTGGCAGGACGGGATTGATCGCGACGGCGTTTTGGTCCAATCAGCGGTCCAGACACCATCCGGGAACCCAACCATGCCGGCAAGACTGTCCGTCAATCTCAATGCCATCGCCTTCCTTCGCAACCGTCGCGATCTGCCGTGGCCGAGCGTCACCCACATCGGCGCCCTTGCGCTCGAAGCCGGAGCGAGGGGGCTGACCGTGCATCCGCGCCCCGATCAGCGTCATGTCCGCTTTTCCGACGTTCCGGCGGTGCGCGCGCTGATCGACGACCGCTTTCCCGGCTGCGAGTTCAACATCGAAGGTTATCCGAGCGAGGATTTCCTGGCGCTTTGCATTGCCAACGAACCGGAACAGGTGACATTGGTGCCCGACGATCCGGCGCAGCCGACTTCCGATCACGGTTGGAACTTCATCGCCGTCCAGCCCTTTCTGACCAAGGTGACGGGGGAACTGCGAAGCAAGGGCATCCG
>JAGREN010000012.1 GCA_020446505.1 Novosphingobium sp. | reverse complement strand
CCTCCCGCGAAAGCGGGTTCGTGCATTAGGGCGCATAGCTGACATTGCAGATGAGCTTGCCTGATGTCTGAAACGTCGTCGTGTCCGGAAGGGCGCTTTCGGGCGATGGACCCAGAATTACGGTCGTCAAGCAGGACCGACCGAGGTCATGCGGCAATCATTCGGATAAGGAACGTCACAATGTTACAATTCACTGTTCCGAGCCCGCCATAATGTTAGGAAATTCAAAAGCTTCAATTGGCTGACAAGATGTGGCGTACTGGTCATGTCGGATGCGCGACCTCTGATCCGCGTGTCACACTGTAACATTTTCATGTGACATGCGAGGCATCCATGTTCTAAAGTTAGGCCGCAATAATCAATCACTTATGGATTGGCGCTATCTCGGCCTTCCTTTCCTCGCGGGGCATCCAGGTCGCCACCTCCGCTGAATTTTCCGGTCAATCCATCGTCCGACGATAGCGGGACAGCGCCACGCTGGTGACGATCACAGTGAACAGCAGCATTGTCGCGAGCGACCAGCGCAGATCGGTGAAACTTGCGTCCTTCAGCATTACGCCGCGGACGATCCTGAGGAAATGCGTCAGCGGCAGGACTTCCCCGATTGCCTGAGCCCAACCGGGCATTCCGCGAAACGGGAACATGAAGCCTGACAGGAGGATCGAAGGCAGGAAGAAGAAGAACGTCATCTGCATCGCCTGCATCTGCGATCGCGCGATGGTGGAGAAAGTGAAGCCGAGAGCGAGATTCGCGACGGCGAAGATCGCAAGACCCAGCGCGAGAATCGCCAGATTGCCTGCAAACGGCACGTCGAAGAGCAGGCGCGCTGCGGCAAGGATCAGCAAGGTCTGGATGATCGCGACGACAAGATAGGGCGAGATCTTACCGATCATCACTTCGGCGGGGCGCGCCGGCAGGGCGAGCAGGTTTTCCATGGTTCCGCGCTCGGCCTCGCGGGTCATGGCGATGGCGGTAATCATCACCAGCGTCATGGTGAGAATCACGCCGAGCAGGCCCGGCACGATGTTGTACTGGGTGATTCCTTCCGGATTGTAGCGCGGGTGAATGACCAGATTGTATGGCTCGCGCCCCGGCTTCAGGCGGGCGAGCGGTCCTTTGAAGTCGTTGCGCAGCGCATTCGAGACGATCGCCTGCGCCTGCCCGAGCGCGCGCGAAGCGGCCACCGGATCGGACGCGTCGGCTTCGATCAGCAATTCGGGCCGCCTGCCAGCGACCAGATCGGCCGTGAAATTGGCGGGGATCGAGACGACGAAGGTCACTTCGCCGCTGGCGAGCAGCTGTTCGCTCTCCCTCGGGTCCGCAACTTCCCGAACCAGCCTGAAATAGCCGCTGTTCTCAAGTCCGTGCAGAACGCTGCGCACGATCGGCGTGCTTTCTTCGGCATGGACGGCGGTGGGCAGTTGCTTGGGGTCGGTGTTGATCGCGTAGCCGAACAGCAGCAATTGCATGACCGGGACCGCGACCATGATCGCGAAGGTCAGCCGGTCGCGGCGCATCTGCGTCAATTCCTTGAGGAAGATGGCCCCGATTCGCCGCAATGAGGCCGACGGGGTCATGCCTGCCACCGCTGGTCGCGCCCGGCCTGTCCGGCCAATGCGATGAAGGCATCCTCAAGGCTCGGGCGGACCTCCTGCCAGCGAAATCCGGCGGCCTCGCCTTCGCCGATGGTCTTTTCGATCAAGGCCCGGTCGGTGCCGCTGACGAGCAGGGCCGCGCCGAAATGCGTGATGTGCTCGACGCCGGGTCGGTGTTCCAGCCAGGCCGACAGGGATCGCAGGTCGTCACCTTCTGCGCGGAAGGTCACGAGGTTCGATTGCGCGATGATGTCGTGAACCGAGCCTTTGACGACCAGCCTGCCATTGGCGAGGTAGGCGATCTGGTCGCAGCGTTCGGCCTCGTCCATGTAATGGGTCGAGACGAGCACCGTGACACCGCCCTTGCCGGAAATCTGCCGGATCTGGTCCCAGAAATCGCGCCGTGCCTGTGGATCGACGCCTGCGGTCGGCTCGTCGAGCAGGAGCAGTTGCGGCTGGTGCATTGTCACTGCGGCAAGCGCGAGGCGCTGCTGCCAGCCGCCCGACAGCGCCCCTGCAAGCTGGTGCTGGCGATCCGTGAGCCCAAGTCCGTCGAGCGTGCGGTCAACCGTTCCGGCAATGTCGTCCATCAGGTAGAGCCGGGCCACGAATTCGAGGTTTTCGCGAATGGTCAGGTCGGTCCAGAATGAAAACTTCTGGGTCATGTAACCGACTTCGCGCTTGATTTTGCCGGCCTCGGTGCGGAAGTCGAAGCCAAGGCACTGCCCTTCGCCCTCGGTCGGCTTGAGCAGGCCGCAGATCATCCGGATGGTCGTGGTCTTGCCGGACCCGTTCGGCCCGACAAAGCCCCAGACCTCACCGCGCGGCAGTTGCAGGTCGAGGTTCTCGACGGCGACCTTGCTGCCGAAAGTCTTGCGCAGGCCCGTGACGTCGATGGCAAGTTCGCTCATGGCCCGGTGACGTCGACCGGCAGTCCGGGCCTCAGCCCCGCCTTGGCCGGGATTCGGGCCTTGACCAGGAACACGAGCTTCTTGCGGGAGTCGCGCGAGTAGATGACTGGCGGCGTGAACTCCGCTTCGCTCGCCACGAACACGACCTCGGCAGGGACCGGATTGGCAAGACCGTCGGCCTTGACCTGCAACTTCACGCCGGGGCGGTAGGCCGGAAGCTCTTCCTGAGTCACGAACAGATGAACGCGCAGGCCGTCGTCAGGAAGCAGCGCCAGCACCGCACTGCCTGCATTGGCGTATTCGCCGGGGTTGAGGAAAGTCTCGCTGACCTCGCCATCGGTGCTCGCGCGGATCGCGCGCTGGTCCAGTTCGTATTGCGCCGACGCGTTGCCGGCGCGCGCGGCAGCAGCGGCGGCCTGTGCGGCGTCGCGGGCGGCAGGGCGGCCTGCCTGCCGCGCGACCGCAATCTGCTCCTCGGCGGCCTTCACCTGGGCCTGCGCGGTGCGCCAGGCGGCATTGGCCTCGTCGCGCTGCTGCCGCGAGGCGAAGCCCTTTGCTGCCAGAGCCACGATCCGGTCGCGCTGGACGCTTGCCAGATTCAGCGCGGCGCGGGCCTGGGCGAGCTGTGCCTCCAGCGCCTTGATCTCCGGTTCCCGCGCGCCAGTCGCAATGTCGCGTGCCTGCGCCTGCGCCTGTTCGACCCGGCTGCCCGCTTCAGCCGTTGCAGCCTGTTGTGACTGATCGTCGAGCGTGAACAGCAGGTCGCCCGCCTTCACCTTCCGGCCTTCCTCGGCAGGCCGGGACACCACCCAGCCCGAGCGGGGCGCGGCGACGTAGACCCATTCCGCTTCGACATAGCCCGTATGCGTGCGCTCCTTGTCGCTGCCAGAGCAGCCAGTAACGAACTGCGCGACAAGAGCGCAGGCAATCAGCCCCGCGAGACGGCTCGTTCCGACCGAAAACTGCGGTAATTTCATTCGCAAGCCGTTGCGCCCCCTCATCGGATTTACCCGCGGCAATGTCCGGACCGTTCATGACGGTTACGCAGGGCGATGGCAACGTGGGCATGAAGGGATCGCATTAGACCTGTGTCAATGCGCGTACCATCCAGCGGCAAATATCGTGACAACTGACCGGGCGAGACCTAGTCATTGGCGCTGGAGGGAGATGATGGCGCGATGTTGAAGATCCGGCGCATACCGATCGACACCTATCCGGAAAACACCGCGTTCGTCCTTCGCAATGGCTCGGGCTATTCGGCCGAGCAGTTCCAGGCGCTGCGCAAGATCAGGATATTCTGCCAAGACGGCGAGATCCTCGCGACGCTGGCGCTCGTAGACGACGAATCGATAATCGGCCCCGACGAGATCGGGCTGGGAGAGCAGGCCTTCGCAAGGCTGTGCCTTGCAGAAGGCACGGAGGTCTGCATCGAGCAGGCGCGTCCGCCGGCCAGCCTTGACTTCGTGCGGCGCAAGATTGGCGGCGACGCCTTGAGCGAGAGCGAGGTTAGCGCGATCGTCCGCGACATTGCCTGCCACCTCTATTCCCCGATGGAGATCGGCGCCTACCTCGTCGCCTGCGCCGGCTTCATGACGACGCCCGAAACGCTGGCTCTCACCAGAGCCATGATCGACGTCGGCAACCGGCTGCACTGGGATTCGCCGCTGGTGGTGGACAAGCATTGCATCGGCGGGATTCCCGGCAACCGGACTTCGATGATCGTGGTGCCTATCGTTGCCGCGCACGGGCTGCTCTGCCCCAAGACCTCGTCGCGCGCGATCACCTCGCCTTCCGGGACGGCGGACACGATGGAAGTGCTCGCCAATGTCGATCTCAGCGAAGAGCAGATGAAGGCAATCGTCGCGAAGGAACACGCGGTGCTCGCCTGGGGCGGCAGGGTCGACCTGTCTCCGGCTGACGACGTGCTTATTTCGGTGGAGCGCCCGCTGCGGCTCGACGATCACGAGCAGATGGTCGCCTCGATCCTGTCCAAGAAGATTGCGGCAGGCTCGACCCATCTGGTGCTCGATATTCCTGTCGGCCCAACGGCCAAGGTCCGTTCGCAAAGTGAAGCGGTGCGCTTGCGCAAGCTGTTCGAATATGTCGCCCGGCATCTCGGCCTTGAGACCGTGATCGTCTTTTCCGATGGCTCGCAGCCTGTCGGCAGGGGGGTCGGGCCAGTGCTCGAAGCGCGCGATGTCATGGCCGTGCTGCGCAACGAGCCCGACGCTCCCGATGACCTGCGCGATCATGCAGTCGCTCTTGCCGGGCACATGCTCGATTTCGATCCGGCGATCGAAGGTGGCAGGGGCTATGCGCGCGCACTTGAGCTGCTTGCTTCTGGCGCGGCTCTGGCCGCGATGGAAAGGCTGATCGAGGCACAGGGCCGCAACGAGCAGAAGCTCACGCCGGGTGTCTACAAGGCCGAGATCGGCGCGAGGAAAGCTGGCCGTGTCGTGGCTATCGATTGCGAGCGCATCTCGCGTATCGCACGCATTGCCGGAGCGCCGATGGACAAGGGGGCCGGGCTCGACCTGCTCCACAAGGTCGGAGAGGCTGTCAGGCCGGGAGAGGCGCTCTACCGCATCCATGCCAATTCGGAGACGGGGCTCGGTTTCGCTCGCGATCTGGCTGAGGAGAACGCCGGATACGAGATCGCCTGATGGCAGCTTCGCTTCATGGATTTCCGGAAAGCTGCGGACCGGCGCGGCGACTGGCGCAGGCGCTTTCGATCCCGTTCGCGGAAGTAGGTGTCCACCGCTTTCCCGATGGCGAAAGCGTCGTGCGAGTGGACAGGCCTTCGCGGACTGCCATCCTTTACCGGTCGCTCGATGACCCCAACGCCAAGCTGGTCGAACTGCTGCTGGCGGCGTCCGCCCTGCGAGAGAACGGAGCGCATCGCGTGCTGCTGGTCGCGCCCTACCTTTGCTACATGCGGCAGGACATGGCCTTCGAGCCCGGTCAGGCAGTGAGTCAGCGGGTGGTGGGCAAGCTGCTGGCCGATCACTTCGAAGCGGTGCTGACCGTCGACCCGCACCTGCACCGCATACACTCTCTGGCGGAAGCGATGCCGGGAACCGAAGCGATCAGCATCACGGCGGCCCCGGTCCTGTCGGACGCGCTCGCCGGACTCGCCAATCCGGTCCTCGTCGGGCCCGATGCGGAATCGCGCCAGTGGGTCGAAGCGATCGCGCAGCCGTTCGGATATGAAGTGCTGGTCGGCACCAAGCAGCGAAGCGGCGATCGGCAGGTGGCGATTTCCATCGACGGTATCGGCAAGGTGGCGGGCCGTCCCGTCGTACTGGTCGACGATGTCATTTCCAGCGGAGCGACGCTGGCCGGTGCTGCACGTTTGCTGCACGAGGCAGGCGCAGCATCGGTTTCCGCTCTTGCCACGCATTGCCTTGCCAGCACCGAAGATCTCGCGGCTCTCGAACGGGCTGGCATAGACAAGGTCCGCGCTACCGACAGCGTGCCAGGACCGGTTGCCGAAATTGTGCTTTCCGGCTTGCTGGCAGACCGGATCAGGGCGCATGGCTGGCTTGAGGAGCATTGACCGAAATGGCTGACGACACACTATCGCTGACGTTTCACGGTGCCGCGCACACAGTGACGGGTTCGTGCATGCAGTTCACCTGCGGCGGAAAGTCGGTGCTTGTCGACTGCGGCATGTTCCAGGGGTCGCGCACGCTGGAAAAGCTGAACGCCCAACCCTTTACCTTCGACCCGAAGCAAATCGATGCCGTGGTGCTGACTCATGCCCATATCGATCACAGCGGCATGTTGCCCAAGCTCGTCAAGCACGGCTATCGCGGACCGATCTGGTGCACCCAGCCGACGGCAGACCTGCTGCAATACATGCTCGCGGATTCCGGACGGATTCAGGAGTCGGAGGCAGAGCGGCACAATCGCCGCCGGGACCGCAGGGAGGATGATGCCTTCGAACCGGTCTACACCGAACAGGATGCGATCACCGCCTGGCGGCAGTGCAAGGGAATCGACCGGGAGGTCGCGTTCCAGCCTGCGCCTGGCTTCAACGTGCGACTGTGGAATGCAGGGCACGTCCTCGGCTCGGCCTCGGTCGAACTGCAGGCGGGCGGCGTCAGGGTCATGTGCTCCGGCGACCTTGGTCCCGAGCACAACGCTTTCCTGCCTGATCCCAATGGGCCATCCGGATTCGACTACGTCGTCTGCGAAAGCACATATGGATCGAGAGTGCGCGATGAGGTGACGCTGGAGCAGCGGCGCGCCCTGCTCGGTGCCGAGGTACAGGCGGCAATCTCGCGAGGCGGCAACCTCGTCATTCCGACGTTCGCGCTCGAACGCACGCAGGAACTGCTGCTCGATCTCGATTACCTGCTGCGCAACGACCAGATACCCCACACGCCGGTCTTCATCGATTCCCCGCTCGCATCGGAAATAACCAGCGTCTTCGCGAGCTACTCGGACAAGCTCGAAGACACGGGTGGAGCCAACATCTTCGCCCATCCTGCCTTCCACTTCGTGCAGGACGTGCAGGAATCGATCCGCGTCAATTCCGTGACGGGCGCGATCATTCTCGCTGCATCAGGCATGTGCGAGGGCGGCCGCATCCGGCACCACCTGCTGCACAACCTCAACCGCCGCAATTCGACGGTCCTGTTCGTGGGCTTTCAGGCAATGGGGACGCTGGGCAGAGTCATTCTGGATGGTGCGAAGAACGTGCGTATTTCGGGCCGGGACGTCGAGGTGCGGGCCCAGATCCGCCGGATCGACAGCTATTCCGCCCATGCCGACCAGGCCGGCCTGCTGAAATGGATCGACAATCGCGGCCCCATCGCCAGCAGCCTGTTCCTCTCGCACGGCGAGCCCGACAGCCTCGAAACGCTGCGCCGCGAATTGCAGGCGCGCGCGCCGGGCCTTTCCGTCAAGCTGCCCGAGATCGGCGAAACCTACGCGCTCGCGCCCGGCAAGCCAGCAAAGCGGACGGCTACCGGCCGTACAGATTTGAGCGCGGCGGCCGGGCATGACTGGCAGAACACCTATGCCGACTTCACCTCCTCGCTGCGCACCCGACTCACGAAGATCCGCGACGAGCACCAGCGGCAGAAAGCGCTTGAGGAAATGCGTCGCGTTCTCGATTCCTATGCGGATTTCAAGCAAGCCAGAGGCAAGTAGAATTTAAGTCGCATTCAGACCCCCGCGCTCGCAAGGCTGAGCGTGTGACGTGCGATCATGCTTTCCTCGTCGGTCGGGATCACCAGCATTGCGACCTTGCTCTGCGGCGCGCTGATGACCTGTGCATTGCGCTGGTTCGCCGCTTCGTCGACCACCACGCCCAGCCATTCGAGCCGGGCAGCAATCGCAGCACGGATCAGCGGATCGTTTTCGCCGATGCCGGCGGTGAAGACCATGGCGTCGAGGCCGCCGAGGCTGGCGCACAGGGCAGCCGCATGGTGCGCGGCGCTCCATACAAAGGTTTCGACCGCTTCGACCGCTTGCGGGTCTTCGCTGGCATGGAGCGCGCGCATGTCGCTGGAACTGGCGGACAGGCCGAGCAGGCCGCTCTCACGGTAAAGGAGGTCTTCCGCTTCGCTGGCTGACAATCCTTCATGCTGCACCAGATGCAGCACCACGCCGGGGTCGAGCGTGCCGCAGCGTGTTCCCATCACGAGGCCGTCGAGAGCAGTGAAGCCCATCGTCGTATCGACGCTGCGCCCATCCAGCATCGCGCACATGCTGGCCCCATTGCCAAGATGGGCAGCGATCACGCGCCCGCGTGCCAGTTCGGGATCGAGTTCATGCAGGCGCGCCGCGACATATTCGTAGGAAAGGCCGTGAAAGCCATAGCGACGGATGCCTTGTTCCGCGAACCGGCGGGGCAGTGCGATCCGGGACGCCACGGCAGGCATCGTAGCATGAAACGCCGTGTCGAAGCAGGCGACCTGCGGCATGCCCGGAGCCAGCCTGGCCATTGCCCGGATCGCTGCGAGATTATCCGGCTGGTGCAGGGGAGCCAGCGCGCAAAGCCCGTCGAGTTTTTCGAGTGCGTCGTCGTCGATCAGGATCGGCCGGGTGAATTCCGTGCCGCCGTGAACTACCCGATGGCCGATGGCGGCAATTTCCCGGCGAGGGAGATTGTCGGGCGCCCAGTCGAACAGGTTCTCCAGCAGGTCTTCATGTGTGAGGTCTGACTGTCCAGCCCATTCGCGGCTGGCGATGGTCGCGTCTTCGCGATCCCGGATCTCGAGTCTCGGCGAGATTCCGATCTTTTCGAGCTTTCCCCTCGCGCTCAATTCCGGCTGGCCGTCGACCACGTCGAACAGTCCGAACTTGATGCTCGACGACCCGGAATTGACGCTCAGGATCGCTCCGCTCACGAAGTGCTATCCGGAAGCCCCGGTGCCGCCATTGTCCGCGCTCGCGCCAGCAGCACGCCCACCGCACAGGAAGCGAGGCGTGTCCGCTCGGAATCGGCGCGGCTGGTGAGGATGATGGGCACGCGTGCGCCAAGCACGATGCCCGCCGCATCGGCTCCCGACAGGAAGGTCAGTTCCTTGGCCAGCATGTTCCCGGCTTCGAGATTGGGCACGATCAGGATTTCCGCCTTGCCCGCGACTGGCGCTTCGATCCCCTTTCCCCGAGCCGCTTCCTCGCTGATGGCATTGTCGAAGGCGAGTGGTCCGTCGAGGATTCCGCCTTCAATCTGGCCGCGGTCCGCCATCTTGCACAGGGCCGCTGCCTCCAGCGTCGAGGGCAGCGAAGGGTTCACGGTTTCGACTGCCGACAGGATGGCGACGCGAGGCTGCTCGATCCCGAGGACATGGGCGAGGTCGATCGCATTGCGGATGATGTCCGCCTTTTCCTCGATGCCGGGCGCGATGTTGATCGCGGCATCGGAGATCATCAGCGGCAGGTCGTGGCCGGGTACGTCCATGAGATAGACATGGCTGATCCGCCGCTCGGTCCTCAGGCCGGTTTCGCGGTGCATCACGGCCGACATCAGCTCGTCGGTGTGGAGCGAGCCCTTCATCAGCAGTTGCGCTTCTCCCTTGCGGACGAGTTCTACACCTGCGTCCGCGGCGGCATGGCTGTGCGGCACGGAGTGAATGCGCGTGACGCCCAGATCCAGCCCGGCATCCCGTGCGACCTGTTCCAGCCGCGCTTGCGGTCCGATGAGGATCGGCTCGATCAGGCCCGCCTCCGCCGCCTCCAGCGCCGCCTGCAGCGCGACGGGCGAACAGGGGTGGACCACGGCGGTAGGAACAGGCGCGCCGCCGCGCGTCTTTTCGACAAGCGCGTTGTAGATGTCATGATCCGGGATCGCGACGTTCGGCAGTTCGATGCGTTTGCGGCGCACCTTCTCGGTCGGGGCGATGACCTCTGCCTTGCCGGTGATGACAAGCTCGCCGTTCTGGTTGGTGCAGCGGCAGTCCAGCACGACGACGTGATGCGCATCGCGCTTTTCGGTGACGGTCACAGTCGCTTCGATGCGGTCGCCTATGCCCACCGGGGCGAGGAAGCGCAGGCTTTGCGAAAGGTAGATCGTGCCCGGTCCGGGCAGTTCGGTGCCAAGCACGGCCGAGATCAGTCCGCCGCCCCAAAGCCCGTGGGCAATGACGTGGTGGAACATGTCGGTATTGGCATATTCGGGATCGAGATGGGCCGGGTTCACGTCGCCCGAAGCGAGCGCGAAAAGCTGGATCTCCCGCTGGCCGAGGACGCGGGTCAGGCTCGCGGACGCGCCGACCTCGATCTCGGAGAAAGTCCGGTTCTCGACATATTCCGGATCGCTCATGCCTCAGCTTTCCATGACGTAGGTGCCTGGCGCCTCGCCCAGGGGCGGATAGCCCTTGTCCGGATTGCCAGTGGGAGGCGGTTTGCAGGGAGCGCCGGATCGCTTGCCGAGCCAGCTTGCCCAGGCCGTCCACCATGATCCGTCGTGAAGCTGCGCACGTTCGAGCCAGTCGTCGGGTGAAAGCGCGGGAGCGTCCGCCTCGCGTTCGAGCACGCGGTAGTGGCGGTGGGCATGTCCGGGCTCGGACACGATGCCGGCATTATGGCCGCCGCTGGTCAGTACGAAAGTGATCTCGGCGGGCGTCAGCGCGTGCAGCTTGAACACCGATTTCCACGGCGCGACATGATCGCTCTCGGTGCCGACCATGAATACGGGCGCCTGTAGGGCCGAAAGGTTGACCACCTTGCCGCCCGCTTCGAAATGACTTTCGGCGAGCGCGTCTTCCAGAAACAGTTTGCGCAGGTACTCGCTGTGCATCGCATAGGGCATCCGCGTTCCGTCGGCATTCCACGCCATGAGGTCCGACGGTTCGTCGCGCTCTCCCATCAGGTAGCTCTTGAGAATGCGCGACCAGATGAGGTCGTTCGATCTGAGTAGCTGGAAGGCACCGCCCATCTGGCTGGCATCGAGATAACCGCTTGCCCACATCATGTTTTCGAGCAGGTTGAGCTGGGCCTCGTCGATGAACAGGGCGAGCTCGCCCGGTTCGGAAAAGTCCGTCTGCGCAGCAAGCAGGGTTACAGTGGCTAGGCGGTCGTCGCCATCGCGCGCCATCGCCGCCGCTGCAATAGTCAGCAAGGTTCCGCCGAGGCAGTAGCCGAGTGCATGCACTTTCTCCCGGCCGGTAATCGCGGTGATCGCATCGAGCGCAGCCATCGGGCCGAGCAGGCGGTAGTCCTCCATGTCGAGGTCGCGGTCCTCGCTGGCCGGATTATGCCATGAAATCGCGAAGACGGTGTAGCCCTGTCCGGTCAGCCAGCGGATCAGGGAGTTATCGGGCGACAGGTCGAGAATGTAGTATTTCATGATCCATGCCGGCACGATCAGGACTGGCTCCGGCCGTACTTTTTCCGTTGTGGGTTCGTACTGGATCAGCTCGATCAGGCGGTTCCTGAAAACCACCTTTCCCGGTGTCACGGCGATGGTTTCGCCGACCACGAACTTGCCGTTATCGTGATGCGGTTCTCCGCGCAGTGCCGCGGTGAAATCTTCGAGAAACAATTTCATCCCGTCGACCAGACAGCGTCCGCCGGTTTCGGCGATGCGTTTCTGCAGCACCGGATTGGTCGCGACGAAATTGCTGGGCGCGATCGTGTCGAGAATCTGCCGGGCAGCGAATTCGACGATCGCCTCGTGATGGCGCGTGACTCCCATGACGCCGGTCGTCGCTGCATGCCACCATTGCTGGGCGAGGAGAAACGACTGGCTGGTCTGGAAGAACGGCCAGCCCTGCCAGGCCGGATCGGTGAAGCGGTGGTCTTGCGGGAGCGGATCGATCACGGGGCGGGTCGAGGTCAGCAGGCCGGCCAGACGCGCCCATTTGCGCGCGCCCTTGGAGGCAAGCTGCATCTGCTTGCCGGGAGAGACGGCGAGGTGCATGGCCCAGTCAGACCATGCCTGCAGCATCGTCGCTGGCGACAGGCCATGGGTGGCCTCGGCAATTGCCGAAAAGGCTGCGCGGTCCATGGTCTCGGCCAGACCATCGAGCGGATCCGGGGGTGGTGCGGGCATTGTCGCTCCAGGTTGATCGGGTTTTATCATATCGAGAGCCAAGGTCCAAAGCCTGTGTGGGCAGGGCTTACGCGTCTTTTCCAGTCCGGGGCTTGATGAAGGACAATTGCTAACGGACCGCTTCATGCCAGAAAATGGCAAGTGTGAAATTCCGGCTGGCATGCCATCGGCTCTTGCATTCGTGCCCGGATTGCCGAGAGTGCCCCGGCCGGACTCGAGACAGCAAGCACCCTAACGCACGGGGTATCGATTGACCGTTCGCCAGCAAGACGACCAGCCGCAGGATGCCGCAGAGATGCGACAGGGATCGGTCGTCGCGATACGCGGCGCGGTGCTCGACATCGAATTTCCGGCTGGCGCGGTTCCCGAGATAGAAGAAGCGCTCCTGATCGACGCGGAAGGCGGCGATCCCGTCGTCGCCGAGGTGCAGGCCCACCTCGACCGCCAGCATGTGCGCGCCATAGCCTTGCAGGTCACGAGCGGTCTCAGGCGCGGCGTTTCGGCGCGGGCGACCGGCAGCGCGATCACGGTGCCGGTAGGAGACAAGGTGCTGGGCCGCCTGCTTGGCGTGACGGGCGCAATCGGTGACAAGGGCGAGCCGATCCCGCCAGATGCGCCGCGCTGGCCGATCCACCGGCGTCCGCCCGCTTTTTCGGCGCAATCTCGACCGTCAGACCTGTTCCGGACCGGCATCAAGGTGATCGACTTGCTCATACCGCTCGCGCAGGGCGGCAAGGCAGCCATGTTCGGCGGCGCAGGCGTCGGAAAGACCGTGCTGGTGATGGAACTCATCAATGCGATGGCCGCCGGCTATCAGGGCATTTCCGTTTTCGCCGGGGTGGGCGAGCGGTCGCGCGAGGGCCATGAAATGCTGCTCGAAATGCGGCGCTCCGGCGTGATCGACCGCACTGTTCTGGTCTACGGCCAGATGAACGAGCCGCCCGGCGCGCGCTGGCGAGTCCCGATGACGGCGCTGACCATTGCCGAATATTTTCGCGACGAAGAACATCGCAACGTCCTGTTGCTGATGGATAACATCTATCGCTTCGTTCAGGCAGGCGCCGAGATTTCCGGCCTGCTCGGCCGGTTGCCGTCGCGCGTCGGCTATCAGCCCACCCTCGCAAGCGAGGTCGCCGATCTGCAGGAACGGATCGCCTCGGTCGGCGATGCTTCGGTAACGGCAATTCAGGCGGTCTACGTTCCGGCCGACGACTTTGCCGATCCGGCAGTGACGACCATTGCCGCCCATGCCGATTCGATGGTCGTTCTCTCTCGCGACATGGCGGCAGAAGGCATGTATCCGGCCATCGACCCGATCGCCTCTTCCTCGGTCCTGCTCGACCCGCTTGTCGTGGGAGAGGACCATGCGCAGGTAGCCATAGAGGTGCGCAGCGCGATCGAGCGCTATCGCGAGCTGAAGGATGTCATCTCGCTGCTGGGCGTCGAGGAGCTGGGTGCGGAGGATCGCAAGATCGTCGGCCGGGCGCGCCGCCTGCAGCTTTACCTGACCCAGCCCTTCGTCGTGACCGAAGCGTTCACCGGGGCCGAGGGCCGCTCGGTTTCGCTCGAGGACACGATTGCCGATTGCCGCGCGATCCTCGATGGCGAGTGCGACGACTGGCAGGAAAGCTCGCTGTTCATGGTCGGAACGCTGGACGAGGCGCGCAAGAAGGAACTGGCCGATCAGGACGAGGCGAGCAAGTGACCGGGCGGCTCGAACTCGTCATCTCGACCCCATCGCGCGTACTGGTCCAAACCGATGATGTCCGCTCGCTGAGGGCATCGGATGCCTCCGGCGGCTTCGGCATTCAGCCGGGCCATGCCGACTTCCTGACCGCGATCCCCGCATCCGTCGTGCAGTGGCGCGAGAGCGATGACCAGTGGCGCTATTGCGTGGTTAGGGGCGGAGTGCTGAGCGTATCAAATGGCAAGCACATCGCGCTTGCCTGCCGCAAGGGGCTGCTGGGCAATGACCTCGCTAGCCTCGCGGACGAAGTGCGAGAGGCAAGCGAAGCCCAGACCGATTCCGACCGGCGGGCGCGGGTCGAACAGACCCGCCTCCATGCGCAGGCGGTGCGCCAGCTCGTGAGTTATCTGATGCCGCGCAGCCGCGGTGCCGGTTTCGAGCGGCAAGTCGAAGCGGACGAATGAAGTGGCCGGAAAGGATCGCAACGAGATGATGGCCCAAGCCGCAAGACAGGCCGCAAACCGCGCCGAGAACGAGCGGCACGATCCCGAGCCGTCATTCGGAGCGCGGCTGGGCCAGATCGGCGTGCTGGGCTGGACCATCGTGGTGCCGACCCTGCTGGGGGTGCTGGCGGGCCGGTGGCTCGACCGGACTTTCGACACCGGCGTGTTCTTTTCCGCGCCGCTGCTCATGCTGGGTGCGGCGTCGGGCCTGTGGTTCGCCTGGAAATGGATGCACCGTCAGTCATGAGCCTGAGCCTTGCCCTTGCCTGTCTGTGTGCACTCCTCGTCGGAGGTGGCCTTGGCCTCGCTCACTTCGGTGCGCTCGGGCTGATTACCCGGTATTTCGTCGAGGGCAGGACCGGCCCTGCAATCGGCCTGCAAGTCGGACGCATGCTCCTGCTCGCGCTGGTTCTGGCGGCGACTGCGATCTGGCTTGGCGCCCTGCCTCTGCTCGCCTGCTTTGCCGGACTTCTCGTCGGACGCTGGATCGCCCTGCGCCGGGCAAGGGAGCAGGCATGACCGGATCGCCTCTCGAACTCCAGCCGCTCTTCGAGCTCGGCCCGGTGCAGATCACCGAGCCTGTCATCACGACCTGGGGCATCATGGTGCTGACCGGGCTGTTCTGCTGGCTGGCGACCCGGCGGCTGAACCTGAAACCGGGAAAGGTGCAGGCGGCGCTGGAGCTGGTTGTCGGCGGGATCGACCATCAGATCGAGGAAGTCGTCCGCAAGGACCCGGCGCCCTTCCGGGCGATCATCGGCACGGTGTTCCTGTTCATCCTGATCGCGAACTGGTCGTCGCTGATACCCGGCGTCGAGCCGCCGACGGCGCGGCTCGAAACCGATGCGGCGCTTGCCCTGATCGTGCTCGTGTCGAGCGGATACTTCGGGGTCCGAATGCGCGGGGCCGGCGGCTATCTCAAGTCCTTTGCAGAGCCGAGCTGGGCGATGATTCCTCTCAACATCGTCGAGCAGATCACCCGCACGTTCTCGCTGGTGGTGCGCCTGTTTGGAAATATCATGTGCGGGGTCTTCGTGATCGGCATCGTGCTCTCGCTCGCCGGGCTGTTCGTCCCGATCCCGCTGATGGCGCTGGAACTGCTGTCGGGCACGGTGCAGGCCTACATTTTCGCCATTCTCGGGTGCGTGCTCATTGCCACTGCGGTCAGCGATGAAAGCACGGACCCGGCTCCACCATTGAAACAAGGGGATAGAGCATGACAATCGAGCAGCTCAGTATCATCGCGGCGGCGCTTGCCGTCAGCTTCGGTGCGATCGGCCCGGCCTTTGCGGAAGGCAAAGCGGTCGCCGCCGCCATGGATGCGATCGCGCGGCAACCGGAAGCGGCAGGCACGCTCTCGCGCACCCTGTTCGTCGGTCTCGCGATGATCGAAACGATGGCGATCTACTGCCTCGTCGTCGCGCTGCTCGTCCTGTTCGCCAATCCCTTCACTGGCTAGGGAACGGACGCGCAATGCACATCGACTGGTGGACCCTGGCGCTTCAGACGATCAACCTGCTGGTGCTGGTCTGGATCCTGAGCCGGTTCCTGTTCCGGCCGATTGCCGACATCGTCAGTCAGCGACAGGCTGCCGCCGACGACCTGCTGCACAAGGCCGAGGCCGAGCGCGTGCGTGCCGAAGAGGCCGAAAGCAAGGCGGAGGCCGAGCGGCAGGCGATGCAGAAAGCGCGCGGGGACGTGCTGCTCAAGGCGGAGCAGGAAGCGGAAGCGTCGAGGGCGCAGCTTCTGGAACAGGCGCGCGATGAGACCGACAAGCTGCGTGCGAACGCCAAGGCGGAAGTGGCGAAACTGCGCGAGGTGCAAGAGGCCAGCATGGGGCGGGAAGCCAGCGAGCTGGCGGTGCAGATCGCGGCAAAGCTGTTCGACCGCTTGCCCGATGCGGCCCGGATAGACGGGTTCATCGACGGTCTGGCCGAGGCCGCCGCGAAGCTTCCCGAACGAACGCGCGCGGAAATCGGTGTCGGGGACGAAACGGTCGCCGTTGCCGCAGCACGCGCCCTGTCGGAGAGCGAACGCGCAGCCTGCAAGGCCGCTCTGGCGAAGGCGCTTGGCCGGGACGTGAAGATCGAGGTCACGGTCGATCCCGCCCTGATCGCCGGGCTCGAGATTACCGCCCCGCATGCCAGCGTGCGCAACAGCTTCCGGGCGGATCTCGACCGTATCGCAGCGGAGTTGGGCACTCATGCAAGCGCCTGAGTCCGGTTCCGGGGCAAAGGGCTGGCTGCAGCGCAGCAAGGACCTGCTTTCCCGCATCGATCTGTCGGGGCAGGCAGATACCCTTGGCCGGGTTGTCCATGTCGCAGACGGCATTGCCTTCGTATCGGGCCTGCCGGACGTGCGCCTCAACGAACTGCTGCATTTCGAGACCGGGCAGACGGGCCTGGCGATGACTCTCGATGCCGACGGGATCGGTGCCGTGCTTCTGGACGATCCGAAGGGAATCGAAGCCGATACGCGCGTAACCGGAATGGCTGAGGTCGTGCGGGTTCCGGTCGGCCCGGAATTGCTTGGCCGCGTCGTCGATCCGCTCGGTCGCCCGCTCGACGGGGGCGAGGCGATAGCGACGGGTGGGACGGAACCGATCGAAAGGCCAGCCCCCGCAATCATCGACCGCGCACTGGTGGAAGATCCGGTCGAAACCGGCGTGCTGGTCGTCGATGCCCTGTTCGCGCTTGGTCGGGGTCAGCGCGAGCTGATCGTCGGCGACCGGGCGACCGGAAAGACGTCGCTCGCGGTCGACGTGATGATAAACCAGAATCATTCGGACATGATCTGCGTCTATGTCGCGGTGGGTCAGCGCACGACCGCCATCGAGCGCGTGATCGAAGCCGTGCGCGAGCGAGGCGCTCCCGAACGCTGCATCTTCGTCGTCGCGTCGGCCGCGTCGCCTCCCGGTCTGCAATGGATTGCGCCGGCCGCAGGCATGACCATGGCGGAGTATTTCCGCGATCGCGGCCAGAATGCGCTGATCGTGATCGACGATCTGAGCAAGCATGCGGCGACTCATCGGCAGCTTGCGCTGCTGAATCGCGAGCCGCCGGGGCGCGAGGCCTATCCGGGCGACATTTTCTACCTCCATGCCCATCTGCTGGAGCGCGCCGCGCACCTCGCGCCGGAACTGGGCGGGGGTTCGCTGTCGGCCCTGCCCATCATCGAAACCGATGCAGGCAACCTTTCCGCCTATATTCCGACCAACCTGATCTCGATCACCGACGGGCAGATCGTGCTCGATTCCCGGCTGTTCGCCGCCAATCACCGGCCTGCGGTCGACGTCGGCCTCAGCGTCAGCCGCGTCGGCGGCAAGACCCAGAAGC
The DNA here is from genome assembly GCA_020446505.1 of Novosphingobium sp. Lineage (GTDB taxonomy): Bacteria > Pseudomonadota > Alphaproteobacteria > Sphingomonadales > Sphingomonadaceae > Novosphingobium. The sequence continues at coordinate 17,171 of JAGREN010000012.1, read as the reverse complement.
CGGCCTTGCGTCATGTTTCGGGCAAGCTGCGCCTCGACTACGCCCAGTTCCTCGAACTGGAGATGTTCACCCGCTTTGGCGGCATTTCGGACAAGCGGCTCAAGTCCCGGCTCGTGCGTGGTGAGCGGATCCGGGCGCTCTTGACCCAGCCCCGCTTCGCGACCCTGCGCATGGTCGATCAGGTGGCCCTGCTCGTCGCCCTGTCGGAAGGTGTGCTCGACGATCTGCCAGTGCCGATCGTGGCGAAGCTGCGGGCGGAAGTGAGCCGCCATCTCGATGCGACCCGGCCCGGAATCGTCTCCAGCGTGACCGAAAGCGGCGAAATCAGCGACGACGATTCCAGGGCGCTTGCCGAGGAGGTTCGCAATCTCGCCTCCCGTCTCGGCAGCAGCCCCGGCGAAAGCGAACATGACTGAGCGCCTGAGCGAGATCGAGGAGCGGATCGATTCGGTCGGCCAGCTCTCCTCGGTCGTCGGAGCCATCAGGGGCATCGCGGCAGCGCGATTGCGCGAAGGGCAGGACCGGCTCGATGGCGTGCGCGCCTATGCCGAGGCGGTGGCCGTCGCCATCGGGGAAGCTCTGGCACTGTTGCCGCAGGCGAGGGCGCCTGCCGTAGATGACTCGCCGGAGGGCAGCGGCCTCATCATCGCCTTGTGCAGCGAACAAGGCTTCGTCGGAGCCTACAATTCCCGAGTCCTCGATGCGGCTGGCGCTCTGGCGAATGCGGCGGGAACAAAGCTTTTCGTGATCGGCGACCACGGGCTCGCGGTCACAAACGAGCGCGGACTGGATGTCGCCTGGAGCGCGCCCATGGCAGTCCACGCCGATGAAACGACGGAACTCGCCAACCGTCTGGCCGACCTGCTCTATGACGAAGTGGGTAGGGGCGCCCGCTCCGCGACAATTGTCCATGCGGCCCCGGCAACGGCTGGCGAACCACCGATCGTGGAACGCAGCCTGATCCCGTTCGATTTCGACCGCTTTCCCGCAGCGCGTCTTGCCGAGCCGCCTTTGCTCACCCTGCCGCCCGAAGACCTGCTCGCCCAACTGGCCGAAGAATACGTCTTTGCCGAATTGTGCGAGGCATGCGTCATTGCATTCGCGGCCGAGAACGAAGCGCGGATGCGGGCGATGATTTCCGCTCACGAGAATGTTGCTTCGCGACTGGATGACCTGAAGGCCTCTGCGCGGCGAAGGCGGCAGGAGGAAATCACCTCCGAAGTGGTCGAACTGGCAGCAGGTGTCGAAGCGGCAAGGCTCCGCTAAGCGCAAGAAGCGCGTTTCAGTCGCGCCCGTAGATGTCAGGCTGGATTTTCACCACGCCATTCTTGTCCGGCGCAGCGGTGAAATAGGTGATGTAGATCGGCAGCGGCGCTGCAAGATCGGTCGTGACCGTGGTCCGCCCCTTGACCACTGCCGCGATTTCCCTGGCGTTCTTGCGTCCCTCCAACAGGGTTGCCGCGAAGCCGAGCGCATCGCCCGTACGGATGCCGCCGTGACTGAATGCGCGGACGTCCTTGTCGAACAGATCCTTGCTGGGCGTGTCATGCATGTAGACGTTGTAGGGGTTGGGCATGACGAGCTTCATCTGGCCAAGCGCATTGCCCGGTCCGGGCTTCTGCCGCCACTGTCCGCTGGAATAGACAAAGCCCTTGCTGGCGGAAAACCGGCCTCCGTTCTCGCGGACGATGCTGGCAGGCACATACCATGAAGGATTGAGCGTGACACCGGTCACGACTGCGGAAAATACCGGCGTCGGCGTGGATGTCTTGCCGACGATCACCTTCCAGGTTCCGGCAAGCTCACCGCCGCGCCAGAACCGGGCTTCGAAGAAGGGCGCGTTGACGAGGATGTAGTCGTCACCGAGCGAGCGGGGCATCCAGCGCCAGCGTTCCATGTTGCGCGCGAGCGTCTTCTTGCGAGCAGGATCCTTCTCCGACGCATAGGCGGCGCGCAATGCGGCATAGTCGGGATGAGAGGGCTGTACGCCGGACAGGAAAGCAGACACCGCATTGCCCGCGAGCGCCCTGTGCAGCCATGCCTCGATATCGATGTCCCGGTCGGGATCCTCGATATGCCATCCGGCCTTGTAAGGGGCCGTCGCCACGCCCAGCAGCTGCATTTTCGCGTATTTCAGGGCCAGAGCATTTGCCTCGGCGTCAAGTGCTTCGCCTTGCCCTTCGCGGATGAAATGATCGAGCCGGTCCGTACCGATTACCGGAAGAGCGTCGTCCCCCGAAGACGAGATGAATGTTCTGAGAACTTGCGCCTGGTCAATAGTCCAATCGGAAGCATGCACTTGAGGCGCAATAGCAATACTCAAGGAGAACATGAGAAGAGCCGAAAAGTACCGGAAGTAGGGAAATCTCTTCGTCATGCCTTCAAATTCCATACTTGCGTTCCTAGTTACCAGAAAACGGAACTCGGAAATTCACATACCATGATTTTGAATAGACGCCACTTTATTGGCGCTCTTGCCGTGAGCGCGGCTGGCCTTTCTACTCCGCTGGCCCGCGCCATGCCCAGGCCCGGCGAGGCGTCGCCGCTTCTGGACCAGGCTAGGGCAGCACTCGTTACGCACGGTTCGCGCATCCGATCTCGCGACAGGGTCGGTCTCGTCGACTTCAGCGTCCACTCCCGCGAGCCGCGATTCCGGATCGTCGACCTGGGCAACGGCCGGATCCTCGCGGACTATCTGGTCGCGCATGGTCGTGGTTCGGATCCGGCCAACACCGGATTTCTTCAGAAGTTTTCGAACCGCCCCGGCTCGAACGCCAGTTCGCAAGGCAGTTTTCTGGTCGCAGACACCTATTACGGCAAGCACGGCCGCTCGCGGCGACTGCAAGGGCTGGACCCCGAAAACGATCTCGCCTTCGAGCGCGCCATCGTCATCCACGGTGCGAACTATGTTTCGAGCAACATGGCGCGTTCGTCGGGACGGGTCGGGCGAAGCCAGGGCTGTTTTGCCGTTTCACAGTCTGACCTGAACGAGGTTCTGGCCCTGCTGGACCCGGGGACGCTGCTCGTTTCGGCAAAGTGAGAGCTTGCGACGCCGACGCCGGGAACGTCATCCAGGCCTGACTATCCCGGCATCTTCTCGAACTGCGCGACGCCCTGCGCGATTTCGTGGAACGCCTGCTTGTCGCAGGTGAACAGCGCGACTTGCGGTGCTCCGAACTGCGAAGGGTCGTCCATCGTGCCGACCTTGACGACGACAGCCGGGAAGCCGTCCAGCCGCGTGACGAGATGGGTGCCGCACTCGGGGCAGAACTGCCGGGTCACGGGCCGCTCCAGATCGCTGCGGGCGAAGCTTTTTGGCTCGCCCTTCGTGTAGGAGAAGCCGTCAGCAGGCATCATGATGAGGAAGTTCGGGCCACCTCCGGTGATGTACTGGCATTCGCGGCAATGGCACTGCGCGCGCATGCCCGGCTCACCCTCGGCGCGATAGCGCACCTGCCCGCAATAGCATCCGCCCTCGATTTCCATCCTGCTCTCCGTTCGATATTGCGCATGGCTGCGCGCACGGGCAGTCTAGGCCGGGTAAGCGGAGAGAGGAAAGAGGCGATGCACGATCTGGTCATCCGGGGTGGCACGGTGGTCGACGGCACTGGCGCGGCGCCCTTCGTTGCCGACATCGCCATCGACGGCGAGACGATCACGAAGGTCGGCACGGTCGCGGAGCAGGGCCGCGAGGAAATCGACGCGAGCGGCAGGCTCGTCACGCCCGGCTTCGTCGACCTGCACACCCATTACGATGCCCAGGCGATGTGGGATCCGGTCCTCGCGCCGACCGCATGGCACGGCGTCACCAGCGTGGTGATGGGCAATTGCTCGGTCGGCTTCGCCCCGCTGCGCCGCAATGATCGCGCCTTCCCGCTGCGGGTCATGGAAGCGATCGAGGAAATCCCGGTCGATGTCATGGAAGAGGGGATCGACTGGGACTGGGAGAGCTTTCCCGAATTTCTCGATTCCCTTGAACGCAGGAAGCATACGCTCGATATCGCCGCGCAGGTCACGCACGTCGCGCTGCGGGCCTATGTCATGGGAGCGCGCGCCGAGGCGAACGAGCATGCGGACGAGGCGGACATGGCCGAAATCGAGCGGCTGACCGAAGAGGCGTTGCGGGCGGGCGCCATCGGCGTCAGCGCCTCGCGCACCACGTTTCACCGCTTCCCCGGCGCGGGCATCGTGCCCGGCACCTTTGGTAACGAGCATGAGCTGCTGGGCCTTGCCGATGCGCTGGGTCGGGTCGGCGGCGGCCACGTCATGCAATATCTCGGCAATCCGACCGACCTCGATCACGACCTGCCGTTCACGCGCGAGCTGGCCCGCCACGCGCAGAGCCCCGTGCATTTCATTATCAGCGATACCGAATGGCAGCGCCGCCTTGCCTATGCGCAGGCGCTGCGGGACGACGAATCGCTTGAAGTCTATGCCCACGTTTCGCCGCGCGGGGTCGGCCAGCTTGGCCACTGGCGAGCAGTCGAGCATCCGTTCTCGAAAGCGCCAGCCATGAAGGCGATCTCAGACCTGCCATGGGCGGAAAGGCTGGCGCGACTACGCGACCCCGAGCTGAAGTCGGCAGCAATCGCTCAGACGAAGGAAGCGCCCGACGCTTTCTTCCGGGGATTTGCTTTCGATCAGATGTTCGAACTCGACGAGACCTTCGATTACGAACCGGACCCTGCGACCCAGAGCGTCGCCGCGCGCGCCGCAGCCTCCGGGCAAGATCCCTATGCGCTGGTCTGGGATATCATGACCGCCAAGGACGGTGCCGGCATAATCTGGGTGCCGATCACCAATTACAAGGCTGGCGACCTTTCGACCGTGCGCCAGCTTCTCGAACACCCGATGACACTCACCAGTCTGTCCGATGGCGGCGCGCATTCGACGCGGGTCTGCGACAGCGCCGCGCCTACGTTCATGCTCGCTCACTGGTGCCGGGATCGCACGCGCGGCGAGACGCTCCCGGTCGAGCAGGTGGTGCGCTGGATCAGCCGCGATACGGCATTCGCCTATGGCATGAAGGACAGGGGCGTGCTCGCGCCGGGATACCTTGCCGATCTCAACGTGATCGATTTCGAAAGGCTGCGTCTGCACAAGCCCTTTCTCGCGGACGATTTTCCGGGCGGAGCACTGCGCCTGCTCCAGCGCGCCGATGGCTATGACGCGACGATCAAGCGCGGCCAGGTGACATTCCGTCACGGCGAGCATTGCGGCATCTATCCGGGCGGCGTAGTGCGCGGACCACAGGCAGCGCGCGTACCTGCCGAAGCAGCTATAAGGTAAGGGAGAAAACCACTGGACAGGAACAGGAAGCTCGAAGGCCGGCGCGTGATCGTCACCGGCGCGGCATCGGGCATGGGAGCTGCCACCGCGCGGCTGTTTGCCGAGCATGGCGCCAGGTTGACTCTGTTCGACATGAACGAGGCAGCCCTCAAGGAAGTGGCCGACGCGACGGGTGGAACGCCGGTTGCGATCAACCTCGCCGAAGGTCCGCAGGTAAAGGCGGCCGTGGATGCTGCGGCAAAGGCGATGGGCGGGCTCGACGGGATCGTCAACGCGGCTGGCATTCTGCGCCTCAAGCCTATCGAGGACATCTCATTCGAGGAACAGGACATGCTGCTGCGGGTCAATGTCGGCGGCGTCGCCAACATGGTCCGCGCTGCCTTGCCGCACCTTCAGGCATCGGGGAACGCGACCATCGTCAACTTCGCGTCCTACGGAGCCTATCGGCCCGGCACCGGTCTCTCTATCTACGGCGCGACCAAGGCAGGGGTCATCGCCATGGCCAAATCGCTCATCAACGACATCGGCCCTGCCGTGCGGATCAACACGATCTGCCCCGGCGTCATCCAGACACCGATGAATCAGCCGCGGATCGACAGCGGTCACCTGAGCAAGGAACGGATGGAAGGGATCAACCAGCTTGGTCGCTATGGACAGGCTACGGAAGTAGCCGAAGCTGCCCTGTTCCTCACCGGGCCGGAAAGCTCATTCATGTCAAACGCAGTGCTCGAGGTTTCGGGCGGACAGCTCAACTGAGCTGAAAGGGAGAGAACGAACACATGGCCGCACCACAACTCGGCGACCTGCTTGCAAAGGGCAAGGCCGCTTTCGTCATGACTGAGGTCCAGCAGAACATCATCGGCCCCAACGGCCCCTGGGTGCCGCTGGTCGAAGCCGCCGACAAGGTCAATCTGGTCGCCAATGCAGCGCGCATCTGCAAGGCGGCGCGCACTGCCGGAGCCAGGGTGTTCCACTGCACCGCCGATGGCCTGCCCGGCTCGTTCGGACGCAGCTACAATACGCGCCTTTCCGCGCAGGGCAGTCGCAAGAGCGCCGAGCGTCCGGCCGAAGATGCTGCGGACAACTCACCGTTCCCCGAAACATGGGAAGAGGGCGACATCCTCATGCCGCGCTTCAACGGTCTGTCCTGCATGCACGGCACCGCGCTCGATCAGGTGCTGCGCAACGAGGGTATCACGACCGTGGTGCTGAGCGGCGTGTCGCTTTCGTTCGGTGTCCTGAGCACCGCCATCGATACGGTTGACCGGGGATACCAGCTGGTCATTCCCGTCGACGCCGTGGCCGGCTTTCCCGAGGAACATGCGGCATCGATCCTGCAGCATACCCTGAGCATGCTGGCGACTCTAACCACGACCGATGCTATCGTCGAAGCGTGGCAGTCGGCTGGAGCGTGACGACGGCCGTTCCGGCACAGGCCGAAGACTTCGCATCGATCATCAGGCTTGAGCAGACCGGACCGGGGCGCTTTCGCAACCTCTACTCCGATCTCGATTTCCAGGGCGGCCACATGTTCGGCGGGCAGATGCTCGCGCAGGGACTGGCCGCCGCGTTGGCGACGCTTGAGGGCAAGCGGGCGAAGTCGCTCCATGCCTATTACCTGCGGCGTGGTAACGTCAGGGAGCCGGTCGAGTATCACGTCGAGAACGTGCGCGACGGGCGCGGTTTTTCGACCCGCCGCGTGACTGCCGTTCAGCATGGCAAGGCGCTGGTCGAGATGCTGTGTTCGGCGAGCGCGCCGGAGCAGGGCGTTCTCGATCATCAGGACGCATGCGATCCTGGCGTGCCGGGGCCGGATGGCCTGCGGGACATGCACGAGATCGCGGCCGATCCGGCCTTTGCCGATTGCCGGGAGGCGGCCCTGCGGCTGACCCCCATGCAGTTCGTCGAGGCACGTCCGGTCGATCCGGAGCGGCTGTTGCGGGCAGGGGGAGGCGGTCCGGCCCATGTCTGGCTTCGGGTGCCGAGCCTGGGGCCTGGCAGCGATCCCGATACGATCTCCTGCATGCTTGCCTATCTTCAGGATTACTGGATCGCGATCGTGCCCTGGGCCTACCAGCCGCGCGCGCTGACCGGCGTGATCCCGCAGGTGGCGAGCCTCGATGGCAACGTGTGGTTTCACCGTTTTGTGGCGAGCGAGTGGATGCTGTTCGAAATGAAGAGTCCGGCCGGAGTCGATACGGTTGGTCTGGCAAGCGGCAGGCTGCTCGACCGGCAGGGCCGGGTCCTCGCGACAGCCGCGCAGGAAGTGCTGCTCCGCGATCTCTGAGGCGATGTGCCGCCCTCGCGATATTCCGGCAAGGCGCTCGCCTTGGCCGATTCGCCCTTTATCCGGGCAGGCAAGGCGTGCCACATGCGCCCAGCAGACAATTCATGGAGTCGGATCATGCCTGAAGTAGCCGTCCTCAGCGCCGTTCGCACGGCGGTCGGAACCGCCCGCAAGGGCTCGCTGGCCAATACCACGCCGGAAGAACTCGCCGATGTCGTGCTGCGTGCGGCAGTCGAGCGCAGTGGCGTCGATCCGCGGGAAGTGGACGACGTTATCCTGGGCGAATCCATGCTCGGCGGCGGTGACGTGGCACGCTACGCGGCAGAGGACATGGGCATGGTTCAGGCAGCCGGTGCAGCGACCAACCGTCATTGCGCGTCGGGGCTTACTGCGGTGGGCTTTGCCGCAGGTTCGATCGCATCGGGCATGGAACGCTTCGTCATTGGCGGCGGCGTCCATTCCAGCTCGTTCATGCCGCAGATGATGCAGCGCACGCCCGGTACGGCGGACTTCAACCAGTGGCTTCCGCCGACGCACCGCGACCGGCCCGACGCGCCGGTGTTCGACATGTCGATTGCGGTCGGCTGGAACACGGCGAAGGAAAACGACCTCACGCGTGAACAGCTCGACGCCTGGGCGCTGCGCTCGCACCAGCGGGCTATCGCTGCCATCGACGCGGGCAATTTCGAGAACGAGATCGTGCCGGTTCAGGCGCGCGCCTTCGACGGTTCGAAGGTCGAGTTCAAGGTGGACGAGCATCCGCGCCGCGAAACGACCGCCGAAAAGCTGGCCGAACTCAAGGTGCTTCACCCCGAGATCGAGGGCTTCTCGATTACTGCCGGCAATTCCAGCGGCATCAACGATGCGGCTGGCGCTTTGATGCTCGCTTCGATGGATGCGGCAAAGGGCAACGGTTCGGAAGTCATCGCCAAGGTGTTGGGCTGGACCTCAAAGGGCGTCGACCCGGCGCGCATGGGCATGGGCGCCATCGAGGTGATCGAGAAGCTGCTCGAGCGCACCGGTCGCAAGACGACGGACATCAAGCTGTGGGAAATCAACGAGGCCTTCGCTTCAGTCCCGGTCGCGGCCTGCAAGGTGCTTGGCCTCGACGAGGACACGGTCAACATCGCGGGCAGCGGCTGCTCGATCGGCCACCCCATCGCGGCTTCCGGCGCGCGCATGCTCTGCACGCTCATCAACGACCTCAAGCGCGCTGGCGGCGGGCTTGGCGTTGCGGCGATGTGCGCTGGCGGCGGCCAGGGCGGCGCGGTGCTGATCGAAGTCTGATGTGGGCGAAGGCGGGGCGCTTTCCCCGCCCATTCCTCAATCCAGAGCCTGATAGACGAGGCTGTCGAAGGCCGGGCCGATTTCGCGCCTCATGTCGAACCACATCTGCGTCATCATGATGGCGACGAGATCCTCCGAAGGGTCCGCGAACCAGCGCGTCGAATAGGCGCCGGGCCAGCCGAACTTGCCCGGCGAGGATAGCGCCACGTCATGCCCGCTCGGCCCGACCACCGAGACGCCCAGCCCGAAGCCATGCATGCCGAGGATATCGAAGACCGGGAAATGCGGCGGGCGCTGGCTCTCGCCGATCCAGTCGCGGGTCATGGTTTCGACCGTTTTGCGCGACAGGATGCGCACGCCCTGATGCTCGCCGTGGTTGAGCAGGGCGAGAGCGAACCTGGCATAGTCGTCGGCAGTCGAGACCATGCCGCCACCGCCGCCTTGAAAGCGCGGCGGCTTGCCGAACCAGGAATCGGCCGGGTGGTCGTGAACGGCGAGCGCGCCTGACGGATCCCGCATGTAGCCGACGGTCAGGCGCTCGCGCTGTTCCGCATCGACGTGAAAGCCCGTGTCCTTCATGCCGAGCGGTCCGAAAATCCGGTCGTTCAGCGCATCGAACAGCGGCTTGCCGTCGATCCGGGAAATCAGCACGCCGAGAACGTCGGTCGAAAAGCCGTAGTGCCAGGTCGCACCCGGCTGCGAGATCAGCGGCGTCTCGCCCAGGGTCGCCATCCATTCGTCGGGCGTCATGTCGGCGATGATGCCCGGTCCGCGCAGCGGCGCGACGACCTTCTGCAGCTCGCCAAAGCTGTTGAAATCGTAGGTGATACCGGAACGGTGGGTGAGCAGGTCGAGCACCGTGATCGGGCGGGCCAGAGGCTCTGTTTCCGAGACCGCGCCGTTCGGGCTTTTCATGACCTGCATGTCTGCCAGTTCGGGCAGCCACATCGCCACCGGATCGAGCAGCCGCAGCTTGCCTTCCTCCAGCAGTTGCAGGACGGCGGTGCTGACGATCGGCTTGGTCATCGAGGCGATGCGGAAGATCGCATCCCGCTGCATCGGCTTTGCTGCCTCGACGTCCATCATGCCGTGGCAGCTTTCGTGGACCAGATGCCCGCGCAGCCAGATCTGTGTCTGGACCCCGGCATAGTTGCCGCCATTGGCGAAACCTTCCATCGCCGAGGTCAGGCGCTTGAGGCGATCCATTGAAATCGTGCCGGTCATCGTGCGGTCTCCTCCACTTTTCCGTCCTTCGTATTGACGCCGCCCGTTCGCATGGCCTCGACCTGATCGGCCAGCGAGGGATCGAGCGCCAGGATCTGCGCGGCGAAGGAATCGATCAGAGTTCCGGCTGGCGAGACCGGACTGTCCATCAGCGCGCGTTCCTGCTTTGCCCAGTCCTCGGCTTCGGGCGCGTCCAGCACGACGTGTTCTCCCAGAGCGAAATTCATCCGCTGGGCGACGCCGCCACCGACCATGAAGCCTTCGCCGTTGACCGCGCAACTCTCATGGACCAGCCAGGCTGCAAATCTCGCGATGTGTTCCGGGCCGAAACGGTTCTCCAGCAGGTCGGTCGCGAAGGGATCCTGTATTTTCGCCGTAAGGCGGGACCATGCGCTCGGCAGAATGCAGTTGGCATGGATGCCGAGTGGCGCGCCTTCCAGCGAAATACCGCGGGTGAAGCCGAAGATCGCCGCCTTGGCCGCGCCGTAGCTGGTTGCATGGGCATTGCCGAACATGCCGTTCGAACCGGTCGTTAGAATGCGTCCCGCCCCGCTCGCGACCAGATGCGGCCATGCCGAACGCACGAGGTCGACCGTTCCGACAAGGTGGATGTCGAAGGCATTGTGCCAGTCGGCAGCGGACATATCCGCCAGCAGCCCGCCGTGACTGCCGCCGGCATTGCAGATCACCACGTCGAGCCGCCCCCATTCGTCCAGCGCGCGGGCAACGAGGTCCGGCCCGCAGGTGCGTACGTCTCCCTTGTGCGACACGGCCTCACCGCCTGCGGCACGGATCGCCTGCGCAGCCTGTTCAGCAGGGTCGACGCCTTCGCCTGTGCGGCCGGTCGGGTCGAGCCCGGCGTCATTGATGACCACCTTGCAGCCCCGCGCGGCCAACTCCTCGGCATGGGCCCGGCCCACTCCGCGTCCGCCGCCGCTGACAATGGCGACCTTTCCGTCGAAACGCATCATTCGGTTTTCCTTAGTCTGGATCCCAGGCCAGTGGCAGCCGGGTGAGGCTGATGGTGACGCCGGAAACGTAGGATAGCTCTGAACCGGGCTGGAGGCGCAGGCCGGGCAGGGCGGGCAGCAGCCGCTCGATCAGGGCGCGCAGGATCGTACGGGCGAGATAGGCGCCGGGGCAGATGTGCGGGCCTGCTCCGAACGGGGTGTGGCGCACGCTCTGCAGACGGTCGAAATCGACTGTCAGCGCGCCGGGGTAAGCTGCCTCGTCCAGTCCGCCCATGGCGGCGGCACAAAGGACCAGCTCGCCTTTCTTCATCTCCACGCCGTGAAATTCCTGATCCCTGGCCACAACGCGGGTAATGTTGGCGATGGCATAGCGGCGCAGCAGTTCCTCGACTGCGTGGACGGCAAGCTCGGGATTGGCGACCAGCCGCTCGCGGTCCTGCGGATGCCTGGCGAAATGCAGCATGGCATGGCCCATCTGCGAGGTCAGCGTATCCACGCCTGCGCCGAGCATGAGAGTCGAGATCGAATGTATCTCGTCGTGCGTGAGCGGACGATCGTCGACCCGGCCCTGCGTCAGCGCCTCGATGAACAGCCCTGCATCGCCGGGCTGCTCGCGCCCGCTGGCGATGGCTTCGCGGCGTTCGGCCACCCAGTCGTCAAGAAAGGCGCGCGCTTCGCCATAGCCTTCGAGATGCTCCTCGACCGAAGTGCCGTGAAACATCTTGCGCGCCCATTCGCGAAATTCGTCCTGCCGTTCGGAGGAAAGCCCCATGATCTTCAGCACCAGCGCCACGGGCAGCGGGCGCGCGAAGTCGGCGATGAACTCGCAATTCCCGCGCGGCACCAGATCGGCCTGAAGCGCGCCGAATACCTCGTCCATGTAGCTCTCGATGGGGGCGAGGGCGCGCGGCGTGAAGATCTGCTGCGAGAGGATCTTGCGGAACTTGCCATGCTCCGGCGGATCGAGGCTCGAAGGGATCGATTGCGGCCTGGGCGGGGCGGGGATCGACACGACGCCGTTGGAGAACAGCTCGTGGCGGCGAAACACCTCGTCGACGATCTGCGCACCGCTAACGACCCAGTGCCCGCCGTTGCGCGGGGTCCAGAAGATCAGCTCGCCCTTGCGCGCCTCGGCATAGTAGAGCCACGGATCGCGGGCCACGCCCTCGGAGTAGCGGAAGTCGAAGTCCTTCACGAGGCGCGCGGGGACGTGGCCGGGGACAGTCCCGTCCGCCACGAGGGCGCTGCCTTCACCCATGGGATCGGCCCTCGCGTGGCTTGAAGCGCACCGGGATGCAATCGTATCCGGCAACGACTCCGGTTGGCTTGAGGCTCGGCTCACCGATCATTTCGACCTGCGACAGACGCTGCGTCAGCACGCCGATGGCTTCGGCGATTTCCGCGCGCGCCAGAGTCTGGCCGATACAGGCGAAGCGGCCGAAACCGAAGCCGATGTCGTAGGCTGGATCGTTGCGCGGGCAATGCAGCGTCGCTGGATCGTCGAAGGTTGCGGGATCGCGTCCCGCCGCCGAAAGGTTCAGCGAGACGACGTCGCCCGGAACGAGCGATTGCCCAGCGACCTCGAGCGGCTCGTGAACCACGCGCATCTGGCGCGGCGTGCCCGGATGCAGCCGCATCGAATCGGCGATGACGTCGGGGATCGGGGCGGGATCGGCGGCAAGGCCTTCCCAAAGGCCCGCCTCCAGAATGGAGATGAGACAGCCTGCAAGCGTATAGCGTGTGGTGTCGTGACCACCGAGCAGCATGAAGGAGATCGACCAGGTCAGTTCCTTCTCGGTCAGCCGCTCATCCTCGTCCCACAGCGTAATCAAGGCGCCAAGGAAATCGTCCCGCGGCCTCTGTGCCCGGCGCTCGGCCACGACTTGCGAAATGTGGTCGTAGAGATAGCGCAGAGCCTTTTCGAGGACTGGCATGCCCGGCTCGAACGGCTTCTGGCCGAGCATGCGCAAATGCATGGTGGCGGCAGCGATTTCCGGCACGTTCTCGCCGGGTAGCCCGACGAATTGCGAGATTACCGAGATCGGATATTCGTGGCAGAACTGGCCCACGAGATCGGCCTCGCCGTCGGCAACGAAACGATCCACCAGCCCATTGCCGATGCGGCGCATTTCGGAACGGAAGCTGTCGACTCGCGAGGTGGTGAAAGCCTTGACCAGAATCGGGCGAATGCGGTCGTGCTTTTCGGGCGACATGAAGTTGAGATTGCCGTCTCGGATGAATTCGAGGATGATTTCGCTCGCGCCGAGTGCTTCGAAATAGGCGAGGTCGCGCGGCTGCATGCGCTTGTCGCGGAAGGCCTGACGCACCACCGGGTAGCTCAGGAATTCAAAGCCGTATTCGCTGCGCGCGACGGCAGGTCGTGGCCCTTCGGGCATGACAGAATCGGGATCGAGATAGAACGCATCGCTGTTGGTGACGATCACCGGACATTCGCCGGCCTTTGCTCCGCTCATCGCTGCCTGTCCCGTTACCTTTGCCGCCCGGTTTGGACCGGGCGGCGGATAGTTTCCGCATGATAGGCACTGGCGGCGCATCAAGACAAGCACGCCTTGCATGTAAACCGCCACGGGCCCAGTATCCTCGCACGGTCGGGAGAGAGATGATGGACGAAGGAATCGACTACAAGGCGCGCTATGGCGACTGGGCGATGGTCGTGGGCGCGTCTTATGGCCTGGGCGAAGCATTGGCCCGCGAATTGGCGCGGCGCGGCATGAACGTGGTCATCACCGCGCGCGGACACGACAAGCTGGCACTGGCAGCCAGCCGCATCCGCGACGATTTCCGCGTCGATGTGAAGACTGTCGCGGCAGACCTGTCCGATCCCGGCGTGCTCGACGTGATCCTCGCCGGGCTTGGCGGAACCGAGATCGACTTTCTGATCTTCAATGCCGCGCTCGAACACGGCGGCGAATTCATCGTGCAGGATGTCGAACGCCATCTCGCCAACATTCAGGTCAACTGCGTGGCGCCGACCGTCGTGGTGCATCACTTCGCGCGCCGCATGGCCGAACGCGGGCGCGGCGGCGTGGTCATCTCGTCGTCGCTGGCGGCCGCTCAGGGGCTCTATGCCTGGTCGAGCTATGGGGCGAGCAAGTCCTACGAGAACCTGCTTGGCCAGGCGCTGTGGTTCGAACTGAAGCGCAAGGGTGTCGATGCCGCGACCTTCATGATCGGCTCGACCTATACGCCGAGCTTTCAGCGCAACCAGAAGCTGCGCCAGACGCCCTTTGCGGAAACCCGAACGCCCGAAGGCCTGCCCGAAGGCACGCCTGTGCCGCAGGACCCCGAAGAGGCAGCGGCGAACCTGTTCGCTCAGTTGGACAAGGAATGGCTGCCGCTGATCTATGCCAATCCGCGTGACGAGGAAAATGCGGGCAAGATGGCGGCGCTGACGCTGGCAGAGCGCATTACCCTGTCCAGCGAGGCCGTAGTCCGGAGCTTCGAAGCCGCGCCAGGTGCGAAGAGCGGCGAGCCGCAGCTTATGTAGCGGCTAGAGCGGCTGCGGACCTTCCTGCTGCTGCGCCAGCGGCGCAGCCGCGAAGGGCGGTGGTCAAGCGCTCGCCCCGGACATGCCGGAATTCTCCACCAGCCCCGAGAGCCAAATGGCGAAGCACTTCGTGAGGCAAACGGCCGACCTGAGGCGCGAGGTTATTTTCCCCGTGCTCAGGCCGACCGTTACCCGGCCAATGCCTAGAAGCGGTAGCTCAGGCCAGCGCTGACGACCCACGGATCGAGCTTGTGCTTGGTCTCGATGGCGAGGGTATCGCCAACATACCAGCGCGCCGTGGTGTTCACGAAATAGCGCTTGGCGTCGATCGAGATGCCCAGACCGTTGTCGTTGATGTCGACATCGAGGCCGGCCTGCAAGGCAAGGCCCAGTTCGTCGGAAAGGTCAGTGTCGGTCACGCCGAGCGGCAGGGTCGCTGCACCGGGCTTGTCGCTGACCCACAGGAAATAGGTCGGTCCGGCGCCGACATAGGGCTTAACCGCACCGAGATCGAGGTGATACTTGGCCGTAAAGGTGGCCGGGATCACCTTGGCGTTCGAGACCAGCTCGGCGCCGGGAAGGCCGGATACGGCGTCGACGTCGTGCTGGGTCATGCAGCAGATCGTTTCGATCGAGAAATTGTCGGAGAAATAGTATTCGATCGACACGGTCGGAACGTAGTTGTCGTTCGCCTTGGTCTGCGTACCTGCGGGGAGACCCACGATATCGGTATCGACGCGCGAAATCTTGCCGTCCGGGCTGACCATTGTGCCAAGCAGCTTGACTTGCAGATCGCCCTTTTCCGCGTGAGCGGCAGCGGGCATGGCAAAGAGCGCGAGGCTGGCGACGGCAAGTGCGAGGTCTTTCTTCATTGATCTTGTCCTGACGCTGCAGCGGCCGCCCCTTACGGCCAGATGGATACAGCGCCTGCCGCCCGACTGGCACTCGACGGGTGGGTCTGCCTTGATTTCGATCAAGGCCGCCGGAATTGATCTGTGTCACTCAGGCTCGCCATGACCTTCCGCGAGATCTTCGAGCGTTTCGCTTCGCGCTACCTGCCCGGCAACCAGAGCGACGCGGCCCTGCTACGCTACCAGTCGCTCGCTCGCGCGATCGAGGCGAAGCCGGACTCGCCCGTTCGGCTTGACGAGAACTGCGACCATCTCGCTTTCGTCTGCTGCGGCGCAACCAAGCTCGTTGCTCATGCATCGGGGGGAAGGGAGCAGATTGTCGCCTTCCATTTCCCCGACGAACTCGTCGTCGTCCCGGCCCGGGCGGAACACGCCTATACGCTCAGCAGCGTGAAGGGCAGCGAACTGCTGGTGTTCGACTATCAGGAACTCCTCGACCTTGCTCGCAACGACCCGCTTGTTTTGCGCATGTTGCTCGACTGCTCGCGCAAGTCGCTCATTCGCTGCCGTAACAAGTCCCTCGCTCTCGGGCGCAAGACCGCTGCCGAGCGGGTCGCAAGCTTTCTCGCCGGCATGGCCGTGCGGATCGGCATGCCCGAGGACGATTGTGTGTTCCTCGATCTGCCCATGTCGCGGCGCGACATAGCCGACAGTCTCGGGCTTACGGTCGAGACGATCAGCCGTCAGATAACCCAGCTTCGATCGCTCGACATCGTTTCGACCGTCGGCAAATCGGGAGTGCGAATTGACGATTTGCGCGGGCTTGAGGCTCGTGCCGGATATCTGATAGCATCCGGCTAGATTTCTTTTTTAGTTAATATTGCGCTGGATCAATGCGGCGCAGGGGCAAATGTGCATACAGGGATGCACAAATTCGGAGATCTCCATGCAAGCTGAATCGGCGCTCGGGCGCGCAGGGCTGTGGTTTTTGGTCCTCATGTTGGCCATTTTCGCAGTGGCCCTCGCAAAGGACAGTGGCTTTGCCATTCACGCGGGGATTGTCGCCCTGGTGGCCTTCGTCCTGCTGCTGATGTCGGCGGCGCGATATTCGCCCGCGAGTGGTCTCAACACCTTCTTCAAGATTCCCGAGGGCGAGAGCCGCTACGACGACGATCCGGTGCGATGGGGCGTCCTGGCGACCTTGTTCTGGGGCACGGCAGGGTTCCTGGCCGGGCTCTATATCGCGCTTCAGCTCGCTTTCCCGCAGCTGAATTTCGGACCCTACCTGAATTTCGGCAGACTGCGCCCGCTGCATACCAGCGCGGTGATCTTCGCATTCGGCGGCAATGCGCTGCTGGCAACCAGCTTTTATGTCGTCCAGCGCACCTGCCGCACGCGCCTCGCTTTCCCGACGATGGCGCGGTTCGTGTTCTGGGGTTACCAGCTCTTCATCGTGCTTGCGGCCACGGGCTACCTGCTCGGCATCACCCAGTCGCGCGAATATGCCGAGCCTGAGTGGTACGTCGACCTGTGGCTGACGATCGTCTGGGTCGCCTATCTCGTGGTCTTCGTCGCCACGATCATCAAGCGCAACGAACCGCACATTTATGTCGCCAACTGGTTCTATCTCGCCTTCATCGTGACCATTGCGATGCTGCATGTGGTGAACAACCTCGCCATGCCGGTGAGCCTGCTCGGCTCGCGCAGCTACAGCGCCTTTGCCGGGGTTCAGGACGCGCTGACCCAGTGGTGGT
>JAGREN010000116.1 GCA_020446505.1 Novosphingobium sp. | reverse complement strand
CCCTTCTTCCAGGCATAGGCAAGGCCGATGGCAAGTTCGCCCAGGAACACCATCATCGTGATCCAGCCCGGCCAGCCGGTCATGTCCAGCGAAACAGCCCAGGGAAACAGAAACGCGGCCTCGAGATCGAACACGATGAACAGGATCGCCACGAGGTAGAAGCGCACGTCGAACTGGCTGCGCGGATCCTCGAACGCGGGAAAGCCGCATTCGTATTCGCTCAACTTCTCGGCGTTCGGGTTATGCGAACCCGTCAGATAGGACACGCCCATCGGCAGGAACACAAAGACCGCCGAGAGCGCCAGCGCGATGCCGAGAAAGATGAGAATCGGCAGATATTGCGAAAGATCGACCAAGGAGATGACTCACGGGTTTCGTTCGGTTGACGCGGCCCTAGTCCGCTCATGGCCAAGGTGCAAGTGGGGCCGCCCCGAATTGCCCCCGGCCAATGGACGCGACTCGCGCTTGCTCATTTTGCAACGCAGCATTATGCCTGTTGGCGGAGGCGAGCAACGCAGATCTTAGAAGGACACCTCGCATGACAGCATTCGCATCTTCCGACCCCATTGTCGTGGCTTCCTGCGCACGCACGCCGATCGGCGATTTCAATGGCGCGCTTTCGGGAGTCAGCTCGCCGGAGCTTGGCGCGACGGCGGTGAAGGCGGCAGTCGAGCGTGCGGGAATCAGCGGCGAACAGGTCGACCGGGTCTACATGGGCTGCGTGCTTCCGGCGGGCCTTGGCCAGAACCCGGCCCGGCAGGCCGCGCTTGGCGCAGGTCTGCCGCTCGGTGCCGAGGCGACCACGCTCAACAAGGTGTGCGGCTCGGGCATGCAGGCAGCGATCATGGGGGCCGAGGCGCTGGCGAGCGGTTCGGTGGATTTCGTTGTCGCAGGTGGCATGGAATCGATGACCAATGCCCCCTACCTGCTCAAGAAACACCGCGCCGGTGCGCGCGGCGGGCATGACACGGCCTATGACCACGTTTTCCTCGACGGCCTGGAAGACGCCTACGATGCCGGAACGTCGATGGGTGCCTTCGCGCAGGTCTCGGCGGACGAATACCAGCTCACGCGCGAGCAGATGGACGAATTCTCGCTCGAATCGCTGCGGCGGGCGCAGGAAGCCATCTCGACCGGTTCGTTCGCGGCGGAAATCGCACCTGTCACGGTCAAGGGCCGCAAGGGCGATGTCATCGTCGATATCGACGAAGCCCCCGGTCGCGCCATGCCTGACAAGATCCCGACCCTGAAACCCGCTTTTGCCAAGGACGGCACCATAACCGCGGCCAGTTCGAGCAAGATTTCAGACGGGGCCGCGGCGCTGGTGCTCACGCGCGAAAGCGTTGCCAAGGCTAACGGATTGTCGCCGGTGGCGCGGATCATGGGACTTGGCGCTCACGCCCAGAAGCCCGCGCTGTTCACCACCGCCCCTGTCCCCGCGATCCAGAAGGCGATGGCGCAGGCGGGCTGGCAGAAGGACGATGTCGACCTGTTCGAGATCAACGAGGCCTTCGCCTGCGTCACCATGTTCGCCATGCGCGACCTCGCTCTCGATTTCGCCAAGGTCAACGTCCACGGCGGCGCGACGGCTCTTGGCCATCCCATCGGCTGCTCGGGCGCACGCATCCTCGTGACGCTGATCGGCGCGCTTCAGGCCAAGGGCATGTCGAAGGGCGTCGCGGCCCTGTGCATCGGCGGCGGCGAAGGCGTGGCAACGGCGCTTGAACTGATCTGACAAACGGCTTTGAGGCAGCGGCATTGAGGCGTATCTTCCCCCTTCCTGCAAAAGGGGGAGACTGACATGAAAAAGACGATCCTGATCGGTGCCGTGGCCCTGCTTTCGGCCTGTTCGCAGAAGGCCGAGGAAGCACCTGCGCCCGAAGTGACTGATACCGTTGCCGAAGCGCCTGCACCGACCCCGCCGGGAACCTACACGGTGAAGATGTCCGATGGCACGATGGGCAAGACCGTCATCAACGAGGACGGCACCTACGTCGACAGCGACGACAAGGGGACCGAAGAGAAAGGCGCTTTCGCCAACAAGGAGGGCAAGGCGTGCTTCGATCCTGAAGGCGACAAGCCCGAAGAGTGCTGGACGCTCAGCCCGCTCGCCGAGGATGGCACGTTCACTGCGACCAAGGACAGCGACCAGACCGTCGTGACGGTCACGCCGCCGGCCGCTAGCCCCGCCGGTTGACGAAAACGTCAAATCGCTTGGTAGGTGAGGCTGCGCATTGTAATCAGAAGCTCCAGTACAAACGGGAGATTCCTCACATGCGCACCTTCACCAGCCTGACCGCCGGAGCGATCCTGATTGCCTCGCTTTCCGCTTGCAGCAAGTCCGAACCGGCACCGGAAGCAAGCGAAAGCGCAGCCGCAGACGCGATGGCTCCGGAAGCGGCCGCGACGTGGACTCCCGCGCTTCCGGCTGCGGGAACCTATGATGTTTCGTCCACGGACGGCAAGGCGCAGGCCAAGGTGACGATCGCTCCGGACAATGCTTACTCGCGCGAGCCTGTCGAAGGGGCCAACGAGGCGGGTGTCGTCAAGCTGACCGATGGCAAGGTCTGTTTCGATCCGTCAGGCGACCAGAAGCCGACTCACTGCTATGTCGAGAGCGTCCGCGCTGCCGACGGCAGCTTCACCGCCACTGGCGACGACAGCGTTACCGTCAATGTGAAACCTGCTGCCATGTAATCCGCTCCGGGGAGCGTGGTGGCCTAGGGTTCGCCCGCTCCCCACAGCCGGTCCTCGCGCACGAAGCCGCGATGGCCGTCGACGTCGAACTGGCACCAGCCATCGTCGCAATCGCCCAGCTTGCCGGTGACGCCTGACTCGAGCCGCCAGCGCAAGCGTGCATTCTCGTTTCCTTCGGCCCGCATTTCGGCAGGACCGTCACCGATAACGATTGCGCTGCGGTCGAGAGTTAGGAAACGGCCGAGCATCCAGCCCTTGGTGCCATCAGGGTCTTCCACAAGGCGCCAGCCTTCCTGGCGCCGTACAACCTTGAGCGGCAGTCCGACCCGCTTGTACACCCAGTCGATCTTGTAGCTTTCGGCCGGTCCGACCCGCATATTGACGACCGAGGCGCGGATCGAGGCCCAGTAAGGCACTTCCTCGCCCTGCGCCATCGCAGGCGCTGGCAGGAGTGCGAGCAGGAACAGGGGAATCGCAGCGCGCGAGAATTTCATGGGCCAATGCATAGCTTGCCCCGTTTCCTGCTCCAAGCCCTTGTGGACAATGCCCTCGCAACGTTGACCGGGCGAAGCTGTCGCCGTAGCCCGATGCCATGTCTGTCGTCACCGGAGAAGACGCGAGCCCCCGCGTCATCGGCAAGCCTCGCGTAATCGTCACCCGCCGCCTGCTGCCGGCGAACCACGCCCGGATGGCAGAGCTGTTCGACGTGACACTCAACGAAGACGACACGCCGATGAGCCGCGATGCGCTCGTCGCCGCCATGCAGGACTGTCATGTGCTGGTGCCTGCGGTGACGGACCGGATCGATGCGGACATGATCGCGGCGGCAGGCGACAAGCTCGGCCTGATCGCCAACTTCGGGGCAGGCTTCGAACATATCGACATGGCAGCAGCCCGCGCGCGCGGCATCATGGTGACGAATACGCCGGGCGTGTTCACCGAGGATACGGCGGACCTCACCATGGCACTCATCATTCTCGCCACCCGGCGCTTCGGCGCGGCGGCACGGGCGCTGCATGAAGGTGACTGGCAAGGCTGGGGGCCATCGGCCATGCTCGGCCATTCGCTTGGCGGCAAGACGCTCGGCATCGTCGGCATGGGCCGCATCGGCCAGGCCGTGGCGCGCCGCGCCGTCGCCTTCGGCCTGGGGATTGCCTATCACAACCGCAATGCCCTGCCCGCCGTGCTTGAGCGCCAGCTTGGCGCGCGGTTCGAGCCCGATCTCGAAAGACTGATCGCCGAAGCGGACATTCTCACGCTGCATTGCCCGGCGACGCCGGAGACCGAGAGCCTGCTCGACGAGCGGCGGATCGCAACGATGAAGCCCGAAGCCTATGTCGTGAACACGGCGCGTGGCTCGCTGATCGACGAAGATGCGCTGGTGCGTGCGCTCGAGCAGGGCTGCCTGGGCGGCGCGGGCCTCGATGTCTATCGCGACGAGCCGAAGATTCACCCACGGCTGCTCGAACTTCCCAACGTCATCACCCTGCCCCACCTCGGCTCGGCAACGTTCGAGGGGCGAGAGGAAGCCGGAAACCGGATCATCGCCAATATCCGGGCATGGGCCGACGGGCACCGCCCGCCCGATCAGGTGCTGGTGGGCCTGCAGTAGCAAGTCCGAAGCTTGAATTACCCGCGAATATCGGACTAAGACGGGCGCGGAGAAGAAGCACCGCTATCGAGCGGAATCCAAGGGGGGATTTCCTGATGAAGGGCCTGCGCGCGCCTGTCGTTACTGCTGCCTTGATGGCTAGCCTGATACCTGCCGCCGCCTTGGCTCAGGACGGTCAGGTCGACATCGTCGATACCGGCGATACGGCGTGGATCCTCGTCTCGTCCGCATTCGTGCTGATGATGACCATGCCCGGCCTCTCGCTGTTCTACGGCGGTCTGGTCCGGGCCAAGAACTTCCTTTCGGTCATGGTGCAGGTCGGCGCGGTGGCGGCGATCTGTTCGGTGCTGTGGATCATGGTTGGCTACACGCTGGCATTCGGGAACGTGACTGGCGGCGTGCTCGGTGGCGGCAACGCGCTGATGCTGCGCGATATCGGCAATGTGCGCGATGGCCTGACGATCCCGGAAAGCAGCTTCGCGCTGTTCCAGATGACTTTCGCAGCGATCACGCCCGCTCTGATGGTCGGCGCCTGGGTCGATCGCGCGCGGTTTGGCTGGGTCGTGGGCTTCTGCGCGCTGTGGGGCCTGATCGTCTATGCGCCGGTCGCACACTGGGTCTGGGGTGGTGGCTGGCTGGCGAGCAAGCTGGGCACTATGGACTTTGCCGGCGGCATCGTCGTGCACACAACGGCAGGCGTTTCCGCGCTGGTGGCGGTCATCATGCTCGGCAAGCGCGATGGCTTCAACCGGACGATCATGCTGCCGCACAGTCCTTCGCTGACAATGGCGGGCGCGGCCATGCTATGGGTCGGATGGTTCGGGTTCAACGGCGGGTCGGCGCTTGCCGCCAACGACGACGCGGCGGCGGCGATCATCAACACCCATGTCGCGGCCTCGATGGCGGCGCTGGTCTGGCTGCTGATCGAGAAGTTCAAGCTGGGCAAGCCGACCAGCGTCGGCTTTGCTACTGGCGCCATCGCGGGCCTTGCGACAGTGACGCCCGCTGCGGGCTATATCTCGCCGGCAAGTGCCATGGTGTTCGGCGCGCTGGCCTCGGTGATCTGTTATTTCGCGATTCAACTGGTGAAGCAGAAGCTGCACATCGACGATTCTCTCGACGTGTTCGCGGTCCACGGCGTGGGCGGCATTACCGGCTCGATCCTGCTTTCCTTCGCCATTTCCCCGTCGCTCGGCGGAACCGGCTATGCAGAGGGCATGTCGATGACCAGCCAGCTCGCCGCGCAGCTCGGCGGCATCGGCGTGGTGGCGCTGTGGTCGATCGTGGGCACGGTCATCATCGCGCTGATGGTCTCGGTGCTGTTCCCGATGCGGGTGGACGACCAGACCGAACGCGACGGCCTCGACATCGCCAGCCACGGCGAACGGGCGTGGGAGATGGATTGAGGTCTTTCGGGCCGCTCAGACCCGGTCGAGCGGCTCGTGCGGTAGTTCCGGCAGGGTGACGACGATCGCGTCGCTGACAGAGATTGTCCCGCCAGCAGTCACGATGGCCATCACGCCTGCGCGCCGCACCAGGGCACCCGTCTCGTCCTTATAGGCGACCTTCGCCAGCAGGCCGGGGCGAAACGCCTCGATCTGGTTGCACGGATTGCGCAGGCCGGTCAGTTCGATCTCGGCCCTCTCGCCAATCCGCAGGCGCGTTCCTCTCGGCAGCGAGACCAGATCAAGCCCGCTGGTCAGGACGTTTTCGCCCAGATCGCCGGGGCTGAGCGCGAATCCTGCCTCGTTCAACTCGTCGAGCAGTTCGGCGGCAATCAGGTGAACCTGCCGCAGGTTCGGCTGTGATGGATCGACTGCCACGCGGGAGCGGTGTTTTACCGTCGTGCCGCAATGGGCATCGCCCGCGACGCCCTCGCCCTCGATCAGGTCGAGCGTGGTTGCGACCTGCTTCGAAAATCCATGCGCGTCCGACCTGCTGAGCGAAACGACCTGCATCATCCGACAGATTTCGTCATGTACCGATTGAAGTCGCTCGGACTATAGTCGCCAAAGGGACCGCACGGTTCGAAGCCGTGCTTGAGATACATCTGCCAGGCAGCCTCGAAGCCGGGGCCGGTGCCGGTCTCCAGATAGAGTCGCTCGACCCCTGCCTCTTTCGCAATCTCCATCAGGGCTTCCAGCAGCGCCGTGCCCACGCCCGAACGCAGACTCCCCGGCACGGTGCGCATGGACTTCAGCTCGCCCTCTTCGCCGCGCAGGTGGACCGCGCCGATGCCCAGCAGGCTTGGCCCGTCATAGGCCGCCAGGACATGAATGCCGGGAGCGCGCAGCTTGTCGATATCGAGAGCGAAGGAAAACTCCGGCGGCGACATCGAGAGCATGTCCGCCTGATGAAACCGCACCAGCTCGCGCACCGCCTCGTCGGACAGGTCGGCGTCGCGGATCTCCATGTCAGTCGCCGGTCAGGATGCGATCGACCAGTTGCTTCACGGTCGGTGTGAAGTTGTTCGAATAGAACGGGTCCTGCTTGAAGCGGTAGGCGGCGTGCCCCGCGAACATCAGGTTGTCCTCGACCGGACCGCCGTGCGCAATGTCCTGCAGCGTCTTCTGGATGCAGAAGCTGCGCGGATCGGCCAGCCTACCGGTGGTGTAGTCGTCATGGTCCTTCCAGGACGAGAACCCGCAGTGCGACAGACAGCCCATGCAGTCCTTCTGATCCTTCTGGATCACGTCGCGCTCTTCCTCGCTGACGAAGATAATGGTGTCGTCAGGCGTACGGATGCCTTCGTTACAGCCCTGCCCCACCCATTCGCGCGCACGCTCGAGATCGCGGGGATGGACCCAGAAGTTCTTGTTGCCGACACCTACGTCCAGGCGGACGGTATGCTCGCCAGCCTCGACCTTGGAATAGGGGATCTGACGCTCCGAACGCGCTTCGAGATTGCGCAGGAACGGCGTGCGGACCGCCGAGGAGTAGAAGCCGGTCGGAGAGAAGCGATGCAGGAGCACGTCGCCCGGTTCGAGCGTGCGCAGCGCATCCTTCCAGCCCTGCGGGATCGGGCTTTCGTGCGTGAGCAGCGGGCGCGTGCCGAACTGGAAGGCAATCTGGCCGAGCTCCGGATTGTCGATCCAGTCGTCCCATTCGCGCAGGAACCAGACACCGCCAGCCATGACGATCGGCACGTCGTCCGAAACGCCCTCGGCGCGCATGGTGTCGCGCAGGGCCTTTACGCGGGGATAGGGATCTTCGGGTTTCAGCGGATCTTCGGCGTTCGACAGGCCGTTGTGACCGCCAGCCAGCCACGGGTCTTCATAGACGACCGCGCCCATCAACTCGGGCACCTTGCTGTAGGCACGCTTCCACAGCGCGCGGAAGGCGCGGGCCGAGGAAATGATCGGCAGGTAGTTGACCTGATACTTCGCGGCGATCTCGCTCAGCTTGTAGGGCATGCCCGCGCCGCAGGTGACGCCTGTCACCAGCCCGCGGGTCTTTTCCAGCACGCCTTCGAGGATTTCCTGCGCGCCGCCCATTTCCCACAGCACGTTGATGTTGATCGCGCCCTGCCCGCCGGAAATGTCGTAGGCGCGCTCTACCTGTGCAATCGCGCCGTCGATGCCATAGCGGATGAGCTGCTCGTGGCGCTCGCGCCGGGTGAGCTGTTCGTAGACCTGCGGAACGATCTTGCCCGTGGCATCGTAGCTGTCGGCATTGACGGCGCTGACCGTGCCGATGCCGCCAGCCGCCGCCCATGCGCCGGAACTGGCGTGGTTGGTGGCGGAAACGCCCTTGCCTCCTTCCACCAGCGGCCACACTTCGCGACCGCCATAGAGGATGGGTTCGAGCCCCTTGAATGCCATTGCAGAACCGTCTTTCCAGTCTATCGCGTGGTTATCCAACCGCCGCTGCCACTTCGGGGCTCGCACGGCAAGGACGGATTTTGGATGGCTCGGGCCTTTTCGGACCGAGTTCGAAGCGGGCATAGTAGCCGTTTATCTCCGGCTTCTGCACGAAAGCGCCCAATTCATAGCCTACAGCCTTGAATTCGCAGAATAACAATGTGGGCGGCAAGCCGTGCTGACCCGAGGGTCGATCCGTCTCGACGACGATGATCTTCCCGTCCGGCCGCATCGCGTCGCGCAGTCTCCACAGGAATGCGTAGGGTTCGGTCACTTCATGATACATGTGGACGAGGAATACCCGGTCGAAGCTGGCGGCAGGCAGGCGCGGATCGTCGGCGGCGCCGCGCCGGATCGAGACATTGTCGAGCCTTTCGCGCTCGATCCTGATGCCCAGCTGGCGCAGCGCCTCTTCGTCGATGTCCTGTGCAACGACGCGGCCTTCCTTGCCGACGCGCTCGGCAAGCCGCACGGTGTAGTAGCCCTCGCCCGCGCCGATATCCGCGACCGTCATGCCCGGTTGGATGCGGGCCATGTCCATCACCTGCTGCGCCTCGTTGACGCTGTCGCGCTGCGCCTCGGTCGAAAAGGCATTGTCGCCCAGCGCGGAGACTTCCCGGTCAGGCCGGGGAAACTCGCGCGCCGTCTCGGGCCGGTCCGCATCGG
Source organism: Novosphingobium sp. (assembly GCA_020446505.1). Classification (GTDB taxonomy): domain Bacteria; phylum Pseudomonadota; class Alphaproteobacteria; order Sphingomonadales; family Sphingomonadaceae; genus Novosphingobium. The sequence goes on along the minus strand of JAGREN010000116.1, from coordinate 8,238 downwards.
GATCGGCCTTGTTGCAGCCGCCCAGCATGGCAACGATCGCAATCGCGGCAAGCGGGGCGAGCCTGCGTATCAATCGATATCCTCCACCTCGACCGTCTCTCCCGACACCCTCTGCGAGAGGGCCGCCGCCATGAAGGGATCGAGTTCGCCGTCGAGCACGTCGCCCGGTGTCGGCGATGTGACGCCGGTGCGCAGGTCCTTTACCTGCTGATAGGGCTGCAAGACGTAGGAACGGATCTGGTGGCCCCAGCCAATGTCCGACTTCGAGGCATGTTCGGCGCTCGCCGCTTCCTCGCGCTTGCGCATCTCTTCCTCGAACAGCCGGGCCTTGAGCATGCCCATGGCGATGTCTCGGTTCTTGTGCTGCGAGCGATCGATCTGGCTGGCGACGACGATGCCCGAAGGCTGGTGCGTGATGCGCACGGCAGAGTCGGTGGTGTTGATGTGCTGTCCGCCAGCGCCGCTCGCCCGGTAGGTATCGATCTTGAGGTCGGCCGGGTTGATCTCGATCTCGAAGCTGTCGTCGATAACCGGATAGACCCAGACGCTCGAAAAGCTGGTGTGGCGACGGGCCGAGCTGTCATAGGGGCTGATGCGCACGAGGCGGTGAACGCCGCTCTCGGTCTTGGCATAGCCATAGGCGTTCTCGCCCTTGATGAGCAGCGTGCAGCTCTTGATCCCGGCCTGTTCGCCGCCGTGGTAGTCCATCACCTCGACCTTGTAGCCGCGCCGTTCGGCCCAGCGTGTGTACATGCGCTGGAGCATTTCGGCCCAGTCCTGACTTTCGGTACCGCCCGCGCCGGCGTGGATTTCCAGATAGGTATCGTTGGTGTCGGCCTCACCTCCCAGCAGCGCCTGGACCTTGTCGGCATCGGCGCGGTCGGCAAGGCGGGCGAGCGTTTCGATGCCTTCGTCGACCGTGGCTGCATCGTCCTCGGCCTCGCCCAGTTCGACGAATTCGATGGCGTCGGCCATTTCCTGCCTGATCTCGTTGACCGTGCCGATGGCTGCTTCCAACCGGCGTCTTTCGCGCATCACGGCTTCGGCTTCCTTGGGATCGTCCCAAAGAGTCGGGTCTTCGACGCGCGCGTTCAGCTCGTCGAGGCGGCGCAGCGCGCGCTCCCAGTCGAGGAACTTGCGCACGAGAGAGAGCGCCGCCTCGATCCGGTCGATATGGGCCTGCCCTTCGGCACGCATGAATTCAGTCTCCAGTTTTCGGGGCGCAGGCAATACGTCTGCTGTCGCATCCTTCCTCGCGGAAAAACGGCGCCCGCCGTTGTGCGCGTTGCTCTAACGCGGCGCTTGGGATTGTAAAGCGCAGCGAAACGAGCGGATGGGCAGATATGTCAGGGCCTGGCGGCCTGCATCGCCTTTACCGCGGCCAGTGTCCTGCTGACATGCTCGCGGTAGTCGCGGTCGGAATGAACGAAGGCGACGCGTCCGTCCTGTCCGATAACGTAGCTGGTGCGGTTGGTCATGCCGCTGCTGCCCATGGCAACGTCATAGGCCGCGATGACTTTGGGCGAAGCGACGCCGACGGCGAACTTGTCGCGGCACGCCTCCACCGAAAACCGCTTCAAGGTGGCGAGATCGTCGGCCGACATGCCCAATACGGTCGCGCCTGCCCTGGCGAAATCGTCGGTCGCTTCCGCAAAGGCATGGGCTTCGAGCGTGCAGCCCTGCGTGAAGGCCTTGGGGTAGAAATAGAGGACCACCGGCCCTTTTTGCAGCGCCTTTGCCAGGTTGAAGCGCCCTGCCTTTCCTGCCTTTGCCGTTGCCGCCACGAAGACGGGCGCCTTGGCGCCGACGGGCAATTCGGCAACGGCAGGCACGCTGGCGAAACCAGCGATGGCGACCAGCAGGGCGATCAACGAGCGCATTGGCGACCTCGCGACTACTCGATGTAGCCGAGAACCGTCCCGATCTCGTGCGTCTCGCCGGGCTGAACGACGATCTTCAGCGTTCCGCTGGCCGGAGCCTCGACCTCGTTGGTCGATTTGTCGGCTTCGAGCGAATAGAGCGGCTGCCCCTCGGTCACGGTTTCGCCGTCCTTGGCGAGCCATTCGGCGACCTGTCCTTCGGTCATCGAGAAGCCGAGCTTGGGAAGCAGGATTTCAGTGGCCATGATATGATGCGGTCCTTGCGCTTCGGGCCGGACAGTCCGGCCGGGTTCACCTGTTCGCGATGGCGCGGCAAACGGGGCGGGTCAAGACCCTAAGCGGCGATCCCGCCCCGGCGAAATCACAGGCCGTCCACCACGAACACGCGGTAGTGTGCCGCACGTTTGCGGTGCTCGATCGCTTCCTGGTAGATCGGGCGGTTATACCATTCCATCGCGGCTTCGCGGTCGGGGAACTTGAGGACGACAGCGCCATCGGGGGTTTCGCCTTCAAGGCCCTCGATCGCGCCATAGGCCACCAGGGGCTCCAGCCCTTCGGGGCGGCCTCCCCTTGCGTTGGTTTCCTGATAGGCCTTCATCGCGTCCGCGTCCTTGATCGGCTCCTCGCGCGTGAAGATGATGTAGGTTGCCATTTCAAGTCTCTCCCTTGTCACTTGTGATTTTCCAACCTCCCCGCGTTGCCTTGGCGCGCATGCAAAGGCAAGCAGGACAATCGACGCGAGGCCTGGCGAACGCATTGCATTATCGTCTTGCCAGCCGGGAAAAGTCGGGCGAAACAGGCCGCCGCACGGCGACCGGGAGAGAAACGCTGTCATATTTCGGAGAGTTCAAGGCCCACTGGCATCAGTTGCTGGGCGCCAGTCTGGGTATTGCGTTCGGCGCCGCGCTCAATCACTACATGACCAATCTGTTCGGACCGGCTCTGATCGCCGAGTTCGGGTGGTCGAAGGCCGATTTCGCGCTGGTCGGCGTGATGCCGCTCGCGACGATGCTGGTTATCCCGTTCCAGGGCCGGTTTACGGACCGCGTCGGCGTTCGCATGGCGGCATCCGTCGGTGTCGTGGTGCTGCCGATCACCTTCATCGCGTTTTCGATGATGAGCGGCAATATCCTGCATTTCTTCACCATCATGTTCCTCCAGGCGCTGGTGGGGATGCTCGTCGGCACGCTGACCTATACCCGCGTGCTGGTCGAGAAATTCGACGCCGCGCGTGGCATGGCCCTCTCGCTCGGCATGACCATGGCTCCACTGGCAGGAGCGGTCATGACGCCGGTCATGGGCAATGTCATCGACGAGTATGGCTGGCGCACCGGCTATCAGGTCATGGCCCTGCTGACCGGCGCTGGCGGTGCTATCGCCTTGATGCTCATCGGCAAGACCACGCCTGCCAGCCGTTCCGGACGAGAAGCAGCCAGTGATGGCAGCCATGCCCTGACCGGACGCAGCGCCATCGCCGATCTCAAGGTACTGATACGCCAGCCCGCCTTTCTGCTGCTCGTTGCAGGCATGCTGTTCTGCAACTTCCCGCAGGTTCTCGTCGGCTCCCAGCTCAAGCTGGTGGTGATGGAAAGCGGCGCTCCTGCCGCGCTGGCGACCTGGATCGTCTCGCTCTATGCCACCGGCGTGATCGTGGGCCGCTTTGCCTGCGGCATCGCGCTCGACAAGGTTGCCGCTCACAAGGTGGCAATCGTCGGGCTCGGCCTGCCTGCGGTCGGCTTCCTGGCCCTGGCATCACCCTATGACGCGCCGTGGATCCTTGGCGGCGCGATCCTGCTCGTCGGCCTGGCGCAAGGCGCGGAAGGCGACATCGGCGCCTATCTGGTCTCGCGCAATTTCGATCTCGGGCTCTACAGCTTCGTCTTCGCCTTCATCAGTTGCGCGATGTTCCTTGCCTCGGCCACCGGCTCGGTCGTGCTGAGCCGGACATTGGCCTGGACCGACAGTTTCGACACCTTCCTCGTCATCGCGGCAGTGCTGACCGTGCTCGGCGCATTGGCTTTCTACCTGACCGGATGGACACGCACCGCTCATCCCGAGGCGCACGAGCCGGCAGTGGCGCCTGCCGGCCCGGTACAGGTGCTTGTCGGAGACGAAATTTGACTGCTGCCCCCGCACATCGCCCGCGCCGCAGCGTGCTTTACCTGCCTGCGTCGAACGAGCGCGCCATCGAAAAGGCGCGGACCTTGCCTGCCGACGTGATCGTACTCGACCTCGAGGACGCCGTTGCGCCGGAAGCGAAGGTGGCTGCGCGCGCTGCTGCCGTCGCCGCCATCGAAGCTGGCGACTTCGGCAAGAGCGAGGTCGCGATCAGGGCCAATGGCCTCGACACCGAATGGGGCGCAGACGATCTGGCGGCCATCGCCACTTCACGCGCCGATGCCGCCATCGTCCCCAAGGTGAGTTCGCCCGACGACATCCGCCGCTATGACGCCGCGCTGGCCTCGGCCCATCCCGGCATGGAACTGTGGTCCATGATCGAGACCTGCGGTTCGGTCGGCCAGCTCGACGCCATCGCAGCCACTGCCGCTACGACCCGGCTCTCGCTCTGGGTTCTGGGCACCAACGACCTTGCCAAGGAAATGCGCGCGCAGCTTACGCCGGATCGCGCTGCCTTCCTGCCGATCCTGTCGCTGGCTGTCTGCGCGGCGCGAGCGCACGGCGTCACCGTGATCGACGGCGTGTGCAACGAGTTTCGCGATCTCGACCTGTTCACGGCCGAAGCGCGGCAAGGCGCGCTGTTCGGCTTCGACGGCAAGTCGCTGATCCACCCCGCCCAGGTCGCCATCGCCAACGCCGCCTTCTCGCCGTCCGAGGACGAGATCGACCTCGCGCGCCGCCAGATCGCCGCCTTCGACGAGGCCATGGCGACGGGGCAGGGGGTTGCGGTGGTCGACGGGCGCATCGTCGAGANNACGGCAAGTCGCTGATCCACCCGGCACAGGTCGAACCGTGCAATACGGTCTTCTCGCCTTCCGAAGAAGAGATCGAATGGGCCAGAGCCGTGATTGCCGCCTTCGATCTGCCAGAGAACCGCGGCAAGGGCGCGATCAACGTGCAGGGAAAGATGGCCGAACTGCTCCATCTCGATAACGCCAGGCGCACGATCGCCCTGGCCCGGCAAGAGGACTGACGACAGCCATGCCGACGGTTCGGGAGGAATGGCGCGCATACTGGTATCTGCCGCTGGTGGCGGCGGTCGCCAACATCGCGACGGTAATCCACATCTATACGCTCGGCCCGTTCATGGCTCCGCTGGAGGCCGAGTTCGGTTGGTCGCGGGCGCAGATTTCTTCGGCGATAACCGTTTCGAACGGCTTGAATGCCGGGCTCGGAGTGGTCGTGGGTTTCCTGATCGACAAATACGGCCCGCGCCGCATCGGCCTGATCGGCATCTGCGTCATGGCCGCGGCATTCGCCTCGGTCAGCACGGCCACGGGCAGTTACGGGAACTGGATATTCCTGTGGTTCCTGATCTCGCTCGGGGCTGCCTGGACCCAGCCGACAATCTGGACCAGCGCCGTATCCTCGCGTTTCGATGCCGGACGCGGGTTCGCCATCGCTGTGACCATCTGCGGCACGTCGGTCGGCGCGACCATGCTGCCGATCATTGCGACCGAAGCGATTCTCAATTTCGGATGGCGCTGGGCCTATATCGCCATCGGAGCGGGGTATTTCCTGCTGGCCATGCCGCTCAACTTCCTGTTCTTCCGCGGCGCGGCTGACAGTCAGGCCCGCCTGCCCAGGGAAGACACCCCTGCCCCGCCGCGAACTCTCTCCGGCATGGAAGCGCGCGAAGCATTCCGCTCGCTGACGTTCTATCGCCTGTCGATGGCAGGTCTGCTGTTCGCTTTCTGCGCAATGGCAAGCATCGTCCACTTCATCCCGATCCTGACAGACAGGGGCATCGGCGCGGTGGAGGCTGCGAGCATCGCCGGGCTGATCGGGGTGGCCTCGCTGATTGGCCGTTTCCTTACCGGATACCTGCTCGACCGGTTTCCGCCTGAAAGAGTTGCTCTCGTGGCTTTTGCCTTGCCGGTGTTTGCTGCCCTGCTGCTGCTGTTCGGAGACGGGCCACTCGCCTATTCGCTCGCTGCCATCGTGATTGGTGCGTCGCTGGGCGGCGAGTACGACATCATCATCTATCTGACGACGCGGCACTTCGGCCTCAAGCGGTTTGGAGCGATTTTCGCGACGGTACTGGTGTTCCTGACCGCTGCCACCGCGACCGGCCCGCTGACCGCAGGCGCGATCTACGATCACTTTGGTTCCTACCAGTATTACCTGTGGCTGACGATCCCGATGGTGCTGTGTTCCGCGCTGCTGGCTGGCACGCTGCCAAGGGCGCCGGAGGAATATAACCGGGGAGCAGGACACTGACACATGACTGAAACGGCAATGCTCAGCGCGCGTGAGGAATGGAAGCGATACTGGACCCTGCCGCTGGCAGCGGGTCTCGGCAATGTCGGTTCGATCATCCACATCTATGCCCTGGGCGCCTTCATGGCGCCGCTGAGCGCCGAATTCGGATGGAGCCGTGCGGAAATATCGTCCGGCATTACCGTTTCCAACAGCGGAACAGCCCTGCTCGGCCTGATGGTGGGCATTTTGGTCGACCGGCTCGGCCCGCGCAAGGTGGGCCTGGTCGGGGCGACCGCGATGGCCGTTGCGTTCGGTCTGCTGGGAACGGCGACTGGCACCTATGCGAACTGGGTGCTGCTGTGGCTCGGCATCGCCTTTGCCGCGACGGCGACGCAGACGACTATCTGGACCAGTGCGGTGACATCGCGCTTCGACAGGTCGCGCGGCATTGCGATTGCTCTTACCATCGCCGTCAACGGAGCGGCGGCAACGCTGCTGCCGATCCTTTCGACTCTCGCCATCGGCGGGCTTGGCTGGCGGCATGCCTTCTTCGCGCTCGCCGGAGGATGGATCGCCATTACCCTGCCGATGCTGCTGCTGTTCTTCCGGGGCGCTGCCGAGGAGCATATTGCCGCCGCCGGTAGCCAGAAGGTCGTCGCTTCCGCGAACCTGCCCGGCCTCGAGGTGAAGCAGGTGCTGACGGCCTTGCCGTTCTGGCGGCTCGCGCTTGCTGGCTGCCTGTTCTCTTTCGTCGCCATGTCGATGATCGTGCACTTCGTGCCGATCCTGACCGATCGCGGCCTCAGCCCGGTCGAGGCCGCAAGCATCGCCGGTATTGTCGGCATCGCCTCGATCGGGGGCCGCTTCGTCACCGGATACCTGCTCGACCGCTTTCCGGCGGAGCGCGTGGCTCTGGTGGGACTGTCGCTGCCGGTGCTGAGCGCGCTGCTGCTGCTCAACGGCCACTCGGTCTTTGCCTATTCCGTGGCAGCGGCCATCGCCGGATTTTCGCTGGGTGCCGAACTCGACGTGCTGATCTACCTGACTTCGCGCCGGTTCGGTCTCAAGCGGTTCGGGACGCTGTTCTCGATCATCATGCTCTCGATGTCGGTCGGCACCTCGACCGGCCCGCTGACCGCAGGCTGGATCTTCGATCGCTTCGGATCCTATGACAACTACCTGCTGCTGGTCATTCCGCTGGTATTGATCGCGGCGCTATCGGTTGGAACGCTGCGTCCTGCCGCCCAAAGCTGGCAGACCGGCCAATCGGGACATTGATGAAGGGAGACGACAATGCCGCGCATACCCTATCCACACCGCGACCAGATGAGCGAGGAAGTCCGCGCCAGGGTCGGCGACAATCCGCCTAACGTCACCCGCATGCTCGCCGGTGCATCCGAAGGTGTCTACTTCGGGTTCGGCGCCTATTCGCAAGGGCTGATGAAGCAGTCCGCGCTCGACCCGAAGCTGCGCGAACTGGCGATCCTGCGCGTCGGCTATATCTCGAACTGCGCCTACGAGCTGTTCCAGCATGAGCCGTTCGGCCGCTTCGTGGGCCTGACCGACGAGCAGATCGCCGCGATCAAGGCTGGCGATTGCGCCTCGCCCGCGCTCGATGCAGCGCAGTCGGCAGTCCTGCGCTTCGTGGAAGACATCGTCCTCAACGTGCGCCCGTCGGACGCAAACCTCGCCGCCGTGCGCCAGCATCTCGACGACCAGCAGGTGATCGACCTCGTTCTGGTGACGGGCAACTACATGACCGTGTGCCGCTTCCTCGAAACCACCGGGATCGAGCTGGACGAGGACGCCATCGACTGGGACAACTACACCTCCAGCGACTAGTCCCGGCACTCACAGTTTTCGCAAGCCTTGCGGGGCAGGCGCGCTGCCTGTAGAGGCGGCGCAACTTCCCGCACACCTGTCGTTTCCAGAGGATACCCGATGGCCGCCCAGTACGCCTTCGTCATGAAGGGCATGA
>JAGREN010000115.1 GCA_020446505.1 Novosphingobium sp. | reverse complement strand
GTTCGTGATCCAGCGCGTGCTGGAAACCGAAGGCAAGCTGACCTTGCTTGACCAGAATCGGGTCATCCGGCCGAGTCCGTTCTTCCGCCTGTTCGCCACGGCAAACACTGTGGGGCTTGGCGATACCTCGGGCCTCTATCACGGCACCCAGGCGATCAACCAGGGGCAGATGGACCGCTGGAACATTGTCGTCGGCCTCAACTACCTGCCGCAGGAAACCGAGAACGAGATCGTCCGCGCCAAGGCGCCCGACATGGACCAGAAGCTCATTGCCGACATGATAAAGGTCGCAGACCTGACGCGGCAGGGCTTCATCAACGGCGACATCTCGACCGTCATGAGCCCGCGTACGGTCATCACCTGGGCGCAGAACACCGCGATTTTCAACGATCCCGGCTTCGCCTTTCGCCTCTCGTTCCTCAACAAGTGCGACGAAACGGAACGCATGCTGGTCGCCGAATACTACCAGCGCGTGTTCGGCACGGAACTGCCCGAAAGCGTGGTGGCGAAAGCCTGAGCGTTCACAAACGCTCATTCGCGGTTCAGGCACGATGGTGCTAGGTTAACGCGATGGACGTGCCTGCCGGTTCCGGTCTTACAGGGGAGGATCGCTCGCCTTTCGCGCAGCCCGATGGCCGCGTGCCGCCGCAGGGCGTACCCGGTGCGATTCCCGCACCCGGCACGATCCCGGCACCCGAAGGCGAAATCCCGCCGCCGTCCCACCGCACCCGCTGGTGGTGGGCATCGCGCGGCGTGGCAGCCGTGCTCCTGCTGTTTTTCCTCACGGTGCTGTGGTTGCTGTTCACCGCGCCGCTTTCCAAGTCGCTGGAGCCGATTGCGCCGCCGGAACTGACCCTGCTCGCTTCGGACGGAACGCCGATTGCCCGCAACGGGGCAGTGGTCGAAGCACCGGTCGAGGCCAAGAAGCTGCCTGCCCACGTCAAGAATGCCTTCATCGCCATCGAGGACCGCCGGTTTTACTCGCACTGGGGCGTGGACCCGCGCGGCATGGCTCGCGCCGCAGTTTCGAACCTGTTCAGCGGATCGACGCAGGGCGGTTCCACGATCACCCAGCAACTTGCCAAGTTCACGTTCCTGACGCCCGAACAGAGCCTCACCCGCAAGGCCCGCGAAGCCCTGATCGCCTTCTGGCTGGAGGCATGGCTGACCAAGGACGAGATCCTCGAACGCTATCTGTCGAACGCCTATTTCGGGGACAACGTCTATGGCCTGCGCGCCGCATCGCTGCACTATTTCTACCGCAGGCCGGAGAACCTGACGAAGCAGCAGGCGGCCATGTTGGCAGGCCTGCTCAAGGCGCCAAGCCGTCTTGCGCCGACAAGGAACTACAAGCTGGCCGAAGAGCGCATGCGGGTGGTGCTCGGCGCGATGGTCGATGCCGGATATCTTACGCAGGATGAGGCACGAAAGCTCGCTTCTCCCGCAATCGACGTGCGCGCCAAGAAAGAACTGCCCACCGGAACCTATTTCGCCGATTGGGCGCTGCCCGAAGCCCGCAAGCTCAGCGAGGGTGGTTATGCCCGGCAGACCATCACCACGACGCTCGATGCCAGGCTCCAGCGAGCGGCGCAGGCTGCAATTGCCCGTGCGCCGCTCGGCAAGGCGCAGATCGCTATCGTCGCCATGCGCCCGAACGGCGAGGTAGTGGCAATGGTCGGCGGCAGGAAATACGCCGAATCACCGTTCAATCGAGTGACGCAGGCGCGGCGTCAGCCCGGATCGACCTTCAAGCTGTTCGTCTATCTCGCCGCCCTGCGCGACGGGTGGGAGCCTGACGATACCATCGTCAATACGCCGATCACGCAAGGCTCCTACCGACCAAAGAACGCCAGCGAGAATTACTCGCCCACGATCACGCTGGAAGACGCCTTTGCCCGGTCCAGCAATGTCGCGGCCGTGCGGCTGTGGCAGGAAGTCGGCGACGACAAGGTGATCCGCACCGCGCGCGATCTCGGCGTACGCTCGCCGCTGGCCAAGGGCGATCCAAGCCTTGCGCTGGGCACTTCGACGATGACCCTGATGGAACTGACGGCAGCCTATGCAGGCATCGCGGGTAATGATTTTCCGGTCAGGCCCAGCGCCTTTCCCGCGCAGGAGCAGGGCTGGTGGGACTGGCTGACCAGCGGCCAGACCAGCCTGTCCGGCAGCGAGAAGGCCGAGATGGAGCAGCTGCTGCGCGCCGCGATCAATCACGGCACCGGCAAGGGCGCGATGCTGCGGCAAGCCAATTTCGGCAAGACCGGCACGACGCAGGACCACCGCGATGCGCTGTTCGTCGGCTATGCGGGCGGGCTGGTGACGGGCGTCTGGATCGGCAACGACGACAACAGTCCCCTGAACGGCATTTCCGGCGGCGGCCTGCCGGCGCAGGTATGGCGCGATTTCATGCGCGTCGCTCTTGGCGAAGCGGCGCTCCCGCCAAAGCCGAAGCCGCGCAAGTCGCCGAACCCGCAGGGACCGGTCGTGCCGCTCGACATTCCCGATCTGGGTGACCTGCCTATTGGCGACCCGCGGCTAGGCGTGGGCAATGGCGAGGCGACGATCAATACCGACATCGGCGGCGTGCCGATCGATGTGCGGATCGGTCGCGACGGGGTGCGCATAAATCCCGGCACCATCGACGAAGTGACCAACCGCGCCGAAAGCGCAGCGCGCGACCTCGAACGCCGTGCCCGCGAGGTGGAAGCGCGCGCTCGCGAGAACGCGCGTCGTCTTCAGCCGCCACCGCCCTAGAGCCGGTTTCCGATCAATCAGGATCGGGCACCGCGACAAGCCCGCGCGGCGCTTGAACGTCGCCGTTCCGTTCCCGTCAGCTTGAACGGAAAACGCAATACGCAGGCAGGATCAGCGCCTTCTCGCCGGTCCGCCGCGCAATGATGGTCAGGGCCGCATCCTTTTGCAGCACGCCTTCCATGGAAAGTCGCTGGCTGAAATGGCTGGCGAAGGTCGTGTCAATTCCGGCGATCACCCGCTCGCTCATCGCCCGGCTCGCCTGCATGCCGATCTCCTGCAGGTAGGGGAACAGCAGCCAGGCGCTGACATCCCACGAAAAGCCGATGCTCGGTGGCAGGATCGTGGGCGACAGGTCGAGCCTGCCATAGACGTAGAGATGCTTGCGCTGGTCAGAACCATAGCGGCTGAACTCGGCATTGCGCGTGGCAGCCCGTTCCATCGCGGCAAGGATGCGTCCGCCGGTATCGCCGCCGCCGATGGCGTCGAAGGCGCACCATGCCTGGCATTCGGCAATGGCATCGATCAGGCTCGCGTCGAAATCGGGCAGGCTGGAATCCAGCGCGTATTTCGCGCCCATGTTCTTGAGCAAAGCGACCTGTTCGGGTTTCCTGACGATATTCACGATGGGAATGCCGTCTTCCTGGCAGATCCGGTTGAGCATCTGGCCGAGGTTCGAGGCAGAGGCCGTGTGGACCAGCGCCTTGTAGCCCTGCCGCTGCATCGTGCCGGTAAAGCCCAGCGCCGTCATCGGATTGACGAAACTCGCGCTCGAATTCTCGATGCTGGCACTATCGGGAATGGCGATGCAGGCGCCGAGCGAAACGTTGACGTGGCTGGCATGGGTGCCCGCACCGGGCCAGCAGGCGACACGCTTTCCCATCAGAGCCTGCGCTTCCGGATCGCTACCGGCGGCGATCACCGTCCCGGCGCATTCGATGCCGGTCACGGTGGGAACACCGATGCGGCCTGCCTGTGCCTTCATGGCGGCGGCAGGGACGGGAGCGACGATCCTGCCCGGCGTATAGTCGGCGTCGGCAAGCATGGCAGGGCCATAGAGACCGGCAATGTCGCTTGGATTGATCGGCGCAGCCTCGATCGCGACAGTGACCTCTTTCGCCGCCGGATCGGGTATGGAGGATTCGCGTACCTCGATCGTCATGGTGCCGTTCTCGTTCAGCGTGGAGACGATCTGACGGGCAGGGGTGGGCATCGGTTCTCTCCTGGTTCTTTTCAGTATGTCGCCGTGACGAAATAGAGGCCTTCGGGCGGCGCGTTGAGGCCAAGCGCCTGCCGGTCGCGCGCGGCCAGCACTTCGGCAATGCGTTCTTCCGGCCAGCGTCCCATGCCGACCAGCGCGAGGCAACCGACCATCGAACGCACCTGATGATGCAGGAAGGAGCGCGCGCCTGTTTCCAGCACGACATGCTCGCCGCCCAGACCATCGTCGATGCACCGCACGCTGATATGGTCGAGCGTCTTGACCGGGCTTCGCGCCTGACAATGCGCGGAACGAAAGGTCGTGAAGTCGTGGCTGCCGACAAGCGCCTGGGCCGCGCGGTGCATGGCTTCGGCATCGAGTTGCTGAGGGATCTGCCACGCGCGCCCGCGCTCGAGCGTGAGCGGCGCGCGGCGATTGACGATACGGTAGAGGTAGCTGCGCCCCACGCAGGAAAAGCGCGCATGCCAGTCATTCGGCACGATACGGCATTCCTTAACGGCGATCGGATCGGGGCGAAGGCGCGCGTTGAGCGCCTCCATCAGCCGGAACGGTTCGATTTCCTTGGCGACATCGACATGGCTCGACATGGCAAGCGCGTGAACGCCCGCGTCGGTGCGGCCCGCCGAATGCATCACGACGGTCTCGCCGGTGATCGCGTGAACCGCTTCCTCGACCGATTGCTGCACCGAAGGGCCGTGCGCCTGCCTCTGCAAGCCCATGAACGGGCCGCCGTCGAATTCGAGGATGAGCTGGAAGCGGGTCACGGCTCTGCCGTAAGCCCTATCAGATCCGCATTGCCTCTGAGAAACTCCTCGGCTGACACTGCCTTTTTTCCGGCTCTCTGGACAAGATGGAGTCTGAGATAGCCCTCAGAGCAACTCACTGCCAAAGCCCTGAAGGGGCGCAAAGGAATCGAAAGGGCAACGCCAGTTGTTGAGTAAACGCGATCAACGAGCGTGCCCGGCATGTTTTCTTCGCTCATTTCACGATTGAGAACGGACGCCGACAGAACCTTGATCCGCTCACCGCCAATCTTGAAGTAGGCTCCCGGTGCCGGGTTGAAAGCTCGAACTTGCCTCGCCAGTTCGATAGGCGATCTGGTAAAATCGAGTAGCGCCTCAGCCTTGTCTATTTTCTTTGCATAGGTGACGCCTTCTTCGGGTTGGGCAACCGGAGGATAGGACTCAAGATCGGCCAGAACTTCGACAATGGCTTTTGATCCAAGTTCACTAAGCCGATCCGTCACCGTTCCGGCAGTGTCGTTCCCAATCCACGTCTTCTTCACATGCAGCATCGCGCCGGTATCCAGCCCCGCATCCATCTGCATGACGGTTATCCCCGTCTCTTCGTCGCCAGCGAGGATCGCGCGCTGGATCGGCGCGGCTCCGCGCCAGCGCGGCAGCAGGGAGGCATGGAGGTTGATGCAGCCCAGCTTTGGCGCATCGAGTATCGCCTGCGGCAGGATCAGTCCGTAGGCCGCGACGACCGCCACGTCCGCGGCCAGCGCGGCGAATGCCACCTGCTCGTCCGCGCCTTTCAGCGATGCGGGATGGCGTACCTCAAGCCCGAGCGCCTCCGCCGCGCGGTGGACCGGCGTCGGCGTCAGTTCCTTGCCGCGCCTGCCGCCAGGGCGCGGTGGCTGGGTGTAGACCGCTACAATGTCATGCCCGGCGTCATGCAATGCCTGCAAAGCCGGCACGGCGAAGTCGGGCGTTCCCATGAAGATGATGCGCATAAGCGGACTGGCGGTCTTTCGTGGACGGTGCGCAGGCCCTATCTCCCGCATCATGGCATCGCAAGAGATCGAGACGCTGACCGCTGCCTTGTCGCGCCTGCCGGGGCTTGGCCCGCGCTCGGCCCGGCGCGCCGTACTGTGGCTCGTGAAGCGGCGTGATGCAGCCTTGCCGCAGCTGCTCGACGCGCTCGTTGCCGTGAACGAGCGCCTCGTCGAATGCACGACCTGCGGCAATGTCGATACGACCGATCCCTGCGGCATCTGCGCCGATCCGCGCCGCGACCAGCGTGCGCTCTGCGTGGTGGAAGACGTGTCTGACCTCTGGGCGCTGGACCGCGCGCGGCTTTTCGCCGGACGCTATCACGTTCTGGGCGGCCGTCTTTCGGCGCTCGACGGGATCAGGCCCGAAGACCTCGCCATTGCCCCCTTGCTCGCCCGCGTCGAGGCTGGCGGCATCGACGAGGTGGTACTCGCCATGAACGCCACGCTCGAGGGCCAGACCACCGCGCATTACATCGCCGAGCGCCTCGAAGGCTTGCCCGTGCGCGTCACCCAGCTTGCGCATGGCCTGCCCGTGGGCGGCGAACTCGACTATCTCGACGAGGGAACCCTCGCACAGGCATTGAGGGCGCGGCGTCCCGTCGGCTGAGCTACGTTAGTCCGAGAGCTTTTCCGACAGCTTTCGCGATGTCAGGCATCTTCTCTTTTGCAGTTATCTTTGCGAGTTCAAAAAACCCACCGACCGTACCCTGATAAGAGTTACAGTTTGCACATCTGACTTCGGCATCCGAGCCAAGTTCGGGATCATACTGCATTTGATCAGACCCGCAGTTGCCGCATGTTAGCTGAATTTCGCCTAAAGGTATCGTGGACACGACTTTTACCTCCATAGATTCATGTTATGTTCTAACCTAAGCGAAACTCTTGGCAACGACCTTGACGAAGTTTTCCCCGAAACATACCTGACGGCAATGGCTATCCGTGAAATCCTTGAAGTCCCCGATCCGCGCCTAAAGCAGGTGTCCACTCCTGTCGAAACGTTCGACGACGAGCTGAAGGCGCTCATCGCCGACCTGTTCGAGACGATGTACGACGCGCCGGGCATCGGCCTTGCAGCCATTCAGGTCGGCGTGCCGCTGCGCGCTCTGGTGATCGATCTTCAGCCCGACGATCCGGACGCCGAGCCGGAACTGTGCGAGGCACATGGCGGTCATGCGCACTACCATCAGCCCGTGAAGCGCGAACCGCGCGTCTTCATCAACCCCGAAATCCTCGACCCGTCCGAGGACCTGAACATCTATTCGGAAGGCTGCCTCTCGGTCCCCGAGATCTATGCCGAGGTCGAACGGCCCGCCCGTATTCGCGCCCGCTGGCAGGACGAAGACGGCAAGACCCACGAGGAAGTGATGGACGGCCTGATGGCGACGGCTCTCCAGCACGAGATGGACCACCTCGAAGGTATTCTGTTCATCGATCACCTCTCGCGCCTCAAGCGCCAGATGGCGCTCAAGAAGCTGGAAAAGCTGCGCAAGGCTGCCTGATTCCCGGCGTCGGGGATATTTCAAATTCGGTGCTGGCGTTCCTGATCCGTTCCGGTTAGGCTGGAGCGATGGACGAAACCTTCCTCCCTGTAATCCTGATGCTCGCCGGACTGATCTTCGGCGGTGCTCTGGGCTGGTTTTTCGGCTCCAGGCCGGTCGCGGACCTGCGCCAGCGTTTGCTCGTGCGCGACGGAGAAGCGCGCGATCTCGACGAGAAGTTCAAGCGAGCGATTGCAGAGCTTGCAGGCGCGAGCGAGAAGGCAAGCCGCGCCGATGCGCTGGCTGACGAGCTTTTGCACACGCGGCAGGCAGGTGAAACGGCACGCGCCGAACTGGCTACCCTCAAAGCTAATGCGGACAATTTCGAAGAGCAGAAGCGCCTGCTGATCGAAGCGCGCGAGCAACTGGTCAAGGAATTCCAGAACACCGGCAACGCCGTTCTCGGCAAGGCGCAGGAGGCGTTTCTCGCCCGCGCGGCGGAGCGGTTCGGCCATGCCGAAAAATCTTCCGAAGAGAAGATCAAGGCGCTACTCGCGCCAGTCGGCGAGCGTCTCAAAAGCTACGAGGATCAGGTCACGAACCTCGAAAAGCAGCGTGTGGATGCCTTCGGGCAGCTTTCCGGCCTGATTAACTCGATGCGTGAAGGGCAGGAGCAGGTTCGGCGAGAGGCGCAGCGGCTCGGCAATTCGTTGACCAATGCGCCCAAGGCGCGCGGTCGCTGGGGTGAGCGGGCCTTGCAGAACGTGCTCGAACAGTGCGGCCTGTCGCAGCACACCGATTTCATTCTCGAACACTCGATGGACACCGACGAGGGGCGGCTGCGTCCCGATGCGATCGTCAACGTGCCGGGCCAGAAGAAGCTGGTGATCGACGCCAAGGTGTCGCTCAACGCCTATCAGGCCGCTTTCGAGGCGGACGATGACGAGCAGCGTCTGCGTTTTCTCGACCAGCATGCCAAGTCGATGCGCGGGCACGTCCAGACGCTCGGAGCCAAGAGCTATCAGAGCCAGTTCGACGAAGCACCGGACTATGTCGTGATGTTCGTACCCGGAGAGCATTTCGTCGCGGCCGCGCTCGAACACGATCCCGAGCTGTGGGACTATGCCTTCAAAAACAAGGTGCTGTTGGCAACGCCGACCAATCTGGTCGCAATTGCCCGGACGGTTGCGCAGGTCTGGCGGCAGGACGCTTTGGCCAAGGAAGCGCAGGAAATCGGGCGTCTGGCCAGCGAACTGCATGGCCGACTGAAAACTGCAGCCGAACACCTCAAGCGCGTTGGCGGGGGCCTCGAAACGGCCGTCAACAACTACAACAAATTCGTCGGCAGCTTCGAGCGCAATGTGCTGACCTCTGCGCGTCGGCTCGAAGACAAGGGTATCGAGATCGGCAAGGGCGAGATCGATGACGTCCCGCAGGTGGAGGCGGCACCTCGCTACAATGCCACGGACGTCGAGGCGCTGGTGGACGAATCGAGCGAGCAGGACGCGGCCAACGACGCTCGCGACGCTGCGGAGTAGGTTTGCACTGTCCTACTCGCTCCGTGTCAGCTAAACGCCTCTCATGAATGTGAGCATTTCGGGGCGCAAACAGACACTATGACTAGCAGGCAGGACGGACCGGCAGGTTTTTGGTCCAGGACAGTGTCTCATGTGTCACTTACAGCCCTCGCTGGCGGCGTGATCGCGGCGCTCTTCGCCACTCCTGCATCGGCCGGTTTCACAGTGCCGCCCAATGCGCCGGGCCAATATGCCCCGCGCGACGAGTGTTCAGCGCAGCCCGGCGGCGCTGAGTTCCTCGCCAGGCTGAAGGACGCGGCCAAGGCACGCGATGCCGTCTCGCTTGCCCTGCTTGCTTCACCGAAGGTCATGCTGGATTTCGGTGGCGGTTCCGGGCGCGACGAGATGGTTCGGCGTTTCGTTCCCGGCAGCGACCTGTGGCAGGAACTCGACAAGGCGCTCGCGCTTGGCTGCGCCTTCGATAAGGACAACTCGGCACTGGTCGTGCCGTGGTTCTTCGCGCAGGATCTTGGCGATTCCGATCCCTTCGGCACCAGCGTCACGCTCGGCAAGGCTGTTCCGCTCTACAAGGCAGGCTCTGCCAAGTCAGCCGTGCTCAAACAGCTCAACTGGCAACTTGTCGTCAATCGCGACACCGACGAGATCGGTTCGCCCTTCATCCCGGTGGCCGTGATCGACAGCGATCTTGTCGGCTATGTCGAGATGGAAAGGCTGCGTTCGCCGCTGGCCTATCGACTGCGCGCCGAGAAGGTCGACGGTAAGTGGCAGATTGCCTCGTTCCTGGCCGGCGAATGAGCCAGGGTCAGCCTCGCAAGGCGGCCAGCGCCTCGTAGGCCAGCACGGCACCGGCAATCGCGGCATTGAGGCTGTCGGCGCGGCCCAGCATCGGGATCGTCACCCTGAGGTCGCAGGCCTGCTCGCATTCGAGCGGCAGTCCCTGCGACTCGTTGCCAACCATCAGGAAACACGGCGCGCGATAGGGAGCCTTGCGATAGTCGGTCGAGTCGCGCAGTGAGGCCGCGACAAGCTGGCCTTCGCCTTGTCTCAACCAGCCGATGAACTCCTCCCACGAAGCACGGGCGATGCGCTGCGTGAACACCGCGCCCATGCTCGCGCGCACGGCCTCGACCGAGAAGGGATCGGCGCAGTCGTCGATCAGGATCAGGCCGCCGGCGCATACTGCGTCCCCGGTCCGCAACATGGTTCCCAGATTGCCCGGATCGCGCATCGCCTGGGCCACCAGCCAGATCGGCGCAGCACTCCGGTCGAGCGATGCCAGCGACGTGTCGAACTCGGCAAAGACACCGGCGACGGCCTGCGGATTGTCCTTGCCCGTGACCTTGGCCAGAACCGCTTCGTCCATCTCGATGACATCGCCGCCTGCAGCGGCGACCGCCTGTTCGAGCTCGTCCAGCAGTGGATGGCTGTCGCGACCGGTTGCCATCACCAGCATTTCGGGCAGGATTCCGGCAAGCCGCGCATCGGTCAGCAGCCGCAACCCTTCGGCAAGGAACTTGCCCTCGCGCCTGCGGTGCTTCTTGTCGCGCAGCGAGCGCAAGAATTTTACGAGAGGATTGGAAAACCCCGTGATCGTGCGACGGTCTGCCAAAGCCGGTCAGGGCTCGCCAAAGCCGCCGCGCACCAGTCCTGCAAGGTCTTCCAGCGCGGCCTCGGCGCCATCGCCCTCGACTCGAATTTCGATTTCGTCGCCTCGGGCCGCGCCGAGCATCATCAGGCCGAGGATCGAGCCGCCAGCAGCCTCGGTGCTGTCCTTGCTGACCTTGATCGCGAGGTGATCGTACTTGGAGGTGACGAGATTGACGAACTGGGCGCTGGCACGCGCGTGGAGCCCGCGTTCATTGACGATCTGCACGCGGGCGCAACGCTCGCTCACGCATCCTGTCCCAGATATTCGGAAGCGACCGTGATGTAGTTTCGACCAGCCTCGCGCGCCGCGCTCGCGGCTTCGACCACGCCCATGCAGGTCCGCGCCTTGGCGAGGCGGATCAGCATCGGCAGGTTGATCCCGGCAATAACCTCGACTTCGCCCGCGCGCATGAGCGAGATGGCAAGATTCGAAGGTGTGCCGCCGAACAGGTCTGTAAGCAGGATCACGCCGCCGCCGGAATCGACCGAAGTGATCGCCTTGGCAATCTCCTTGCGCCGCAGCTCCATGTCGTCGTTCGGACCGATGCAGATCGTCGCCACCGCTTCCTGGTGGCCGACCACGTGCTCCATCGCGTTGACGAACTCCTCGGCAAGTTTGCCGTGGGTAACCAGCACCATTCCGATCATGCGGGGATTACGCTCCGAAAATCCTGCGACAACGCACCGGTGCTTTTGTTAATCATCACGGCGCCTGCCCACCTTCGAGAAAGTCTGCTGCCCGCGAGCCCAGGTTGCGATGCAGCAATGTGGGGGAAAATCCCTGCTCACGCAAGACCGATGCGACCTGCTCGGCCATAAATACCGAACGGTGGCGCCCGCCGGTGCAGCCAAGGGCAACGTGAACATAGGCTTTTCCCTGTGCCCGGTAACGCGGCAAGAGAAAGGCAATCAGGCTGCTGATCCGCTCGAACGCCTCGTCGAAGGCAGGGTCGCGGCGTATATATTCGGCGACCGGTGCATCGAGTCCCGTCTGTTCGCGCAGGTCGTGTTCCCAATGCGGATTGTCGAGGAACCGCATGTCGAAAACGAGGTCCGCGACAGGAGGCATGCCCCGCGCGAAGCCGAAGCTGGAGATGGTCAGCGTCAGGTCCTGCCCTTCATCGGGCGCGTAACGCTCTCGTATCGCTTGTTGGAGCGCATTGGCCGAGAATTCGGAGGTGTCGATCAGCAGGTCGGCCCAGCGGCGCAACGGTTCGAGCAGTTCGCGCTCCGCCTTGATTCCGGCGGTGGCTGGAAGATCGGCAGCAAGCGGGTGACGGCGACGGGTCTCGTTGTATCGCCGCTCAAGCTCCTTGCCGCTGCAGTCGAGGAACAAGGTCGTCAGTTCAAGGTCGTCGCGCGTGCTCAGGCTCTTGACGCGATCGATGATTGCACGCGGATCGAAACCGCGCGTGCGACAATCGAAACCGATCGCGAGGGGCACCGAAAGATCGCCGCCTTCCGGCGAATCGATCAGCCGGTCGAGCAGGCGGATCGGGAAATTGTCGATCGTTTCCCAGCCAAGATCTTCCAGAACCTTGAGGGCCGTGGTCTTCCCCGCGCCAAGCAGGCCGGTCACAAGCAGCAGCCTCTGCCTGGGTTCACCTGATGTCAGGATGTCCGACTCGTCATTCATCGCCATCAGACATGCGCCCGCGACGGCACGAAGGGAAGGGTGACGAGGGCCATTGCCCCGCTGCGGCACGGATGGTCATGCAAGGCCGTACCTTTGCAGCGCCAGTTCGGCCTTGATCGCGAGGACCGGCGAATCGGGCCACAGGGCGACGAGCGGAACGCAAATGCCGAGCCTGTCGATCGACTGAGCGGATTCGATGAAGCGAGGCGCGTTCCTGTCGAGCTGCACGATCAGTGCGACCGGCATGCCTTCTGAAACCGCCATTTCGACGAGGCCGAGATTGCGCACTTCGATCAGGCCGCGCGTGTTGGGATGGGGCGAGGCGATGAGCCTGCCGCCGCGCGGCTCCAGCATCAGCCCGTCGTCTCCGATGAGGGTTGCGCCGCGGTCGATGAGCGCAAGGGCAAGGCTCGACTTGCCGTTGCCCGGTTCGCCTTCGATCATGATGGCCCGGCCAGCAATTTCCACGGCTGTCGCCTGATGAGCCTGCATCAATCGTCGCTCCATGCCGGAAGCGACACGACCAGCCTCGCGCCGTTCAGTCCGTCTGTTCGCGCTGTCGCAGTGAGCGTTCCCGAGTGCGCCTCGACGATCGTGCGGGCAATGGCCAGACCAAGACCGCTATGCTGGCCGAACTCCTCGCCAGCCGGTCGCAACGAATGGAAGCGTTCGAACACTCGCTCGCGCGCTGTCTCCGGAATGCCGGGGCCATGGTCCGAGACGGAAATCTCCACGCTTTCCGCATCGCTTTCGATGGCGATCTCGATGGGCTGCTCGGGAGGCGAAAAGGACACGGCATTGTCGATGAGGTTGTGGAACACGCGTTCGAGACGCGACGGATCGCCGGGAGCATAGGCGAAGGCAAGGCGGCTCTCGACTGTCACCCCGCCAGAGCCGTTGACGCCCCGGCTGTCACGCTCGGACACGAGCGCACGGATCAAGGCAGCCACATCGACTCGTTCGAAATCGGTGCGGCTAAGTTCGGCATCGATGCGGCTTGCTTCGGCAATCTCGGTCACGAGCCGGTCGATACGGCCAACGTCCTGCCTTGCCACATCGATCAGTTGCGTGCGCAGGTCCGGGTCTTCGACGCGCGGCAGCGATTCCAGCGCGCTGCGCAGCGACGTCAGCGGGTTCTTCAATTCGTGCGAAACGTCGGCGGCAAAGCTTTCGACCGCGTCGATTCGCTGGCGCAATGCGGCGCTCATGTCCGAAGTGGCGCGGGCCAGAAGCCCGATCTCGTCGCGGCGATCGGGCAGTCGCGGCACGATGACCTGACGGTCGCGTCCCGAACGCACGCGAACGGCGGCGCGCACCAGAACGCGCAGCGGCTGCACGATCGTGCGCGCGAGGAAGAGCGAAAGCAGAACGGAGATTATGAGCGCCGCGCCGACGATGATGACGAGCGTCTGGCGCGCATCGCGCACGTTCTCGGTGATGTCGCGGGCATTGCGCGTGGTCATCAGCACCGCACCCTTGTCGCCTATGGGCGTGGCAGCATTGATGACGGGCGTGCGGTCCGGCGCGCGGCGCTGGAAGATCACGGTCGAATCGCTCGCGGCTGCCTCGGCGATTTCGGGCCAGTGGTCTGCGCTTGTGTCTTCGGGGTCGACATAGTCAGGGATCGGCGCCGCGCCGAGCATGAGGTCCATGCCCTGATCGATCAGCCGCGCTGCGTCCTGAAGCCAGGACTCGCTCGCGGGATCGACGAAGGTAAATCCGGGGTCGCCGAGTTCGAAGGTATCGGCCACCAGCACGCCGTCGGCATCATAGAGGCGCAGGCGCAGGTCCTGACCTGCGCCGATCCGCACGAGTTTCTCTTTCACGTCTTCGGGCCGGATCCCCGCAAGCGCTTCGGCAGCGATCTGCGCTTCGGCGGTGGCGAGGATGAAGCGTTCCGCCAGCAGTTCCTTGCGATAGCTGTCGATATAGAACAGGCTGCCAGCGAGCAGGGCGAGGGCGATGATGTTGACGGCGAGAATGCGCGCAGTCAGCGAAGTGCGCCACGGCCACTTGCCGCCCGACAGCGGGGGCATGGGCTGCGGGTCAGTCATCCGTGAACGAGTAGCCTGCGCCATAAAGCGTATCGATGCCGCCGAATTGCGGATCGACCGCCCGGAACTTGCGGCGCAGGCGCTTAATGTGGCTGTCGATGGTGCGGTCGTCGACGAACACGTCCTCGCTGTAGGCTGCGTCCATGAGCTGGTTGCGGCTCTTCACGAGGCCGGGCCGGGCCGCGAGCGCCTCGAGGATCAGGAACTCGGTGACGGTGAGCGATACCGGCAAGCCTTTCCATGTCACTTCATGGCGCGCCGGGTCCATCCGCAGGCTGCCGCGAACGATGGGTTCGGGGAGGTCGTCCTTGCCCGATGGCGTGGCGGACGAACGCACCAGTTCGCTGCGTCTGAGGATAGCGCGGATTCGTGCCACCAGCAGCCGCTGGCTGAACGGCTTGGTGATGTAGTCGTCCGCGCCCAGGGCCAGACCAAGCGCCTCGTCCGGTTCCTCGTCGCGGGAGGTCAGGAAGATCACCGGCACGCTCGATTCGTCACGAAACTTCTCGAGCAGTTCCAGCCCGTTCATCCGGGGCATCTTGATGTCGAAGATCGCCAGGTCAGGGGGATTCTCGAGCAGGGCGCCCAGGGCCGTGTGCCCGTCCGAGTAGACACGCGTCGCGAAACCTTCGGATTGCAGCAGGATCGACAGGGTCGTCAGGATATTGCGGTCGTCGTCGACCAGCGCAATCGTGCGGCGGCGATCCGTTTCGCCGTCGCTGTCTGTATCCGTGCCTTGCGGTTCGCTCGTCATAACGGCCTCTGACTAGCCGCGCAGACCGGCCCTGACAACGCAGCTTGCCCGGTGAAATGCTGCACTGATACCGCATCCAGTGAACTACTTGGCATGGCAAATTGACGATCCGGCCTCGCTCGACTATGCGCGGCACGATTCTGAAAGCATTCGCCGATTAGAGGTGCGGGCCGCCGCATTCGCGGCCACGCATACGATGGAGAGCATTTTGACCAGCGCTGCCCTGAGCTACCCGCTCGATCGCCAAGGCATCGAGACCAAAGCCGTTATCCACGCCAACCTTGGCACCGCGCCGCTCGTCGAGCATGCCGTGCGCAATGGCGAAGGCCTGCTGGCAAAGGATGGCCCGCTCGTGGTCAAGACCGGCACGCACACCGGCCGTTCCGCCAAGGACAAGTTCATCGTCCGTGACGCAAACACCGAGAATGCGGTGTGGTGGGGCAAGACCAATGTCCCGATGACCCCGGAGCATTTCGCCGCGCTCAAGGCCGATTTCTTTGCTGCTCTGGCCGACAAGGGCCAGCTTTACGTCGCCGACCTGTTCGGCGGTTCGCAGCCCGAGCATCGCGTCAACGTGCGCGTCATCAACGAGCTGGCATGGCATAACCTGTTCATCCGCACCTTGCTGGTGCGTCCCAAGGCTACGGAGCTCGAAGGTTTCGCGCCAGACTACACCATCATCGACCTGCCCAGCTTCAAGGCAGATCCGGCGCGTCACGGTTGTCGCGGCGAGACGGTGATCGCGGTCAACTTCACCGAAAAGCTGATCCTGATCGGCGGCACCGCCTATGCCGGCGAGATGAAGAAGAGCGTGTTCGGCATTCTCAACTTCCTGCTGCCCGAAAGCGGCGTCATGCCGATGCACTGCTCGGCCAATGTCGGCCCCGATGGCAGGACGGCCGTGTTCTTCGGTCTGTCCGGCACCGGCAAGACCACGCTTTCGGCTGACGCGAGCCGCACCCTGATCGGCGACGACGAGCATGGCTGGTCCGATACGGCGGTCTTCAACTTCGAAGGCGGCTGCTACGCCAANNAGATGATCCGCCTTTCCGAGGAAGCGGAGCCGGAGATTTTCGCGACCACCCGGCGTTTCGGCACGGTGCTCGAAAACGTGGTGATCGATCCCGACACCCGCGAACTGGATCTCGACAATGCCTCGCTGGCCGAGAATTCACGCGGCTCCTACCCGATCGAGTTCATCCCCAATGCCTCGGCAGAGAACATGGGCCCGGTTCCTTCGAACATCATCATGCTGACAGCCGATGCCTATGGTGTGCTTCCGCCGATCGCGCGGCTCACCCCGGATCAGGCGATGTATCACTTCCTCTCGGGCTACACCGCGCGCGTTGCTGGCACCGAAATCGGCGTGACCGAGCCGGAAGCGACTTTCTCGACCTGCTTCGGCGCGCCGTTCATGCCGCGCCACCCCAGCGTCTATGGCAACCTGCTCAAGGAGCGGATCGCCAGGGGCAACGTGAAGTGCTGGCTGGTCAACACGGGCTGGTTCGGCGGCAAGGCGACGCAGGACGGCATCAAGCGCATGCCGATCAAGGCGACTCGCGCCCTGCTCAACGCCGCGCTCGACGGCAGCCTCAACGATGTGCAGTTCCGCGAAGATCCGAACTTCGGCTTTGAGGTTCCGGTCGCGGTGCCGGGCGTGGACAGCGCCCTGCTCGACCAGCGCTCTGCCTGGGCCGATGCGGCCGAGTACGACCGCACCGCCCAGACCCTCGTGCGCCAGTTCATCGAGAACTTCGCGCAGTTCGAGGATCACGTCGATGAAGGCGTGCGCAAGGCTGCTCCCGTCGCGGCCTGATTGTCCTTGTTCTGAAACGCTGGTTGTGCATGATCCCTCCATCTAGATGATGGAGGTAGATCATGGGCTTGTTTGACGGAATCCTGAAGAACATCGCCGGTGCGCCGGACGATGTTGCCAACCTTGCATCGAAGCTGGGGATCGATCCTGCCCTCGCCGAAACCGCCATCGGCGCGCTGGGCAAGGCGCATCAGGATCCCGGCGACACGATCGAAGTTGCCGCGCAGAGCACCGGCATCGACGCGGGCATCCTTAACCAGGTGCGCGACGCGATTGGCGGCGAAGGTTCGCTGGCGAGCTTCGCTTCCATGCTCGACCGTGATGGCGACGGCAATCCGCTCAACGATATTGCCGGGCTGGCTGGCGGCCTGTTCGGCAAGAAATAGCCTGATCCATGCAAAAAGGCCGCGCCGATTGATGTCGGCACGGCCTTTTGCATGCAGTTCGGGGACGTGTCTCAGTCGAGCATGTCTGCCGGAACCCTGCCACCGTTGGCAGCCAGTTCGCGCATCGTGGCCTTGTGCAGCCAGATGTTGTCATCGGCCGAGCCGGAATAGTCGGTGCGGCCAAGTTCCTGCGCGAGCTCCTTGCGGTTCTCGTAGCTCGATTCGATGCCGAGCAGCTTGAACAGGTCGACGATGGAGGTGCGCCAGTTCAGTTTGTCAGCTCCGTTCATTCCCGAAAGCTTTGCCTCGACATCCACCTCGGGCATGGCCTCGGTCGCAGGTGCCGCTGGCGCGGCTGTGGGCGGCGCGACTGCAGGCTTTGGTGCTTCTGCCGCTTCCGCCTTCTTGCCGAAGATGGATTCCTTTATTTTCGAGAAGATGCTCATTCGAAGCCTCCTTGCGTTGCAGTTGGTCGCAGGGGGACGTACCAACTGAATTCACCAATGTGTTGATGGATCAGGTATCTGTCAATCGTATGTCACCGTCTCCAGCCACATCGGGGCAGACGGTTCGGAAAAAGGGATGATGGACATGAATATCGGCGCAATGCTCCGCGAAACCGGAGCCATCGACAGCATCGCGAAGGAGCTGAACATCGACCCGCAGGTAGCCGGGACGGCTGCTGGCGCACTGTTGCCTGCCATCGTCGCGGGGCTGGGAAGAAATCAGGTCGGTACCGGCGCGAGTGGCGGCGGCGGACTTGGCGACATTCTGGGAAGCGTGCTCGGCGGTTCGGGAGGCGGACTTGCTGGTGGTTTGGGCGGGGGCCTGGGCGGCATTCTGCTCGATCAGGTGCTAAACAAGGATCCGACGCCGGTTGACGGCGGCAACGACATTCTCGGCCAGATCTTCGGCAGCAAGGACGTGAGCCGCGGCGTTGCCGACGAAGTTTCGGGCAGCACCGGGATCAGCTCGGATATCATCAGGAAGATGCTGCCGATCCTCGCGATGGCCGTGGTCGGTTACATGCTCAAGCAGAACGGCGGCAAGGGGCAGGGCGGCGGCGCGCTGGGAGGCGCTCTCGGCGGACTGGTCGGCTCGATCGTGCAGGGCATGGTCCGGCGCTGAACGCGCTCAGGCGGTCGCCTCGTATCGCTCGACGATCTGCGCCAGCACGTTGAGCGGCACGTTGCCGCCGTCGATCACGGCCTGATTGAACGCTCGCAGGTCGAACGTGTCGCCCATGCGCGCGCGCGCCTGCTGTCGCAGCCGCACGATCTCGCTGTGACCGATCTTGTAGCCGCAGGCCTGTCCCGGCCAGCTGCAATAGCGGTCGACCTCGTTGGCGGTCTCGGCGGGTGACAGCCCGATCTCGCTGCGGAACCATGCGTTCGCTCTCTCCCGCGACCAGCCCCTTGCGTGCAGACCGGTATCGATGACGAGTCGCGCCGCACGCCAGGCCTGATTCTGCAGGTAGCCGAGCCTGCCCGCCGGAAATTCGTCATAGGCGCCCAGTTCGTCGCCAAGCTGCTCGGCATAGAGCGCCCAGCCTTCGCTGTAGGGGTTGAACGCCAGCATCGAGCGGATCAGCGGCATGGTGCGGGTATATTCGCCCTGCCAGACGTGTCCCGGAATCGCCTCGTGATGGACCAGCGTCGGCAGGTCATAGCGACGGTGCAGGTCGGTGGTGTGCAGGTTGATCCACATCCGGCCGGGAATCGATCCATCGGGAGAACCGGCTCCGCCATAGGCGCTCGGCGCGCCAAGCTCTTCGGCCAGCGGCAGGCGGCGAACCTCGACATTGCCCGGAGCGAGCCGCACGAACGCGCGCGGCATCTGCGCCTTGATCCAGTCGACCCGCTCGCGAATGAACTGCATGATCTCTTCGCGGCCCGCATCGGTGTTGGGGAACTGGTAACGCGGGTCCCTGGCCAGGGCCGCCATCCGCTCTCCGGTCGTGCCTTTGGTAAAGCCGAGGCTTTGCAGGATGGGCTCCATGCGCCCTTGAATCGCGGCAAGCTCTTCGAGGCCGCGAGCATGAACTTCTTCAGGCGTCAACCGGGTCGTGGTCGCTGCTCGCAGGGACCAGGCGTACCATTCGTCGCCATGTGGACGCGTGCCCATGCCGGGTTCGGAACTCGCCTTGGCGAGGTGGCGCTGCATGACGGCCAGTTGCCTGCGCATGGCGGGCAGCACCTGGTCGGAAACGATTACGCCGGCGCGACCTTGCCAGTTACCGGGTATCGTCGAGGTTCGTTTCACGACTGAGGAGACGAGCATTCCTCCTTCGTTTTCTATGTCCGCGATGGAGCGACCCATCTGGTCGATCGTGCGCTTCAGCAGGAAGTCCGGCGGGATCAGGCCTGCCGCTTCGGCCCTGGTAATGCGCTCCAGTTCCGCTTCGAGCTGACCGGGCATCTGCGACAGGCGCTCGCAATAGGCGTCTGCGTCTTCCGCGCTGCGGATCGGGTGGCTGGAATCGAGAAAACGCGGCAGGTCGAGATAGGCACCGACATTCTGGATCACGACATAGGGCGTGTTGCGCCAGCCACCGACTGCCACCTCGCCGTAGGGTAGCGCAAGGCCTTCGAGTGCCGTGGCATAGGCTGTCTCGACCACGGCGAAATGCGTCTGCATGGCCGGGTCTAGCGCCGAACGATCCATGCCCCGGACGAGCGCAAGGTCGCTGCGCAGCAATTCGGCCAGCCGGGCTTCACCAGCAAGGGACTTGTCCGATAGGAGGCGGCGCAGGCCCGCATGTTCGCCGGTATCGAGCGCCAGTTCGGTCGCGCCTTCCGGCGACAGTTCGAGCAAGCGCCAGGCTATCGCATCGAGAAGCGCCGCCGGATCGGCGGGCGCGCCCTGCGTGAGGCCTTGAGCGGCGCTGGTGACGCAGCCGGGAAGGAGCAGCGAGGCACCACCAGCGCCAAGCAGAGCAAGCGTCGAACGGCGCGATAGTGTGGTTTCGTGCATGGGTGCCTTGTGCGAAGCGGGCGAAGCGAAGTCAAACAGGCGTTGACGTCACGCATCTGTCTTGTCAGCGATGAAGGCAGGATGACCGACGCCGTGCTTTCCCTGATGGTCCTGACCTTGCTGCTGCTGCTCGGCGGCGCATGGTGGCTGTGGCGCGAGGGACGCGCGCGAAAACAGGCTCTGCTGATGGTGGTGCTGGCTGCCGTGCTGGCGGTCAATGTCGCGATCTGGACGGTCCCGGACGACAGCGGCGACACGCTCGCAAGCGCGTCGCCGGATCGTTAGGTGCGGATCACTTGATCGGACAGTCCGGCGAAAGCCGCATGTCGAGATAGTTGTCGACCGAGCGCATCAGGTCTTCCATCTCGTTTTCGAAGAAATGGTTGGCGCGCGGAATCTCGTCGTGATGGATGGTGATGTGCTTTTGCGTGCGCAGCTTGTCGACCAGCTTCTGCACGGCATTGGGCGTCACCACCGTATCGGCGTTGCCCTGCACGATGATGCCGGAGGCGGGGCAGGGCGCAAGGAAGCTGAAATCGTACATGTTGGCGGGCGGCGCGACCGAGATGAAGCCGCGGATTTCCGGCCTGCGCATCAGCAGCTGCATGCCGATCAGCGCGCCGAAGCTGTATCCTGCGATCCAGGTGGTCGAGGCTTCGGCATGGATCGACTGGACCCAGTCGAGCGCGGCTGCCGCGTCGGAAAGCTCGCCAATGCCGTTGTCGAAACTGCCCTGGCTGCGGCCCACGCCGCGGAAATTGAAGCGCAGGGTGGCAAAGCCGCGATCGGAAAAGGTCTTGTAGAGGTGCTGGGTAATCCGGTCGTTCATCGTCCCGCCCGCCTGCGGGTGCGGGTGGAGAATCATCGCAACGGGCGCGCGCGGACGAGGGCCGGGCTGGAAGCGGCCTTCGAGACGACCTTCGGGACCGGGAAAGATAACTGCGGGCATGTGTTCATCCGAAAATGCTGAAGGGCTGCTCCGGCGAGCGCGGCTATCGCGCTTTTTTGCCGTCGGAGCGTGCCAAAGGAACGGTGTGCGCTATATAGAAACCAAAAGCTTGAAAACAACTTTCGCACGGTGCCCTTGGAAAGACTCTATCTCGATCATGCCGCAACCACGCCGCTGCACCCTGCGGCGCTGGAGGCCGTGCAGGCCGGTTTCGGAATGTGGGCGAACCCTTCGAGCCCGCACAATCAGGGCCGCGCGGCGCGAGCGG
The DNA here is from genome assembly GCA_020446505.1 of Novosphingobium sp. Taxonomy (GTDB): domain Bacteria; phylum Pseudomonadota; class Alphaproteobacteria; order Sphingomonadales; family Sphingomonadaceae; genus Novosphingobium. Next base: position 2,754 of record JAGREN010000115.1, on the reverse strand, counting down.
CGCTGGAACTGGCGCGGGTGAGGATTGCAGGTGCGCTGGGCTGGGATGGAGCGGTGATCTTCACTTCCGGTGCGAGCGAGGCGCTGGCGCTGGCGATAACGCATTGCGTTCAGCCGCTTGTGGCCGTCTCTGCGGTTGAGCACGATGCCGTCCTGCGCCATGCCGATGGAATCGATCGCATTGCAGTCAACGCCATGGGCCGCGTCGATGTCGATGCCGTGGCGCGAGGCGGCCTTGTCGCCGTGCAGCAGGTCAACAGCGAAACGGGCGTGACCCAACCTTTGCGCAGGATCGGTATTGCCGTGCACGAGGCAGGCGGACTGCTGCTGGCCGATTGCGCGCAGGGAGCAGGCAAGGTCGGCCTGCCCGATGCCGATCTGGCAGTGATTGCCGCCCACAAGTTCGGCGGCCCGGTCGGCATCGGCGCGCTGCTGGTGCGCGATCTCAAGATGCTGAGGCCGGGAGGCGGGCAGGAGCGAGGTTATCGCGCCGGAACCGAGAACCTGCCGGGCGTGCTTGGCATGGCTGCCGCGCTTGAGGCTGGCAACATCTGGATGGAAAGTGCCTCGCGTCTTCGCTTGTTGCTCGAACAAGGCATTACGGAGGCAGGCGGGGAAGTCGTGGCCGGTGGCGGTGAGCGCATCGCCACGATCGGAAGCTACCGCATGCCGGGTGTCTCCTCGGCCGTGCAGCTCATAAGGTTCGATGGCGAGGGGATCGCCGTTTCGGCGGGCAGCGCCTGTTCCTCGGGTTCGCTCAGGCCAAGCCATGTGCTCAAGGCGATGGGCATGGATGACAAGGCCGCTTCCGAAGTCATCCGCGTCAGCATCGGGCGCGAAACCAGCGAAGCCGATGTGCGTCGTTTCATTGCGGTATGGCGCGAGATCGCGGCTGCCCGGACCATGACATGATCTATCTCGACTATCAGGCGACCACGCCGCTGGCTCCCGAGGCCAGGGCGGCGATGCTGCCCTGGCTGGAAGGGCCGGAGGGTATCGGCTTTGCCAATCCGCACAGCCCCCACCGCGCCGGAAGAGCGGCGGTCGCCGCCGTGGAAGTCGCGCGCGAACAGGTGGCCGCCCTGCTGCCGCCCGGAGGAAGGGTGGTGTTCACCGGCTCTGCCACCGAGGCTCTCAACCTCGCGATTTTCGGCTGCGGCGCGAAGAGTTTCGCGGTCTCGACGATAGAACACGCAGCCGTTCTCGACACGGTTGAGGCTCGTGGGGGTGCCTGTCACATGCTTGCCTGCACCCGTGACGGTCTGGTTCCGGCGGATGCTCCGATCCCTGCCGGGACCGGGCTTGTCGCCGTCATGCAGGTCAACAACGAGATCGGCACGATTCAGCCAGTCGACATGCTGGTGCAGGCCGCGCATGACGCCGGAGCCCTGTTCCTGTGCGACGCGGTGCAGGGCGCGGGCAAGATCGCTCCACCCGAACAGGCCGACATGATCGCGCTTAGCGCCCACAAGCTCTACGGCCCGAAAGGCATTGGTGCGCTGTGGATCCGCGACGGGATTGAACTCGCCCCGCAGATTCACGGCGGCGGTCAGGAACAGGGTCTGCGGTCCGGTACCCTGAGCCCGGCGCTATGCGCGGGTTTCGGCGCTGCGGCCGCACTTGCAAAGGCTCGCATGGAGCAGGACGCGGCCCATGTCGAAGACCTGTGGAACCGCGCCCGCGACCTGATGGCTGGCTGGACGCTCAATGGATCGGCAGACCAGCGCTGGCACGGCAACCTCAACCTGCGGCGCGAAGGGCTCGACGTGGCGCGCCTGATGTCTGACCTTCGCGACATCGCCTTCTCGGCAGGCTCCGCCTGTGCGAGCGGTTCGGGGCGGCCCAGCCATGTGCTTACAGCCATCGGTCTCGATGCCGCCGCAGCGAAATCATCTGTTCGTATCGGATTTGGGCGATATACTAAGCTTTCTGAGTTAGAGGATGCCTGCGCGCGCTTGGAAGCCGCTGCTGCGGCGCAGGGAGTATATTCGTAATGAAGGTCGTGTTCGTCACTGCTGACGGAGACCGCAAGGAGGTCCAGGCCAGGGCGGGCACGAACTTGCTCGCTCTCGGCCAGGCTTCAGGCATGCCGCTCGAAGGCACCTGCGAAGGGCAGATGGCCTGTTCGACCTGTCATGTCGTGATCGGCAAGGACTGGTTTTCGAAGCTCGAAGCCGCCAGCGAGGAAGAGGAAGACATGCTCGATCTCGCTGCCGGGGTAACGGCTCACAGCCGCCTTTCCTGCCAGATCGACCTCAGCGACAATCTCGACGGGATCGAGGTGCATATGCCCGGCCTGTGGCACGACATGCAGATCGGCTGACAACAGCCGCATTCCTCCCTGCGGAAAACGCCGGTTGACCCGTTCCGCAAGGGGCGTCGCATTGCTAGGGCACTGCAACCATGCCCACCACGACCGAAGATGAACCCGATCCGTTCGACGCCATCGTCGACGCGCCTTTCGATGCCGCGCTGTCGGAACGCTACCTCGTCTATGCCCTTTCGACGATCACCGCGCGATCGCTGCCGGACCTGCGCGACGGGCTGAAGCCGGTCCACCGCCGCCTGCTGTGGGCGATGCGGCAGTTGAAGCTGAACCCGACCGACGGGTTCAAGAAATCGGCCCGCGTCGTCGGCGACGTGATCGGCAAGTATCACCCGCATGGCGACGCCAGCGTTTACGACGCGATGGTCCGTCTCGCGCAGGACTGGTCGCTGCGCTACCCGCTGGTCGAGGGGCAGGGCAATTTCGGCA
>JAGREN010000114.1 GCA_020446505.1 Novosphingobium sp. | reverse complement strand
GCACCAGCACCAGCGCGGTGACGGCGAGCTTGGGCACGAAAGTCAGGGTCTGCTCGTTGACCGAAGTCGCGGCCTGCACCACGCCGACCATCAGGCCCACGGCGAGCGAAGCCAGCAACACCGGGGCGGCGACCAGAGCCGTCACCCACAGCATCTTGTCGGCCAGATCAAGCAGGGGAAGCGCCTCGTCCATCACAGGAAACTCTGCGCAAGGCTGCCCATCAAGAGCGCCCATCCGTCAACGAGGACGAACAGCAGCAGCTTGAACGGGAGCGAGACGATCATCGGGCTCATCATCATCATGCCAAGGCTCATCAGCACCGATGAGACGACAAGGTCGATCACGAGGAATGGCAGGAACAGCATGAAGCCGATCTGGAAGGCGGTCTTGAGTTCGCTGGTGACGAATGCTGGAAGCAGGATTGAGAACGGCACCTCGGCCTTGCTCTGGAACCTGGGCGCATCGGCGATATCGGCGAACATCATCAAGTCGCGCTCGCGCGTCTGGGTGAGCATGAACGCGTGGAACTCGCCGCCTGCTGCCTCGATGGCCTGTTCGGCATTGATCGTGCCTGCCGAATAGGGCGCGATGGCTTTCTCGCTTACCTTGTCGAGCGTCGGCCCCATGACGAACAGCGAGAGGAACAGCGAAAGGCCGATCAGCACCTGATTGGGCGGCGATTGCTGCAGGCCCATTGCCTGTCGCAGGATGGCGAGCACGATGAGGATGCGCGTGAAGCTCGTCATCATCAGGATCAGGCTGGGCAGGATCGTCAGCAGCCCCATGACAAGCAGGAGCTGGAGCGACATGTTCATGCCCGGCCCGCCAGTGCCGCCAAGCGAGCCGAAGGCGCGGTCGAGCGCGCCGGGGATGGCGCTCTGGGCATAGGCAACTGTCGGCAGCAGGAACGATGCCAGCAAGCCGAGCAGGCCCACCCCGCTGCGACTAGCGCGCCTGACGGCTTGGCAAGTCTCGCTCCCCTCCCGCTCGCGGGAGGCGTTGGGTGTGGGCCTTGAGGCAAGGCTCATTGACCGCGTCATTCCACCTTCTCCCGCGCTGGTGCCTCGGCGAGCCGGGTAAGCCCCTGCCGCGAGGCGGAGACGAGGATCTCGCGGCCGTGGAATTCAAGCACGGCCAGTTTGAGCGTGGGCGAGAGCATGGTCGTCTCGACGATCCGCACGGCCCTGGCGCCCTGTGCGGGACCGATACGGTCCTGCATCTTGCGCGCCAGCTTGAGCGCGCCCCAGCCGAGCAGGCCGATAAGCGGCAGCATGATCGCCAGCTTGAGCAGGTAGAACAGCATCAGCCATGATCTCCGGCGGCCTCAGCCGTGCTGGCGGCAAGGGTGCTTTCGTCGAAGGCAGGCGCGGGCTGGGCGGCTGCCGGCTGGCCCGCCATCTCGACGATGCGTAGGCCGAAGCGGTTGCCGTCGATGACGACTTCGCCGCGGGCGATGCGCTGGCCGTTGACCATCACGTCGAGCAATTCGTCCGACAGCCGGTCGAGCATGACGACGCTCTCTTCGCGCAGGGCCAGCACCGAGCGCAGCTTCATCTGCGCCGTGCCAAGTTCGACCGAGAGGCGGACATCGACGTCCTTGAGGAAATCGAGCGGATCGGAAAGCATGGTCATGAGCGGGTCTCTTCCTGTGAAAAGGCGTGAATGATCTGGAGCGCGACACGGTCGTCGATTTCGCCCAGGGTGCCGTGGGCGATCGTTCTCTCGCCGATGGAAAGCGGCACTTGCCGGGCCACCGATACGGGAAACACGTCGCCCGGCTTGAGCGCGGCGATGCGGGCCAGCGGCATGCGCATGTCGACGAGCGTGGCGCAAAGCGTGAGCGGCAGGTCGCCGAACGGGCTGCGCGCCGGGTCGGCGCTTGTCGCCGCGTGAGAAGGGCGGGCGCGCGGCGCGGTATCGTCTTCGTCGCCGGGCGAAAGCAGCGCGACCTGTTCGCTCGCGACGGTCAGGCGCAGGGTCCAGGCGTCACATCCACCAAAGGTGATCTCGAACGAGGCCTGCCACAGCGCCCGGTCAGCCGCGAAGGGACGCAGCGCGGCAATGTCGCTGTCGCGCCTGAGCGGCACGAAGGGAGGTGCGCCCTGTTCGCGGCTCGCAATGCCTGCAATCCGGGCAACCAACGCGGCCACTTCGCTCTCAATGCGCGCGGTGACGATCTGTGCGGATAGCGGGAGTTTTTCGGGCAGGGGATCGGGCAATTTGCCATCGCCGCCAAAGGCCATGTCGACGAGCTGATAAGCTCCCGCGACATCGACGCTGACGAGCAGGCTCGGCCCTTGCTCGGCAACGAGCAGACCGTGCGAGCATTGCCCGTTGCCGCGCGAAAGCAGCTCGCGCATCACGCCTTCGCGCGGATCCAGCGGACGGACTTCCGGCGCATTTTCCCCGCCGAGCATGCCGATCACCTCGGGCAGGGCAGAGGCCAGCCGCTCGGTCAGCCGTTGCGCCGCCGCTGTGGGGTCCGCCTCGGGCGCGGCTCGCTTGCCCGCGAATTGCGCGTGCCGGGCGAGGGGCCGTTCGGCCGTAAAGTCGTGGTGCGGCTTCACGGGGCGATCACTGCACGATGAACGAGCGGAAATAGACGTTGTCGACGCCGCCGAAGCCCTCGCGCTCTTTCAGCACGTCGTTGATTGCCTTGGCGAGCCGCTTTTGCAGCTGTTCCTTGCCGCCGACTGAATAGACCTGTTCCTCGGGCGTATCGGCCAGCACGGTCAGCATCGCCGAGCGGATCGCCAGCTCATGCTTCTTCATCCACAGCAGGACACGCCCGTCGCGTTGGGTCGAGGCCGCGAGGCTGACCTGCACCAGTGCGTCGGAATGCTTGAGGTTCGAAGTGAAGTCGTCGGCGAAGCTGTAATAGATCGTGCGGTACTTGCTGCCGCCTTCACCGAACACATCGCCGCCGCCTTCGCCTTCCTTTTCCTTGCTGGGAGGCGCGTAGGGATCTTCCTCGCCCTTTAGGATCAGCTTGGGCGAATTGTCCTCTTTCTCGCCATGGCCGCCGATCACCCCGGCCTGCATCATGCCGAACGCGGCGCCGCCACCTGCTGCGATCAGGCCGAGGCCGAGTGCGGCCTTCACGACAAGGCCCTTCTTGCCCTTCTTGCCCTTTTCCTCGGCGTCTTCGTGCTTCTTGCTCATGGTATGGTCCTTCGCGGTGTGCGGTTATCAGGCGTAGATCGTGCCGGTTTCATCGCCGTGCGGCTCCGCGGCTTCGGCTGCGGTGGCGCTGGTGTTGCGGCTCTGTGCCTGCTGTCCGGCGCGTTCGGATTGCTGCTGGCGGTTCTGGCTGTCAGGTGCGGACTGGCCCGATCCGGACGAAAGCGTTGCTTGCTGGCCTTGCTGGCTCTGTGACTGCTGCTGGGATGAACTGTCGGGCGAGGACTGCTGTCCGCTCGCCGCCGTCGCGCTTGCGGCCTGGACAGCCGGTGCGAAGCCGGGGTCGGCGTTGATCATGGCGACGTGGAGCCGGTTTTCGACAGTGCGCATCTGCATGGCGACCGGCCCGAAATCGCGCGTCGATACGGTGGTGCGGACAAGGTCGGGCTGCTCCGTCTCACGGGCGCGAGCGAGCCGCTCGACGATATCGCCGAAGTCCTGTGGCGCTGCATCGGGTGCGCGGACCGATACGGCAGACAAGGGCTGAGCCGTGGCCGCCGCGCGGGTTTCCGCGATGGGCGCCAGCGGGCTGTCCGGCATGACGGGCGCGGCTGCCGCATCGGCCTGTTCGATGGGGGCCGGGCCTGCTGCGCGCGGAGCAGGATTGTCGGCCTCTGGCTCGGGCGACGTTGGTGTGAGGTCGGGTAGTCCGGCTGGCTGATCGCTCCCCGCGTCTGGCCGGGGTGCAACTGGCGCGGAGACACTCTTGCCGGAGCCGGAAACCGGGGATGCGACCGGTGCAACTGGCCTCGCCACTGCTGCCTCGACGGGTGCTGTCGCCGCGGATTCGCGGTTCGCCACGGAGTCGGTCATTTCTTGCGGGATGACGCGGGGCTGGCTTTGCGTATCGCGAAGCCTTTCGGCGAGACGGGCCATGACCGGTAATGTGATATTGCCTGCCGATCCGCTTGCTATCGCGGCTGCCACCGTTGCTGTCGAAACCGGTTGCGACGTTTCGGGAATATTGCCGACCTGCAGCGCCGGGACGGTCGGGACAGTTGCTATCGCCTCCGGGAGTGCCGTTATCTTGGCCATCGTTTGTGCCGGGCCACCGAGATTGTTTGTGGTGATTGCGGGAAGGCTCACCTGGATCGGTGTCTGCTGGACTGTCGGCAGGGACAGGTCCGGTTCCGCGCCGTTCGGGGTCGCGATTACGGCCCGATCGAGCGAGGGAATGCCAATCGGGGTGCGAAGGGACCGGTCGCTATCGGCCCCGGCCTCTGCGGGTTCCTCGTTGACCGGAAGCATGGTCGGCAAGTCGAGCGGCAGGATGCCCGGCAAGATATTGCCGCCCGGCATTGCCGCATTGCCGTCTGTCTCCGTCGCTTCGTCCGATGCCTCATGCTGGAGGGTTTCGCCTTCCGGCCCGGCGACGATCACCGCATCTGGCGAAGGGATTGACAGCGCGAGGTCCAGGAAAACCCCGAAAACCGCCGTTTCATCCCCTGTTTCACCATCACTAGCGGCATCGCCAGTCCGGGCCGGAAGGCCGGGTTTGACTGTGGAGATGCTTGCAAACAGGTCCATGTCCGTCCTCGAAAAAGGTGTCAGGGCCATGGTTAATCAAGAAGCGTGCCAAACTTGCGGGCGCTGTCCGGCACGGAGAAAGACACTTGCCGCTCAAGGGTGCGGCGCAAGGCCTGCGCGCGATCCTCGACGACGGTGCGGCGGCGCTCCGCCTCGGCAAGATCGACCTGCCGGGCATCGGCATCGTGTCGCGCCGTCTCGATCTGGCGCGCGGTTTCGGTGCCCAGGGCACGCAGGCCCGACACGAAGGCGTCGAGCTGGCGCAGGCTCTGGGCATCATGGCACTCACCGCGCACCTCGTAGCGGCGCGCCAGCGCATTGGTCTGCCCGTCGAGCGCGACGATCCTTGCAAACACGTCCTCCGCCTCGGCAGCGCGCGTTGCTGCCTCATGCCGCGCGACATCGCGGATCCGGGCGAGGCGTTGCAGCCTTGCCAGCTTGCGTTGCTGCGCCTTCACGGCGATCCGACCAGTTCGGCAAGCTGCGCGGCGCTGTCCTCAAGGCTGCAGAAAGTGCGGGGCGGCTGTGCGAGGAAACCGGAAAGCGCCTCGTGCATGGCGATCGCCCGGTCGAGCTGCGCGTCGGCTCCGGCGCGATAGGCGCCCATCAGAACGAGATCGCGGTTCGCCTCGTAAGTCGCGGAGAGCGCACGGAAGGTGCGGGCAGCCTCGCTATGCTCGGGCGTCGCGATATCGGCCATGACGCGGCTGAGCGAGGCGGCGATGTCGATGGCCGGATATTGCCCGCGCTGGGCCAGTTCGCGTGAGAGCACCACATGCCCGTCGAGGATCGAGCGGGCGGTATCGACCACTGGATCGTTCTCGTCGTCGCCATCGGCCAGCACGGTGTAAAGCCCGGTGATCGAACCGCCGCTTGCCGCCGAATTGCCCGCGCGTTCGACCAGCCGGGTAATCGTTGCGAGAGCCGACGGCGGATAGCCGCGTGCCGCGCCGGGCTCGCCCAGCAGCAGGCCGATCTCGCGCGCGGCGTGGGCCACTCGGGTGAGGCTGTCCATGATGAGCAGCACCTGCTTGCCCGAGGCGCGGAAATATTCGGCGATGGACGTCGCCAGCATCGCGCCGCGCAGGCGCAGGTTGGGCGCATGGTCGGCTGGCACGGCAACGACGACGCTGCGCGCCCGCTTGTCGCCGCGCATGTGCCGTTCGACGAAATCGGACACCTCACGCGCTCGCTCGCCGATCAGGCCGATGACGATGACGTCTGCATCGGCGCCATGCGCGATCATGTCGATGAGGACAGACTTGCCGACGCCCGATCCGGCCATGATGCCGATGCGCTGGCCCTGTCCGAACATCGTCAGCGCATTGAGCGCGCGCACGCCCGTCTCGAACGGCAGGCGCACCGGGCTGCGGTCGAGCGCGCTGGTCCGCACGCCTCCCGCCGGCCACTGGCTGCGCGCGTGGACCGGGCCGAGGCCGTCGATGGGCAGAGCCTCGCCATCGACCGCGCGGCCAAGAAATGCCTCGCCTACTGGCAGCAGGCCGGGCCGTCCTTCGGGATAGACCCGCGCGCCGGGGCGCAGCATCACGCTGTCTCCCAGCATCATCATCATCGTGCGTCCGTTGCGAAAGCCGATGACTTCCGCGCTCAGCGAACGCGCCGGTCCATGCGTGATGCGGCACAGCGAGCCGACCGGCACGGAAAGCCCGCTCGCTTCGAGCAGGCCGTTATCGCAGGCGGTAACGAGGCCGTAGCGTTCGGGCGTGAGGTCGAGCGGCGCGCTGGCGAGATCGGCCAGGATCGGGGTAAACAGCTTCAGCATGGGCCGAGCGCATCGGCGATAGCCCGCCGCCACGTCTCCGGTCCGTCCTCGATCCCGCCTTCGCTCGATTCGACGCGCAGGGTCCCGCGCGGCAAGGCAGGATCGGGCAGGACCGTCCAGTCAGAATGGAGACGGTCCGACAGCAGCGACAGATCGTCGGGATTGAGACGAATTGTGCGCTCGTCATAGGAGCGCGACAGCATGGCGACCGCCTTGTCGATCCGCGCCAGCAGCGCCGCTTCGTCGAGCGCGAGCGGAGCCAGCACGCCTTCGCACAACCGTGATACCGTTTCGTGAAGGGCCAGGCGCAATTCCTCTTCCATCGCCTGGTCGAGCCGCTCGAAGGCGAGCGAGAGCGCGCCGTGCGCTTCCAGCATGGCGAACGCGTCGGCCTCGGCGGCGGCGCGGCCTTCGGCGAGACCCCGCGCAAAGCCTTCCGCGCGCGCGTCCTCCACCGGATGGGGCTCATCCGCCTCGGGCACCTGCGCACCATGCCGTCCCTCGCCCGAGGCGAAGATCGCCAGCGGGCGAAAGCCCTGTGATGCACCCGCCGCAAGCAGGGGCGCCATTCGCCTTGCGTCAGACAAATTCGTCATCGTCGGACCCGAACGAGATGGTGCCATCCGCCGAAAGACGCCGCGCGACCATGACCATGGCGCGCTGCGCGGCCTCGACATCGCTTGATTTCATTCGTCCGCGCGTCGCGATCTCGTCGCGCACGCCGTCTGCCGCGCGCGAAGACATGGCGACGAAGAACAGCTCGCGCCGGTCTTCGGCAATGCCCTTCAGCGCGTCGATCAGCACGTCGGAATCGACCTCGCGCAGCAGCGCACCCATGTCCTGCGGGCCGAGCGCATAGAGGTGTTCGAAAGTGAACATCTCTTCCTCGATCCGCCGGGCGAGCGCCTTGTCGGCCTTGGCGATGGCAGGCATGATCCGCGCGCTGGCGGCCTTGCCCGCACTATTGATGATCTCGGCAGCCTCGCCCGGTCCGCCCATCTGCAGCATCGCCTTGCCGTGGCACTGGGCGATGCGGCGGTTGAGAATGTCTTCGAGCATGGCCAGCGCCTCGGGCCGCACCGGGCCGAGCGAGGCAAGGCGGCGCACCACTTCGGGCTGCACCTCCTCGGGAAGGGCGTGCAACACCTGCGCGGCCACTTGCGGCTCGATCTGCAACAGCAGCACGGCGAGTGCCTGCGGGTGTTCGCCCACGACAAGAGGCACCAGCGATTCCGGCGTCAGCCAGCGCACGATGTCGAGCGCCGGAGAGGGCGAGGGACCGGGCGCGATGCGCTGCATCACGTTGTCGGCCTTCACTTCACCGACCGCGCGGTTCATCAGCGAGTGGACCCGGCCCACGCGGTCGGCATCGACGAGGCCGAGGCTTTCGGTGCGGTCGAGGAAACCGGCAATGGCCGTGTTGATAGCATCGGGCGCGACGTTGCCGAGCGCGCACATGCGCTCACCCAGCAGGCCCAATTCGTCGGGACTGAGCTGCGCCAGGATCGAAGCGGCTTCCCCTTCCTCCAGCAGCATGACCAGCACCGCTGCATCGGCAGTCGGATCGGCGGGGATCGTCGCGAGCGCGGTCATGTGGCGGCCTCCGCATCGGGCGGGGCGAGCCTTGCGGCATCTTCGCTGAGCATCAGGCGAAGGGCCGCGACGGCGCTGTCCGGTTGTTCGGCGACCATGCGGCGGGCGAGGCCGACCTTGGCATCTAGGCGCTCGCGATCGACGACGCTGCCGAGGGTGTGGGCAAGGCCGTCAGGGGAGGTCAGTTCGCCGGTGACCTCGTCATATTCCGGTTCATCTCTTTCTGCTGAACCGTCGTTGCCGCGCAGCATCCGCATTACCGGACGCACGGCGAAGAGCAGCACGAGTAACACGGCAAGCAAGGCCGATCCCTGCCGGACAAGGCCGGCGAACCAGCCGGTTTCGTAGAATGGCACTTCTTCGTTTGTCACCGGCTCGAAGGCCCGCACGACCACGGTGACGGCATCGCCACGCTGCGGGTCTGCGCCGACGGCGGAGGAGACGAGCTTCTCGATCTGGGCAATGTCGGCGGGCTTCGCGCCCTTCATCGCCGCCTTGCTGACCGCGACCGCGACCGAGAGGCGCTTCACCCCGCCGGGCGTGATGTTGGCGACCGAGACTTCGCGACCCAGTTCATAGGTGCGCGCGGTACGGCTCTGGCCGTTGGTGGTATTGCCTGCGCCGCCTTGCGCCTGCGTCCCTTGCGGAGCGCGGTTTGCGGCTTGTGCGGCAGGCGGCGGCGTGTTGGACGTCGCGCCGGGAATACCTGCGGCGGCTGGTGGAGCGGAAGCGGTGGATTTTTCGTCTGTTTCGGTGCGGATAACACCGTCCTTGTCATAGGATTCGCGCGCGCGGGTGACTTCGTCCATGTCGAGATCGACCTGAATCTCGCTGGAGAAATTGCCTTCGCCCAGCATCGGCACGAGCAGGCGAGAAAGCTGGTCGCGCAGTTTCTGTTCGATGCGCGATTGCAGGTCGAGCCGGTCGCTCTGCTGGTTGGAGGGATCGGAGAGCAGCCGGCCCTGCTGGTCTGCAACCCGCACGGCTTCGGGCGCGAGTCCCGGCACCGAGGCGGCGACGAGGTTCACGATGGCCGCGACTTGCGCGTTGGTAAGCTGCTTGCCGCGTGCAAGGCGCAGCATGACAGAGGCGCTTGGCGCAATGGTGTCGCGCACGAAGGCGGAGCGTTCGCCCTCGGCCAGGTTGACCCGGACGGATTCGACGCCCTCGATCTCCTTGATCGTCAGCATCAGGTCGCGCTCGCGTGCGGCGCGCAGGCGTTCGCCTTCCATCATCCGGCTGGCACCCATCGGCAGCGAATCGAGCATTTCGACGCCGCTTTCGGGAGCGGCAAGGCCGCCGTCGCTGGCGACCAGCATCCGCGCCTTGTGAAAATCGTCCTCGGCGACGGTCAGCGCGCCGGTGGCGTTGTCGATATGGTAGTCGATGCCGGCCTGTTCGAGCATCGGCGTGATTGCCGCGCGGCCACTGTCATCGAGATCGGAATAGAGCAGCCGCTGCGGGGCGGGCGAGAGCACCGACCAGGCGAGTGCCGCACCGCCAAGCGCGGCCGCTCCAACGAAGGCGGGCAGCAGGCGGCGCACGCTGCCGGTCGCGGCGAAGGCCGAGAGGCGCTGGCCCAAGGTGCCGCCAGCCGGATCGGTCAGCAGGCCGAGCGCCGATGGCTCTGGCGCGGCGGGCGAGGAGGCGGGGACGAGCTCGCTCATCTATCACACGCCCATCCGCATGATGTCCTGATAGGCGGACAGCAGCTTGTTGCGGACCTGCAGGGTGGCCTCGAAAGCGACGCCTGCTTCCTGGCGGGCGAGCATGACCTTGGCGACGTCGGTGACTTCGCCGCGCTGGTATGCTTCGCCGAGCGCCTCGGACTTTGTCTGAACGGCATTGACCTGTTCCAGAGCGCCGCCGAGCGCCTGGGCGAAAGAGCCGCCCGGCTGCTCCGTTGTCGCTGGGGCCGGTTGCGGTGCGTGCAGCGCCTTGAGCGCGTCCGAGCGGTCGATGATCTGCTGGCGCATGGCGATGATCTGCTGCACGCTGGCGCCGCTGGAGCCGACCGGGTTCATCGCAGGCCTCCAGCGGCGCGGCTACGCACCTCGATGCCAGCATCGCGCATGGCGGCAAGGCGGTAGCGCAAGGTGCGTTCGGATATGCCGAGCGCGGCTGCCGTGCGCAGGCGATTGCCGTTGTTGTCGGCAAGCGCCTGAACGATGGCGTCGGCTTCAGACTTGCGGACGATAGAGGCAAGGTCGGCTTCGGGAGTGGCGCTCTCGGCGCGCGGCATGGCGGACAGGCCGCCCGGTGCGACAGTGCCGACCAGTGAAACCGGGCGGTCGAAGACGATGTGCTCCGCGCCAATGGTATCCGCGCCATTGGCGAGCAGCAGCGCGCGCCGGATCACGTTTTCCAGCTCGCGCACGTTGCCCGGCCAGGCGTGGGCGCTCAACATGGCCACGGCCTCGTCCGAAAGCGCGGGCGCGTCGCCCTCGGCATGGCGCAGGGCCATCGCATAGGCGAGCATCGGAATGTCAGCCGGGCGCTGGGCCAGCGGCGGCAGGGTCAGGGGAAAGACGTTGAGGCGGTAGAACAGGTCGGCGCGAAAGCGGCCTTCGGAAACCTCGAAGGGCAGGTCGCGGTTGGCGCAGGCGATGATGCGCACGTCGATCTTTACCGGCATGGTCGAGCCGATCGGCACGACTTCCTGCTCCTGCAGCGCGCGCAGCAGCTTGGCTTGCAGGGGCAGCGGCATCTCGGCGATCTCGTCCAGCAGCAGGGTGCCGCCGTCCGCCGCGCGCATGAAGCCTTCGCTGGCTGCATTGGCTCCGGTGAAGGCGCCTTTCTGGTGGCCGAACAGCATGGCTTCCAGCATGGTTTCGGGCATGGCGGCGCAGTTAACCGCCACGAAGGGGCCGTCGGCGCGGGCAGAGCGGGCGTGGATGAAGCGGCTGAGCACTTCCTTGCCGGTCCCGGTCGGACCGTTGATGAGCACCGGCACATCACTTTTCGCGATGCGCTCGGCCAGAGCGAACACGGAAAGGCTTTCGGGATCGACGGCCAGCGCGTCATGCTTGCCCGCCATCGCCGCGACCAATTTACCGAGCGCGCTTTCGCTCAGGGGATCGCGATAGCCGACACGCATTTGTGCCGGGCCGCGACGCTGGATGCCGGGGCGTTCGCCGCGTTCAAGATCGATGACGCGAGCGCGCGGCGGCGGCGGCGTGTTCTCGCCAGCGTCACGGAAATGGATGGCCTGCCCGGCAAACAAGGTGCCGCTGATGGCCGACAGGCGCTGAAACAGCGCCGCGTGTTTTGCCTGTGCCCCGTCTGCGAAAGTTATCGCGTTCACGTTCAATTCCCCCGTTGGCGTTAACCAAAGTCCGAGGGTGGTTTTCGCAGCTAACGGCAAACGAAAATGAAAATTAAGGCCCAGTATTATCCCGTATATTCAAGCGCCTGCCGCCGCGCACTTTTTTGCAAGGGCCGCTTAATTCCCGTCGTCATCTGCCGGTCTGGTTCGTGGCAGCCGCATCGGAATGGTCCGGTCGGGCTGACCGGATTTCGAGACCCATACAAACGGGAGTTAAGCAATGTCGGTTATCAACACGAACATCTCCGCCATGAAGGCGTCGAACGCCTCCATCTCCGCCAACAAGCAGCTCGGCACCGCCATGGAGCGCCTGTCGACCGGCAAGCGCATCAACGGCGCCAAGGACGACGCTGCCGGCCTCGCCATCGCCACCAAGATGACCGCCGACGTGCGCGCCATGAACCAGGGCATCCGCAACGCCAACGACGGTATCGCTCTCGCCCAGACCGCTGAAGGCGCGCTCAACGAAGTGAGCAACATGCTCCAGCGCGTTCGCGAACTGGCCGTCCAGTCGAAGAACGGCACCTATGGCACTGACGACCGCGGCTATCTCGATGCCGAAGTCGACGAGCTTCAGGCGCAGATGGACGACATCCTTACCAACACCAAGTTCAACGGCGTGACGCTGTTCTCCAAGACGACCGGCACCGACGTCACCGTCGATGTCGCCACCGGCGCGGCGGCGACCGACAAGGTGACGCTGACCAGCAAGGGCATCGATGGCACCAAGCTGACCTCGACCGCTCTCGACGTGACAACCGCAACGCTTGCCGCGACGACGATCACCAACGTCGATGCCGCTCTCAAGGACGTGAACGCCACCCGCGCCACGCTCGGTGCCGGACAGAACCGTCTGGAAAGCGCGGTCAACAACCTGACCACGAACAGCACGAACCTGTCGGATGCGCGCAGCCGCATCGAGGATACCGACTATTCGCAGGAAACGACCGCTCTCGCCAAGGCCCAGATCCTGAGCCAGGCGTCGACGGCGATGATCTCGCAGGCCAACCAGAGCCAGCAGAACGTGCTGTCGCTGCTGCGGTAAGTCCTTTCTTCCTCCCCCCGGCTTTCCCGGTCCGGAAAGCCACCACCATGACCCGGCGGTTCTCCCCCAGGAGCCGCCGGGTTTTCTGTTTCGATCCGACCGGGCCGGTCGCCTGAAAACGACGCTTGCCGCACGCGCGCATTATGGCATTTCTCGCGCGAGAGCAGACGAGCGAGACGTACCATGAGCGAAGCCGATTCTTCCCCGCCCCCATTCTGGATTCAGCCGGAAATCCAGGAAAAAATCACATGGCGCGATGGCGACGTGGTGATCTCCGTCCCTCCCAAGAGCGGGACGACATGGACGATGAACATCGTTTACCAGCTCTTCGCGGGCGGGACGGCAGACTTCCGCGACGTCTATGAAGAAGTGCCGTGGATTGAATTCGTCGCGCGCCCCGACCAGACGGATCGGGAAGTGCTCGACCGGCTCGATGCCATGCCGACAGATCGCCGCCGCGCCTTCAAGACCCATTCGGCTCCCCCGGTCGTGCCGTTTATCCCGGCAGGCGAGGGGCCTGACGTGAAATATGTCGTCGTGTTCCGCAACCCGGAGGAGGCGCTGGTCTCGTTCTGGCCGTTCCTCTCCAAGCACGCGGATCAATGGTACGAGCTGTGGGGCATGCCGCCCGGAGCCATGTCGCGGCCCGATTTCCCTTCGTTCTATCGCGATGTCATCGTCTCTCGCGGCATGCACGAGCTTGGCTTCTTCGGTTTTCTCAACGCCTGGTGGCTCTTGCGCCATGAGAGCAACGTGTTGTTCCTTCACTACGCGGCGATGAAGCAGGACCACGAAGGCTCGATCCGCAAGATCGCGAAATTCATCGGTCTCGAGCCGAGTGAAGACGAATGGCAGCGGATCCTCGAATATACCTCGTTCGGCTGGATGAAGGCGCACGAGGAGAAGTTCGAGGCGGCGACGGCAGGCGACGTGCCGATCCTCCAGCGCGGGGCCATGATCCGCAAGGGGCAGGCAGGCGATGCCACGGCGGACGGCATGACCCCGCAGATTTCACGCGAGCTCCGCGCGCTGGGCGAAACCGTCTGCCCGGATCCGGCGATGCTGGACTGGTTCTACAAGGGCACGCCTGCGCCCTAGGCGGCGTGGAATTCGGCCACGCAGCCTAGTCCAGCACCGTTACCGAAATGCGCCGGTTGCGCGGATCGCCCGGATCGTTCGGGATGAGAGGCTCGCGGTCGGCGACGCCCTCGATGCGGCGGAAGCGGTCAGCGCCGATCCCGTCCGCCAGCAAGGCCTGCCGCGTCGCTTCGGCGCGTCCGGCCGAAAGCGACCAGTTGTTGCCGGCATCGCCCGCGCGCCAGGGCAGGGCGTCGGTATGGCCGCGCACTGTCAGCTCGCTGCCGCCCGTTGCCGCAGCCCGCGCGATACCGCCCAGCAAGGTCCGCGCCTCGGGCGTGAGGATCGTGGTACCCAGCCGGAACATCGAGAAATCGGCGTCGTCGACGAGGTCGATGCGCACGCCCTCGCGGGTATCGACCAGCCGCACCTGGCTGGCCAGCTTCTGCATTTCGGGCGAGGAGCGCAGCATCTTTTCCACCGCGCGCCGGGTCTGGGCCGACCGCTTGATCTGGCCGGAGCCTTCCTTCGGGCCACCCGTCGCGTCGCGCGGGACGGTGATCGAGCGGGTGCCGGTCTGGCCCTGCCGGTTGGGATAATTATCGGCGTCAGTGATCGACGCGCCGCCGAGCAGTCCGTTCGACCCCGCGCTCTTGTCCTTCATTTTCACCAGCGTCGGCGTGAAGTAATCGGCGAGGCCCTTGCGCTGGTCTTCAGTGGTTGCGCCGAGCAGCCACAACAGCAGGAAGAAAGCCATCATCGCGGTCACGAAGTCGGCATAGGCGACTTTCCAGGCGCCGCCGTGATGGCCGCCTGCGACCACCGTCACTTTCTTGACGATAATCGGTGCCGGTGGCGGCTCGTTCTTGCCGCGCGCTGTCTTGCCCCCCGCCATGACGCTACTTGCCTCGCATCGCGTCGAGCAGCTCGGACAGGCCGGGGCGGAACGCGTGGCCGAGGCCCGAGCGGGCGCTCTCGACCACCAGCGGCTGCGGCCAGCCGTGCAGGGAGGCGATGACCACCTGCTTTACGGCGTGGAAGATCTGCTCGTCCTGCTCGATCACCTGCTTGAGCCGGCCCGCAAGCGGCGCGACGATGCCATAGGCAAGCAGCACGCCGAGGAAGGTGCCGACTAGCGCCGAGCCGATCATGCCGCCCAGAACCGAAGGCGGCTCGTCGATCGAGCCCATCGTTTTCACCACGCCCAGAACGGCGGCGACGATGCCCAGCGCGGGAAGCGCATCGGCAAGTCCCTGCAGCGCGTGCTGCGGCTCGTGCAATTCGTGGAAATGGGTCTTGAGCGCATTGTCCATCACTTCCTCGACCGCGTGGATTTCCAGCGTGCCGGAAGAGACGACGATCAGCGTCAGGGTATCGGCGATCAGGTCGACCAGCGGCTGGTTGGCCAGCAGGCGCGGAAATTCTCCGAAAATGGCCGAGTTCTGCGGTTCCTGCACATGCGGTTCGAGTGCCACCGGGCCTTCGGTCTTGAGCAGTTTCATCAGCCGGGTGACGAGGATGATCGCCTCGATGTGGTCCTGCTTGTTATGCTTTGGCCCCTTGAACGATTTCATCAGGCCGCCGCCCAGAGCTTTCAGTTCGTGCATCGAATTGCCGGTGACGACCGCGCCGATGGCCGCGCCGCCGATGATGAGCATCTCGTGCGGAACAGCGTGCATGACCGGGCCGAGCGCGCCGCCAGTGATGACGAAACCCCCGAAGACCATGACGATGAGGATGACGATGCCGATTGCTGCAAACATGACGGGTCCTGTGAATTGGGTGCGGTCGGGCGGTCAGTTGAGGCTGTTGAACAGGCTGAGGCCCGCAAGCTTGGCGAAACTGGCCTGGCTCGCTTCGAGCACGACGAGGGCTTCCTGAAGCCGGGCGACGGTGGAGGCGATGTCGGTGCCGCCAAGGTCTGCCTCTTCTGTGGCGCGCAGTTCGCCGAGGTCTTCGTGGCGGGTCGTCACGAAGTCGATCCAGGCGAGGCGGGTGCCGACGACGGTCTGGCTGGTGGTCACGGAATCGAGCGCGCCGGACAGGGCACCGAGAGCATCGCGAGCTGACTGGGCCGGATCGGCGGATGCGCCGCCGAGCGCCAGCGCAAGGTCGCGGATCACAGCGAAGGTATCGGTCGGGCCGGTGCCTGGATCGAAATTGAGGAACTCCGGGCCGGTCAGGCCGCGCGTGACGCTCTGCCCGTCGCCCAGCGACAGTTCGCTGGCGCTGCCGGTGCCGAGGTAGACGGCATTGCCCGATCCGTCGATGGTGTAGGCATCGCCTGCCGTCTCGCCGCCGAACAGCGAATGCCCGGCGGAATCGCGCGCATTGGCGAGCGAGACGAGGTGGCCGTGGATCTGTTCGAGTTCGGCGCCGATGGCGGCGCGCTGATCGGTGGTCAGAGTGTCGCTGCCAGCCTGCACCGCCAGTTCGCGGGCGCGTGTCAGCGTGCTTGCAAAGGCGGCCAGCGTGGAATCGGTCAGCGTCAGGTCGGTGGCGGCGCGCTCGGCATTGGCCGTGTCGATCTGCGTCAGCCGGTCGGCGCGCGCGAGGTTGCGCAGGCGCGAGGCCGCGACCGGATCGTCCGACGAGCGTTGTAGCCGCTCCCCGCTGCCAAGCTGCTGCTGCAAGGCTTCTGCTTGCAGGCGAAGCGCGGTCATGCCGGAACGCGAGCGTTCGAAAAAGGCGCTGGTGCTGGTCGAGAAGATGGTCATGTCTGGAGCCTCACCGGATGCCGAGCAGCGTGTCGAACAGGTCGCTGGCGACCTGCATGACACGGCCCGATGCCTGGAATGCCTGCTGGAAACGCACGAGGTTGAGCGCCTCCTGATCGAGGTCGACGCCTGCCTGCGAGGCCAGCGCGATGCGCGCATTGCCGGCGATGGCGTCGAGCGTGTCGCGAGTGACGGTTCGGCCGCGCACGGTGGCTGAAACGTCGAACAGCAGCGCGTCCATCGCGCCTGCCGCGTCGTTTCCGGCCAGCGCGGTGCGCAAGGTGGCAAGGTTCGATCCGTCGCGACTGTTCGCGCCTGCGCCTGCCGGGGCCGTGGCGATGAGTGCGCCGTCCTCGAAGGCAAGTGCGATGCCTGCCGCGCCGCTTCCCGTGAGCATCGGCGTGCCTGCCGAGCCATCGAGAGCAGCACCCGTCGCCTGTGCAGCGTTGACCGTGGCCACGATGCTGTCCGCAATGGTGTCGAGTTCGGTTCGGGCGCTGGCGAGCTTCACCAGCGCCTGCCCGTGGCCGACCAGCGAGCCCGACAGGGGCGTTGCCGGATTGCCGTCGAGCGTGAAGGAAATCGTGCCGTCCCCAGCGGTCGTCATGGCCATGGTGCCCGCCGTGCCGCCATCGACCAGCACCGGGCCAGCAGCGCCGCCGATGCGCACTTCGACGGTGTGGTCGGCGGCAATGCTCGCGGTCACGTCCACACGGTCGGAAAGCTGCTGGAGCAGGGAATCGCGCTGGTCGAGCAGCGAGGTCTGGTCGCTCGACTTGTCGGCGGCGCGGGCCAGCCGCAGGTTCACGCGCGACAGCTCCTGAGAGAGCAGGTTGACCTGTTCGATGTCGTCGGCCGCCTCGAAGCGCACGCCTTCGCCTGCCGCGTCGAGGCTGGTCGCCGCGATGTTGAGCGTGCGGGTCATGGTGCGAGTGGACTCGATCACCGAGGCGCGCAGGGCCGGATCGGTGGGATCGACGGCAAGCTGTTGCAGCGCGCCTTCGAACTCGACGATGGAATTGAACACCCCGGTCTGTTCGAGCGCGGTTTCTATGTTCTCAAGACCCGAAACTTCCGCGTCGGCGCGAGCGAGGTCGGCTCCGGTGCGGCGCACCTCTGTCTGACGGAAAAGGTCGGCATTGCGGATCACCTGATCCACGCGCACGCCTGAGAGCGAAACGTCGCCGATGCGGCCAATACCGCCAGCGGCGGACACTTCCTCAAGCCGGACCGAACGGCGCACATAGCCCTCGGACGAGGCATTGGCGATGTTCTGCGCCGTCACGTCAAGCGCGACGCGCGCCGCGTTGGTGCCGCTCTTGGCTATGGAGAGGAGATCAGAGGCCATCGTCGCCGTCCTTGATGTGAGCCGAGGCGGCCAGTTGCTTCTCGATCATGTTCGCAAGCCCGAACGCGCCTGTTTCGGCAGCGAGATCGGCGAAGTGCTCGTCCTGCATCTGGCGGAAGGTGTCGGTGCCCTGGCTGGAGAACAGGTCGCCGCCGAAGTGGCTCTTGCGCGCCTCGGCGAGCATCTGGCGCAGGAAGATCGCCTCGAACTGGCGCGCGGCCTTTGTCAGCTCGGCGCGTTCGCCGGTCTGCGTGGCAGGCGTCGAAGCGCCGAGCGGGGCGACGGGCGAGGTCACAGGATCACCATCTCCGCCTTGAGCGCGCCCGCCTGCTTGAGGGCTTCGAGGATCGCGACAAGGTCCGCCGGGCCGACGCCAAGCTGATTGAGCGCATCAACGATGGAAGCGAGCGAAGCGCCGGGCTGGAAATTGGCGACAGCGGCGCGGTCTTCCTCCAGGCCGATCTGGCTCGATTGCTCGACGGCGGTTTCGCCCTTGCTGAACGGTCCGGGCTGAACCACGCGCGGGCTCTCGTCGATGCGGACGGTGAGCTTGCCGTGGCTGATCGCGGCAGGAGACAGCCGCACGGCGCTGTTGATGACGACCGTGCCGGTGCGCGAATTGACGATCACCTTGGCGGGCGTTTCCGCAGGCGTCACCTCAATCATCTCGATCGCGGCCATCAGGCCCGAGCGGGTGTCGGCATCGGCGGGCAGGCGTAGCGCCACGGTGACGGCATCCTCTACCGAGGCCGTGCCGGGCAACATGGCGTTGATGGCATCGCGCACGCGATTGGCGGTGAGGAAGTCCGAGGCGAACAGGTTGTAGCGCACCACCTCGCCGCTATCGAATCCGGTGGCGACTGCGCGTTCGACGCTGGCCCCGTCGGCGATGCGGCCAACGGTAGGCACGTTGACGGTCAGCTTGGAGCCATCCTTGCCCGATACGCCCAGACCGCCGACGGCAAGGTTCCCCTGCGCCATTGCATAGATCTGGCCGTCCGCGCCGATCAGCGGCGTGACGATCAGCGATCCGCCGCGCAGGCTCTTGGCCTTGCCCAGGGTCGAGACGGTGACGTCGATGCGCTGGCCGGGCTTGGCGAAGGGCGGCAGGTCGGCAGTGACGATCACGGCGGCTGCGTTCTTGAGGCCGGGCGCGACGCCGGGCGGCAGTTGCAGGCCCATGCGGGCGGTCGCGCCCTTCATGGCTTGCGTGAGGTATTCGAGGTTGTCGTCGCCCGTGCCGGCAAGGCCGACGACGACGCCGTAGCCAGTCAACTGGTTCGAGCGCACGCCCTGAAACTGGCCGAGATCGCGCACCCGCTCGGCATGGGCCGGTGCGGCGAAGGCCAGCAAGGTGCAAAGGAGTGTGAGAAGGCGGGTCATCGCGAGGCTCCTCAAAACGGGTTCACGAAAGAGAAGAACTGCGAGAGCCAGCCCGGCTTGCTCGATCGCTGCAATGCGCCCTTGCCCGAATATTCGATTGTCGCATCGGCAACGCGGGTGCTGGGCACGGTGTTGTCGACGCTCACGTCGCCAAGGCGGACGACGCCCGAAAAGCGGACCCATTCCTTTCCTTGGCTGAGCAACATGCGCTTTTCTCCTCTGACGAGCGCGGTCCCGTTCGGGCGCAGCTCGGCGATGGTGACGGACAGCGTGGCGGCGAGCGAACTCGTCTGCCCCGCATTGCCCTGACCATTGAACGACAGGTTGCCCGAAGCTTTAAGCGCGTCGGGGCTGAGGAAGGAGAAAGGGCCGGTCGCTGGCGGGGTGAGGGCGATGCCGCCGTCCTTCTTCGTCTTGGACGATACGGTCTTGGCCGCGGTCGTGCTCTCGATGAGCAGGATCGTCAGCGGATCGCCCACGCGCGCGGCGCGGGTTCCGGCGTGGAGCGGCGCGTAACCTGCGCTGGCCTGAAAGATCGAGCCGTTGGCGGGCGCGGCCACTGGCGCGGCGGGCAGGCTGGCCGACCAGTCCGGCTTTTCCTTCTTCGCGGCAATGGCAGGCGCGGCGCAGGCGAGCAGCGAGCAGATGAAGGCATGTTTCATCATGGTCACAGCGTCTGGTTCGCGTTCTGGAGCATCTCGTCGACCGCCGAGATCATCTTGGAATTGATCTCGTAGGCGCGCTGCGTCTCGATCATGTCGACCAGTTCCTGCACGATGTTGACGTTCGATCCTTCGAGCATGCCCTGCCGGATCTGGCCGCGCCCGCCTTCGCCCGCGACGCCCACCTGCGCCGGACCACTGGCAGCGGTTTCGAGCAGGAAGTTGTCGGCAGCGGCCTGAAGACCGCCGGGATTGGCGAAGCTGGCGACAGTGATCTGGCCGAGCTGGCTGGGTTCCGCCTCGCCGTCGAGCGTGGCCGAGACGGTGCCGTCCTCCGAGATCGAGAGCGCCACCACGCCTTCGGGCACGGAAATGGCTGGCTGCAGGGCATAGCCCTGGCTCGTGACGAGCTGGCCTTCCGCCGAGCGGGTGAAATTGCCCGCGCGGGTAAAGCCGAGCTGGCCACCTGGCAGGCTCACCTGAAAATAGCCGTCGCCATCGAGCGCCAAGTCGAGCGAATTGCCGGTGGAATTGAGCGTGCCTTGCGTGACGATCCGGCTGGTCGATTGCACCTGCACCCCGGTGCCGAGGTTGAGGCCGGTGGCATAGGCTGTCTCGCCGGAGCTTTGCTGGCCTGCCACGCGTGCGTCCTGATAGGCGAGAGTCGCGAAATTGGCGCGGTCGCGCTTGAAGCCGGTGGTGTTCACGTTGGCGAGGTTGTTGGCGATGACGCGCATGCGCGCATCCTGAGCCTCAAGCCCGGTGCGGGCGACCTGTAGTGCGGAACTTGGCATGGGGATGACTCCTTTTTAGCCGTCGAGACGCATCAGCCGCGCGCTGCCTTCGTCGAGGTCACGCGCGGTCGAGACGATGTTGGTGCGGATTTCGAACAGGCGCTGGGCCTCGATCATGTCGACGAGCACCTGGCTGGGAACGACGTTCGACTGTTCGAGAGCGCCGGGGATCAGGCGCGCATCAGCATCGCTGGGCAGGACGCCGCCGCCTTTCACCCGGAACAGGCCGTCAAGACCTTTCTCGATCTCGCTGCCCTTGGTGCTGGCGAGCTTGAGGCGACCGACGCGCTGGGCAGGCTGATCGGGCTGCGTGGGATCGGAGACGAGCACGCCGCCGTCCTCGGCAATGGCGACATGGGCTCCGGCAGGCACGGTGAGCGGGCCGTTCTCGCCCATCACTGGCAGGCCGTCGCCGTTCTGCAGCACGCCTGCCGCCGTGACCGAAAGGTCGCCGCGCCGGGTATAGGCCTCGCTGCCGTCGCTGGCCTGCAAGGCGAGCATGACATCGCCGGTCAGCGCCACGTCGAGCTCGCGCCCGGTGGGATTGACCGCGCCCTCCCGCATGGAAGCGCCGCGCACTTCGGAGCGGTTCATCGCCCGCACCTCCATGCTTTCGCCTTCCAGCGTGACAGGGCGCGCATCGAGCTGCTCGGCCTTGAAGCCGATGGTCTGCGCATTGGCCATGTTGCTGGCGATCATGCGCTGGCGCAGCATCGATGCGCCCATGCCGGACATGGCGGTGTAGATCAGGCGGTCCATCGCTCAGGCCCCGATCAGGTCCGCAGGTTGATGACGGTCTGGCTGATCTGCGTCGCCGTATCGATGGCCTTGGCATTGGCCTGGAAATAGCGCTGAGCGGTAATCAGGCTGACCAGTTCTTCGGCAATGTCGACGTTCGAGCGTTCGAGAGCGCCGGACATGACGTTGCCGAAAGCCCCTTCGCCCGGCACCCCATAGGTGGGCGCGCCGGAGATGCCCGTGGCAGACCAGTTGGCCGATCCCATCTGGCGCAGGCCGGTGGGCGAGGCAAAGCTGGTGAGCGCGACCGTGCCGACGTCCTCGTTGGTGCCATCGGCGTAGGAAGCAACGACGGTGCCATCGAGATTGACGGTGAGGCCCGCGAAGGCTGCGCCCGCGCCGTTGGTCAGCGGCACCTGCGCGTCGATCGGCGCATCGACGAGAGGATCGGCGCCGGGCGCGAAGATCTGCAGCACGTTGCCGGTGCCGTCCTGGACATAGCCTGCCTCGTCCATGCCGAACGCGCCGTTGCGGGTGAACATGATCTCGCCGTCAGCCAGCGATCTGGTGGCGAAGAAGCCGTCGCCGGTGATCGCGAGGTCGAGCGCCGAGCCGGTCTGCTCGATCGGCCCCATCGCGAAATTCTGGGTGATCGCTTCGGCAGTTGAGCCGATGCCCTGGATCATGCGCGGATTGGCATAGGCCGAGCCTGCGACGATATCGCCGAAATCGACGCGCGACTTCTTGAAGCCGTTGGTTTCGGCATTGGCGATGTTGTGCGCGATGACGTTGAGGTCGGTCTGCGCGTTCTTGAGGCCGCTGAGCGAAGTGTAGAACGACATGGGGATTTACTCCTGTTCGGTTGCGGAGGAAGCGGTTGAAATGGTCTGGGCCGCGCTGAGAAAGGCGGTCTGCGATGCAGCCAGCGCATCGAGCTTGGCGGCGATATCCTTGAGCGTCTCGCCCATCTGGGCAGTCCCGGCGAGCGAGGAGAACTGCGCCATCTGCGCGAGCATTTCCTTCTGGTCGACCGGATCGAAGGGATCCTGGTGCTGCATCTGAACGGTCATCAGGCGCAGGAAATCGCCCTGATCGAGCGAGCCGAGCCCGCCGCTCTTGCTGGCCGCCGACGCGGTGGTGGCGGCCGCAGTCGCGCTGGTGGTGGAAACTGTTGTCATGGGAACCTCCGGGGTCATTTCATCCTGAGCGTTTCGAGCATCAGTTGCTTTGCGGTGGACAGCGCCTCGACCAGGTTCTGGTACTGGCGCGAGCTTTCGAGCATCTCGACCATCTCGGCGTTCTCATCGACGGGAGCGACCCAGACGTCGCCGTTCGCGTCGGCGAGCGGGTGGTCGGGATCGTGCTGGCGAATGGGCGCTGCCTGATCGCGCACCACGGCGGAGACGCCGACGCTCGACAGGCCGGACTGGCGATCAAGCTGTTCGGCAAAGACGGGGCGCAAGGGGCGGTAGGCGTCCTGCTCGCTGCCAGCGACCGTGCCGGCATTGGCAAGGTTCGAAGCGGCAGCGTTCATGCGCACGAGCTGGGCCGACATGCCGCGCTGGGCGAGGTCGAACAGGGAAAGGGGAGCGCCTGCCATGCTCATTCGCCCTTCAGCGCGCGGGTGAGGTTTTCGGCGCGCCCGCGAATGAAGGAGAGCGTCGCGGCATAGCCCACCGCGTTTTCACTGAAGGCGACCTGCTCGGCCTGAAGCTCCACCGTGTTGCCGTCGAGCGAGGGCATGACGGGGACGCGGTAGCGGGTCGCACCGCCTACCGCATCGTCGGCGCTGGCTCCGCCCATGCGCGCATCAAGCGCGGCGGCGAAGTCGATATCGCGGGCCTTGTATCCCGGCGTCGCGGCATTGGCGATGTTCGAGGCGAGCAGGCCCATGCGCTGCGAGCGCAGTTCGAGCGCGGCTGCATGGATGCCGAAAAGGCTGTCTGACATTGCGAAACCTCCTTTGCGAGGGTGGGTCGCAAGCGATTGTGCAAACAGCGTGCCAAATGGTCGCGAGGCCGCAATTTTGCCGGGCCGAAGGGGCAAAACGGCAAAGGCTTGCCGCACTCTGGCGCGAAATTGCCGGTTCGCCCTGAAATTTGCCGCCCGGCCTGCCGTTCTGGTCAAGACTGCAAAGGACGCAAGCGCATGGACCCGATGACATTGATTGACCCGACATCGCTCGCGCTGGTGTGGGGAGGCGCTCTCGCAGGAGGCCTGCTTCGCACTGGTCCGCGAGCCTTCGGTGCAGCACTCAAGGAGGCGTTGCGCTTGCCTTTCAGGCGCTTCGATACCGAAAAGGTCCGTGCCGCTCTTGCAGGGCAGATCAATTCCGTGCGCAGCGATGGCCTGATCCGCGCGCGGCTGCACGATACCGGAGATCCGGTATTCGATCAGGCAGTCGCATCGATGCTGCTCCAGCGGTCGGTCAAGGGTCTGCACCCCAGCCACAGCGCCTATTGCGGCACGCGTGGTCGCTCTGCGCAGGATGCCGCGATGGCCTGGGCGACCACTGCCGAACTCGCACCTGCCTTTGGGCTTGTCGGGACACTGCTTTCGCTGAGCCAGCTTCCGACTGGCAGTTTCGACAGTTCGGGCTTCAACGCGGCGATTTCCGGCGCGGTGCTGACCACGCTTTACGGTGTGCTGCTCGCCAACCTGCTGTTTGCACCGCTCGCCGAGGCGATCTCGCGCGCCGCCGAACACGAGCGCGCACAACGCCAGTCGCTGATCGACTGGCTGGAACTGCAGATCGAGGAGGCCGACCCGCACCATCACGATTTTACCCCGCGCGTGGTCGCATGACCGGCTCGCGAAGCGGCTGGCCGGTCCTGCTCGCGGATCTGGCGCTGATCCTGTTCGTGGCGACTGCCGTGCAGGCCTCGCACAGCGCACAAAAGAATGGGCAGCCCGCCGCCGAGCCAGCCGCGCCGGGGGTGCCGCAGGCGTTTTATTCCGCCGGACCGGGTGCGCCGCCGCTCTCGCAATGGATCGCGCAGCAAGGGCTGGGGGGCGAGGCGCAGGTCACGATCCTGTCGAGCTATCGTCCCGGCGGCGCCGTCGAAGCGATGGCGAAAGCACAGGCGCTGGCGCGCGAGGCGCAGGCCGCTGGCAGACCACCGCGCGTGCTGGTCGAACCGGGCGACGGCAGCACCCGCGCGATCCTCGCTTTCGACCACCCCGAACAGTGAGTGGCACGCTTGTTGCGTTGTGCGGCGCATGACCGAACGCAACGAGGAACGCCTGCCATGACCATCGCCACCGCTGTCGCGCTTGCCGCTGCCGCCTTGCCGGCTAGTGCCGGTTTTGCCGATCTCGACGCTATCGAAAGCAAAGTCGTCGCGTTCACCGGAGCCGGAATTGGCGCGGCGGGAGGGCCGGTGCGTCCGCTTGACCGGCGTTTGCGGCTGAGGGCCTGCCTGTCGGAGATTGCTCTCGATTGGAGGGCAGGCAGGCGCGACACGGTGACCGTGCGCTGCACCGATCCGGGCGGGTGGAGCCTGTTCGTTCCGGTCATGGCGACCACACCGGCAAGCACAGCCTATGCCCCTGCTGCCGCACCTTCGGTAAGGCGCGGCGATGCCGTCTCGCTCTCGATCTCGGGAAGCGGGTTCACGGTGTCGCGGCCTGCCGAGGCTCTGGACAACGGCGCGACCGGAGACTGGATCAGGGTGCGCCCCGTTACGGATCGCCGCATGGCCGAAGAGCCGCTGCGTGCCCGCATCGTCAGGCCCGGTCTCGTCTCCATCGCGGCAAATTGATTGCCCTAGGCTTAAACCCGGCACGACCTTGCCGTTCTGGGACTGAGAAGACCCATCGCAAGGAGTGCAGACCATGCCTTCATTCGATATCGGGCCGACGCGCGCCGTCGGCGCTGTTGATAACCGTCTCGCCCGCGAGACACGCCAGAATGCTGCCCGTCAGCCGCAGGCTTCGGTGTCCGAAGCGCCTGTCGCCAGAGCGCAGGTTTCAGCTGGGCAGCCGCCGGTCGATACCGACCGGGTCGCGCAGATCCGCAAGGCCGTGGAAGACGGCAGCTATCCCATCGTCCCGGCAAAGGTTGCCGATGCGATGATCGCGGCGGGCATGATCCTGCGAGCAGCGAAATGACGAAAGGTTCCAAGATGCACGACGCCCTGCGGCAGGTCATTGCCGTTCTGGAAGAGGAACGGCAGGCGCTTGCCGGTCTTGACCTCGACGCGATCCTCATCGCCAGCCAGGACAAGGAACGCCTGACGACGGCTATCGAGGCCTGCGGCACGCAGATGCCCGAACTGGACGAGGAGAGCCGCGCCATGCTCGATTCCGCGCGCCGTCTGAACGAGGTAAACCGGCAGGTTCGCAACCTTGTTGCCGCCAATGTCGAGGCGCGGCTTGGCGCACTGACCGGTTCTGGCCAGCTCTACCGCGCCAATGCCTATCGCTATGCAGGGCAGGCAGCTCGCTAGACTGATTTTTCAGCCAGGCTGGCAAGTTACGCCCGGTTTGGCACACCTCTTGCTCTGAACGCTCCGAGACTTTGAAACAGGAGTGTTCGCGTGAGCGACGGCCCTTCAATTATTGCAGCCAGTGCCAATGGCGGACCGGTCCGTTCGGCCATCGCCCATGCCGCGCGCGAGACCGGCGTGGACTTCCAGTACATGCTCGCTCAGGCCAAGATCGAGTCCGCGCTGAATCCGGATGCGAACGCGCCCACGTCGAGCGCGGCTGGGCTCTACCAGTTCACGCGCGGCACCTGGCTGCGCACGCTCGATGCCCACGGCGAAAAGCACGGCCTTGGCTGGGCCAGCGCGGCGATCTCGGGCGGGCGGATCACCGACCCTGCACTGGCCGGGCAGATCATGGCGCTGCGCTACGATCCGCAAGCCTCGGCCTTGATGGCGGGCGAGCTGGCAGGCGACAATCGCGATGCCCTCGTCGGCGTGCTGGGGCGCGAGCCTGACAGCGCCGAACTCTATCTCGGACACTTTCTCGGCAGCGGCGGGGCCAGCAGGTTTCTGTCCGCACTCTCCGACAGCCCCGGCATGTCTGCCGCCGCGCTGTTGCCCAAGGCGGCAAGCGCGAACCGCCCGATATTCTTCGAAGCATCCGGCGCGGCCCGCTCGGTCAGCGGGGTGATGGACCTGATCCGCGCCAAGGTGGAAGCGGCGAAGGAGCCGGGCGCGTCGTCGGAAGATTTCGGCCCACCTTCGCGCTGGGCCGCGCAGAAGCCGCAGACAGCGCCCCAGGCCGATCGATTGCCCTCGACATGGCAGGAGCAGGCGCGCGCGCCCTTTGCGGGCCGTTCGATGGCCGACACGCTCAAAAGCACCTTCGCATCGCTGTCGCCAGACAGTCTCGGCCAGCCGCCCGCTGCGGTGCAGGCCGCCTATACCCGCCTTGCGCGCTTCGGGATGTAGGCGATGCGCGGACTCCTGAAGAACCCCGCAGCCATGGCGCTGCCCGCCGGTATCCTCGCGCTGATGCTGCTGATGATCGTGCCGGTGCCCGCACTGGTGCTCGACATCGCCTTCGTGCTCAACATCGCCCTGTCGGTCGCGATTCTGATGGCGGCGATGAATGCAGCGAAACCGCTCGATTTCTCGTCGTTTCCTTCGGTGCTGCTATTCGCAACCCTGCTGCGCCTTGCGCTCAACGTCGCCTCGACCCGCGTCGTGCTGGTCAACGGGCACGAAGGGGGAGAGGCGGCAGGCAAGGTGATCGAGGCCTTCGGCGCTTTCCTGATCGGCGGCAACTTCGCGGTCGGTATCTTCGTGTTCCTGATCCTCGTCATCATCAACATGGTGGTGGTGACCAAGGGCGCGGGCCGCGTGTCGGAAGTCTCCGCACGATTCACGCTCGACGCCCTGCCGGGCAAGCAGATGGCCATCGACGCCGACCTTGCCGCAGGCATCCTCAGCGCCGACGAGGCCAGGACGCGCCGCGCGGAAGTCGCCACCGAGGCCGATTTCTACGGCTCGATGGACGGCGCCAGCAAGTTCGTGAAGGGCGACGCGGTTGCTGCCCTGTTGATCCTCGGCGTCAACGTCATTGCGGGCTTTTGCCTTGGCATGATCTCACACGGCCTTTCCGCGAGCGAGGCAGGCGCGACCTATGTTCAGCTTGCGATCGGCGATGCCTTGGTGGCGCAGGTGCCTTCGCTGCT
>JAGREN010000113.1 GCA_020446505.1 Novosphingobium sp. | reverse complement strand
GCACCATGTGGTCGCGCCGCGCCCAGGAATACGAAGCCAAGATCAACTCGGGCGATCTCGTCTCGATCGCCGAAGTGACACGCGACCTGTTCCGCGCCGACGACCAGCCCGAGCAGAGCTACTCCGAACGCCAGATCTTCGAAGCCGCAAGCTCGCGCCTCGCTCGCGAACTCGCCGCGATGGAAAAGACCGACGAGAAGGCTGCTCTGGGCAAGATCCTCGTGATCCTGAACGAGCATGCTCCGAAGTATTACGAGAATGCCGAATCGGCCTGAGCCGACTGGCACGACTCAATCCAAAAGGGCCGTCCCTCACGGGGCGGCCTTTTTCGTTAGCGGGACGATGTTCATGGCATTGTCATCGCCACACTGGCATCGTCCGGTCACCATGCGAAACGCACTCATCTGTCTTGCCTGCCTGATCCCGTTGTCAGGTTGCGTCAGCACCGTGGCGAAGGTTGTCACCGCACCTGTGCGAGTCGCTGGCAAGGCCGTGGACATGGCCACGACGAGCCAGTCGGAAGCCGACGAAAAGCGCGGCCGTGAAATGCGCAAGCGCGAGGAAGAGATCGGCAAGCTCGAACGCTCCTACCGCCGCGATTCGGAAAAGTGCCGACAGGGCAACGTCGATGCCTGCGACCGCGCCGAGCGCGAATATGAAGAGCTGGACCGGATGATCGACGTCAGAAGCCGCGAATACTGATTCTCAGGCTGCTGCGCGCTTCAGCCGGTCGCGCAGGGCAGCACCCAGTCCATCGTGCGGGATCGGGGCGACTGCGACCGCTCTTTTCGACGACTGTGCCGCCTCATGCAGGACCGCATAAAGCCGCGCCGCCGCTTCGGACAGGTCGCCGCTCGACGACAGACTAACGTCGCCTGCGATTGGCCCGAAACCGATGTGGAACTCTTCCTCGCGCGCCACTTCGGCATCGAGCCGAACCGGCTTCCCCGGTGAATAGTGACTGGCAAGCTGGCCCGGTGCTTCAATGCGCACCTTGCCCCCGTCAATGGGATCCGGTGGCCCTAGAAGTGCTGCAATTTCCGCTTCGCTGATCGGGCCAGGTCGCAGCAGAGCCCAGCCGCCCTCATCGCGCAAGGCAACGATCGTCGACTCCAGCCCCAGCGCGCTTGGCCCGCCATCGACAATCGCATCGACCGCATTGCCCAGCGATGCGAGCACATGCTCCGGCCGCGTCGGGCTGACCGCACCGCTGCAGTTGGCAGAGGGCGCCGCCAGCGGCAGGCGACACTTGTCCAGCAGGGCGCGCATTACCGGATGCGCGGGACAGCGCAGGGCCACGGTGGGAAGCCCTGCCGTCACGGCTTGCGCCAGTCCGGCTTGTTCCCGCCTGGGCAGCACCATGGTCAGAGCCCCCGGCCAGAAATGACGCGCCAGCAAGCCTGCCCGCTCGTCGACCCTTGCGAGGTGCTCCGCCGCAGCGAGATCGGGCACATGGACGATCAGTGGATTGAATCCCGGCCTGCCCTTTGCCGCGTAGATCGCAGTGACGGCCGCCTCGTCGTCGGCTCTGGCGGCAAGGCCATAGACCGTCTCGGTCGGCACGGCGACAAGGCCGCCATGGCGAAGAATCTCCGCCGCCCTGGCAAGGCCTTGCTCGTCCGCTGCGAGCATTTCGGGCTGGCTGGTGCCGGTCATGCCTCGCCGCTATAGGGAGCATCGAGGAAAGCCAAGGGAAAGTGCCACATGAGCTTCACTGCCGCCACCGACGAACAGGAATTCGCACTGCGTGTGTGCGCCGGCATTGAAGGCCTTGCCGAAAGCAACCGCTTCGCCGCGGCTACGCCCGACATGGTGCGCGCGATCGTCGATGGCGTTGCAGCGCTGGCCGAAGGCGAATGGGCGCCACTCAACCGGCTTGGCGACGTGGAAGGCGCGCATATCGGGCCTGACGGCAAGGTCGTCCTGCCCGATGGTTTCCGCGAAGCCTACCAGGCCTATGTCGAAGGCGGCTGGAACAGCCTTCATGGCCCGGTCGAGTATGGCGGTCAGGGTCTGCCGATGTCGCTCGCGGTCTGCGTGCTCGAAACGCTGGCGTCATCGAACATGGCATTGTCGCTCAATCCGATGCTCAGCGTCGGCGCGATTGCCGCGCTTCACCACCATGGCAGCGAGGCGCAGAAAGAGACCTATCTGCACAAGCTCGTCTCTGGCGAATGGTGCGGGACAATGAACCTCACCGAGCCTCAGGCAGGGACCGACGTCGGCGCCTTGCGCACCAGTGCGACTCGTATCGAGGACGGGCCGAATAGAGGTAAATATCTGATTTCAGGGCAGAAAATATTCATAACCTGGGGCGAGCACGAGGTGGCCGACAATATCGTGCACTTGCTGCTGGCCCGCACGCCCGATGCGCCCTCCGGATCGCGCGGGATCTCCCTGTTCATCGTCCCGAAGTACCATGTGAACGAAAACGGCTCTCTCGGCGACCGGAACGACCTGCGCGTCGTCAGCCTGGAACACAAGCTCGGCATCAAGGCCTCGCCGACCTGCGTGATGAGTTATGGCGACGAGGGCCAGTGCATCGGCGAGATCGTCGGTGAGGAAAACGCGGGCCTGCGCGCCATGTTCACCATGATGAACGACGCGCGAGTCCATGTCGGCACGCAGGGCCTCGCCCTTGCCGAGCGCGCAGCGCAGGCAGCTCTCGCCTATTCGAAGGAGCGCATTCAGTCAGCCCGGGCGGGCAGCCCCGACAAGACGCCCGTGCCGATCATTGAGCATCCCGATGTCCGCCGCATGGTTCTGCGCATCCGCGCGCTTGTCGAGGGCGGACGGGCGCTGGTCTATTACGGCTGCGGCCAGCTCGACCGCGGCTCGCTCGGCGATGCGCAGGCGCAGGCGCAGGCGCGCGGCGAGGTGCTGGTGCCGCTGATCAAGGGCTGGTGCACGGATATGGGGGTCGAAGTCACCAGCCTCGCCGTCCAGGTTCACGGCGGCATGGGTTTCATCGAGGAAACCGGGGTCGCGCAGCACTATCGCGACGTGCGGATCACGCCTATCTACGAGGGTACCAATGGCGTTCAGGCGGCGGATCTCGTCGGGCGCAAGCTGAGCATGGAGAACGGCGGCGTGGTCAAGGCGCTTCTGGCGGAAATCGCGGCGGACTGCGACGATGCGCCCAATGTCGCGCGTCTGGCGGCTGACTGCACCGAAGTGGCCGACTGGATGCTCACCGAAGCGACTATCGACGACAGACTGGCGGCAAGTGTCGACTTCCAGCGCATGTTCGCCGTTGCAGTCGCTGGCTGGCAGCTTGCCCGGCAGGCTCGTGCGGCACGGCAGCTAGGCGCGCCCGGCACCTTGGGCACCACCAAGCCACTCGTCGCGCGCTGGTTCCACGATCACATCGTACTCGAAGCGATTGGTCTGAAGCAGTCCGCTCTTGCCGGCGCGAGCCTGCTCTACGATCTCGATGCCGAAGCATTGACCAGCTAGGACCGGAATAATGACAGACCAGGGCGACCCCCTCGCGCGCATAGCCGACGCGCTCGAACGCCTCGCGCCGCCAGCGCGAGAGTCAATCGATTGGCTCGCCAGCCCCGCCTATGTGTTCGGTCGCGACCGTGTTCGCGCGGTTGACCGGCTCGATGCGCCGAGCCTCGATCTGCTGCGGGGGATCGACGAGCAGAAAGAACGTGTCGTGACCAATGTCATGCGCCTCGCACAAGGCCATGCCGCGCATGACATGCTGTTGTGGGGATCGCGCGGCATGGGCAAATCGGCGCTGCTGCGCTCGTCGGTGCTGTCTGCGCAGAAGGAACATTGCGGCGCGATTGCGCTGGTTCAGGTTGCGCAGGAAGCCCTGCCCGATCTGACCGACCTGTTCGGCGTTCTCGGCTCTCAGGACCGGCGGTTTCTTGTGTTCCTCGACGATCTCGGCTTCGAGGACGTGGATGGCAGCGGGCCGAGACAGCTGCGCTCGTGGCTTGAAGGTGGGGTCGAGGCCCGCCCCGGCAATGTGCGGCTTGCCGTGACGTCGAACCGTCGTGCTATCGTCGCGCGCCACCAGTCCGAACAGGACGATCCGGTCAATCCGCGCGATGCTGTCGACGACAAGCTGGCGCTGGCCGACCGCTTCGGCATGTCAATCGGCTTCCACAACTGCGCGCAGGACGATTATCTCGATATCATAGGGGCTTATGCGAATGAGCACGGCCTCGAATGGGATCGCGCCGACGCGCTGGAATGGTCGCGGCGGCGAGGTGGTCGCTCGGGGCGCGTGGCGTGGCAATATGTCGTCGAGCTGGCAGGGCGTGCCGGCCGGACGCTCTAGCAACCCCGCCTAGTTCTCGATCACTTCGTCACTGCGGACGCGCATCTTGAATTCGCGGTCGAGCGAGGCGTCCAGTTCGCGCTGAGGAGGCATCGATTTCTCGATCACTTCCTTTGGAGCGGCCGAGAGCGCGGCCCCCGGCGCTTCGACTCGCCAGATAATGCCCGCGGTATCGTCCGTAACCAGCAGAGCGCCGGTCGCGTCCCAGGCTAGCCAGGTCGGCCGCCCGTAGGCCTCGCTGTCATCGGCAGCCTTGAAACCGGACAGGACGGTAATCGCCTTGCCCTTCGGGTTCCCGCGTTCGTCGAAAGGCACGAAGATGACGTCATAGCCAGACGGCGGCTTGCGGTTCCATGATCCGTGCCGCGCGACGAAAGCACCGTTGCCGAATGCCTCGCCCATGCGGTTGCCGCCGGTAGAGAACAGCAGGCCGAGCGCGGAAACGTGCGCGCCGAGGGCATATTCGGGCTTGCGGATATATTCGGCGAGGTCGACCGGCATGGGATTGTCCACGCGCAGGTCGTACTTGTCCTTCCAGTAGATCCACGGCCAGCCGTAATGGGCTCCCAGGGGCACGTTGGTAAGGTAATCGGGCACGAGATCGGGGCCGAGCATGTCGCGCTCCTGAACCGTGGCCCACAGCTCGCCGGTCGAGGGATTCCAGGCCAGGCCGTTGGGATTGCGCATGCCGGCTGCGAACTGGCGTCGACTGCCGCTGGCGAGGTCGATTTCCCAGATTGCGGCACGGCCTTCATCGACTTTCGGCCCCTGTTCGGCGATGTTGGTCGCGGAACCGACGGCAACATAGAGGTGCTTGCCGTCCTTGCTGAGCAGCAGGTTGCGCATCCAGTGGTTGCCGCCCGGCGGCAAGTCCATCAGCTTGACCGGCTTGCCTTCAAGTTTGGTGGCCCCCGGTTCGAAATCGAAGGCCAGCACCGCGTTGTGATTGGCTATGTAGAGCTTGCCATTGCCTGCCGCCATGCCTGAAGGAGATGCCATGTCCGCCTCGCGGAACACGGAGCGCACTTCCGCAATGCCGTCCTTGTTCGCGTCGCGCAGCACCATGATCCTGTCAGGCGAAGGCCCGCCTGCACCAACCCGGCTCATGAACTTCTCCATCACCCAGTTCTCGAAGCCGCTGCCGCGCGGCGGAGAATTGGTCTCCGCCACGAGGATATCCCCGTTGGACAGCGTGAGCATGGTGCGCGGATGGTCGAGCCTCTCGGCGAAACGCGTGACTACGAGGCCCTTTGCCGCATCGGGTTTCGCCTGATCGCCCCAGCCAACGGGCTTGAGCAGGCTGACGCTCGGGATCGAGCGCGCTTCCGGCTCGGAAATCACGGGATCCAGTCCCATCGTGTCGGTAATCGGGCGATCCGAGGGATTGCCGTACCATGCGTAGACGGCAAATCCGGCGAGCACGACCAGGATCATGCCCTGGACAACGAGGAACTTCTGCATTTTTGTCATGACTTGCCCGAAATAGGCCCGCGCGGGCCTTGCGGCAACTGCATCTGCAGCTAACTCTCGCAGCGATGTACGATTTTGCTCCTGACCCCGACGCGCCCCGGCCGGAAGTCTACGACGATCTGGTCGGTGCCGCCAAAGCTCTGGTCTCTGGTGAACCTGACCCGGTTGCCAACATGGCGAACGTTGCAGCCTTGATCTGGCAATTCCTTCCGGAACTGAACTGGGCCGGGTTCTATCGCATGCTGGAGGGCGAGCTGGTCCTGGGGCCGTTCATCGGCAAGCCTGCCTGTATCCGCATCGCCCTTGGCAGCGGCGTTTGCGGTACTGCGGCCGCTACGGGCCAGAGCCAGTGCGTAGCGGACGTCCACGCTTTTCCGGGACATATCGCCTGCGACGCGGCCAGCCAGTCTGAACTGGTCGTCCCGGTCCTGCGCGATGGCGTCGTGATTGCGGTGATCGACCTCGACAGCCCGGTTACCGGACGCTTCGATGCTGTCGATGCCGCCGGGATCGAGGCTCTGGCTGCGGCGATTTCGCAAGCCGTCTGACAGGCGCGTGTCTGCACCGAAACGGGACATCAGGATGTGCCTGTCTTGGCAGGCCCTCCTCTTCTGACGCATGACATGGTTAAGACCGTCCAAACGCCGGGAGATTCGCCCGGTCAGCGAAAAGAGGATCGCGCCATGGGGCTTCGTCGCCTGCCTGCCATTATCATCGTCGGATCGGCCCTTGCGATTGTCGCATCGTCCGCCTCGGCATCGCCGCCCGACGGTCCGCCCATGCCGCCGCCGGATTACGGCCCAGGCATGATGCATCACGGACCTGCAATGATGGAGCAGGGTCAGGGCTACACGCCGCCGCCCCAGTTCCGGGATAGCTGGGTTGCGGAATGCACGGACAGGCTGGCCGAGGGATATGGACGCCGCAAGGCGCGGCAGGCCGAAGAGCGCTGCATGCGCTATTTCGACAGTTACTACGAGTATTACCGGAGCTATCAGCCCGCGCCGGGCTATGCCTATGGCTATCAAGGTGCCGCAATGACGTCAGGCGGATGCTGCCAGCAGCCAATGATGATGCCCGGACCGCGCATGGCAAGGCGTGAGCCGGAATGCACCGAGACGGTAGAATACGAATATGTCGATGTTCCGGTTCGTCGCCGTGCCGCACCTCCGCCACCGGCCCCGACCAAGCGGGTCAAGGTCGTCCCCGACAAGCGCATAAAGGTAAAATAACCCCGTTAATCAGTGTTTTAGCTGATTAGATCGCGCCTCCGGTCAGACGCTGGCAGATCAGGTCGAGCTGATCGAGCGATCCATAGCGCACGGTCACAGCGCCCGACCGCGGATCGGCATCTGCCGTGATCTTGACTGGCAGGCCGAGAAACTCTTCGAGATGACGCTGAACAGCAACGATGTCGGCGTCATCCGTCGGGCCTTGCTGATAGCGCGACTTCGGTTCGCCCTTGCGGCTTGGTGCGCCGCTACGAACCAACTTTTCAACGTCACGAACCGATAGCTGCCTGGCGACCGCGGTTTCGGCGAGTTCCGAAGCGTTTTCGCAGCCGATGAGCGCGCGGGCATGGCCCATCGAAAGTGCGCCTCGCTCCACCAGCGCGATGACGTCCTCGGGCAGCGCAGTCAGGCGCATTAGGTTGGCGACGTGGCTGCGGCTTTTGTCCACCAGACCGGCGATCTCGGCCTGGGTCAGCCCTTCCATCTCGGCGAGGCGGTGGTAGGCGCGTGCCTCTTCGATCGGATTGAGGTCTTCGCGCTGCAGGTTCTCGATGAGTGCGATCGCCATGACCTCGCGCTCGGGCAGTTCGCGGACGATGGCCGGTATCTCGTGTAGCCTCGCCTTCTGCGCGGCCCGCCAGCGTCGTTCGCCAGCGACAAGCTGGTAGCGCCCCGATGGCAAGGGCCGGACGATAACGGGCTGGATAAGCCCGCGCTGCGCAATCGAAGCGGCGAGCTCGGCCAGCGCGTCCTCGTCGAAGAAGCGTCGCGGCTGATCGGGATGCGCCTCGATCAAGGCCACGCTCAGGCTGGCCAGCCCGCTCACGCCGGAGCCTCGCACGCCTTCGCCGGATGCATGTGCCGCAACCAGTGGCTCTTCGCGCCGGGTTTCGCCCAGCAGGGCGCCAAGTCCCCGGCCCAACCCTTTTGGCCGCGCCTTGGGTGATCCGCTCGATGCGGGGTTTTCCGTGCTCTCTTCGCTCATGCTGCCTTCAACCTGGTCGGCATGCGACCGATGAGCTCCCGCGCAAGGGCGATATAGGCACGGCTGCCAACGCAATTGTGGTCGTAGATCAGGGCCGGCAAACCATGACTTGGCGCCTCGGACAGCCTGACGTTGCGCGGGATCACCGATTCGAACACCAGCGAACCAAGGCAGGAGCGCACGTCGTCGGCAACCTGATCGGTCAGACGGTTCCTGCGGTCGAACATGGTCAGCACGACGCCGATTATCTCCAGCCGTGGATTGAAGCCCTGCTGCACCCGTTCAACGGTCTGCAACAGCTGACTAAGCCCCTCGAGAGCAAAGAATTCGCATTGCAGGGGAACCAGCAAGGTATCCGCCGCAGCAAGCGCATTCAGCGTCAGCAGGCCGAGCGATGGCGGGCAATCGATAAGGCACACGTCATAGGGCAAATCGTCGGTAAGCACCGAGGCCAGACGAAAGGCACGGTTTTCAACCCCAACGAGTTCGACTTCGGCGCCTGACAGATCGACTGTCGCCGGAACGATTTCCAGGCCGGGAATGGATGTCTTCTGCACGCATTCGGATACCGGCAACTGGTCGATCAGCATGTCGTAGGATGACTGCACGCGGCTCGCTGCCGAAATTCCGACTCCGGTCGAAGCGTTTCCTTGCGGGTCGATATCGACCAGCAAGGTCCGCCATCCGGTTGCGGCGAGAGCAGTGGCCATGTTGATGGCCGTGGTCGTCTTGCCCACTCCGCCCTTCTGGTTGGCTACGGCTATGCGAATCACGAGGTCTTGGCCTTCCTGCCGCGCAATTGCCCGACGATGATACCTGCTTGCGGATCGGTCAGCGATTGTTCCACGTGGAACATGTGCTTCCAGCCGCGAAGTGTATCCAGTTCATGCTGTGCCGAGGCCCCTTTGGGCAACAGCCAGTGCGTGGCAATTGTGGAGAACCGCGCGGATAAGTCCAGCAACTTGTCGAGCGGAGCGAAAGCACGCGCCGAAATGATTGCTGCCTTGCGATCCGCGACCGTCTCAAGTCGCTCACCGATCACCTCCACATTCGTCAGGGCAAGCGAATCACGCACGCGATTCAGCCAGTCGATCCGGCGATTGCGCGATTCGACTAGCCACACGGGGTCATCGCTCCGCAGAATAGCAGCCACCATTCCGGGAAACCCTGCGCCTGATCCGAGATCCATCCACGGGCCGGATGTTTCACGTGGAACATTATTCAGAAGCTGCGCACTGTCGACGATATGGCGCCGCCAGACCTCCTCAAGCGATGCACGCGAAACGAGGTTCTGCCTCTCGTTCTCCTCACGGAGCATCGCAACGAGACGCTCTAGCTGCTCCATTGCCAGTGCATCGCAGCAAGGCAAATCTCTCAGCCAGGCGCGTGCCTGTGCTTCAACTGCGATCATGCTGCCAGCCGACGGGCATGAACGAGAAGGGCCGCAAGCGCAGCGGGCGTGATTCCGGGAACACGGCCTGCTGCCGCAAGCGTAGCAGGCCTGGCAGCCATGAGGCGCTCCACCATCTCGCGGGAAAGACCCGCAATCTGTTGATAGGGAAACGTGTCGCCAAGCGGAAGGGCTTCACCGGCACGAAGATCGCGCAGCTCGGCATCCTGCCGCGCCAGATAAGGAGCGTAAGCCGCATCCTCTGCCATTTCCGACAATAGAGCCCAATCGCCGGGATCGAACCCCTCGATCCACTGGACGGCCGTGTCCGGAGTCACGCCGTCGAATCGCATCCATTCGCGCAGGGTCAACTTTCCGAGATCGGCACGAACCTGAATGCCGGCTTCGCGCAACTCACTGGCCGGAAGAACCCGGTCGAATGAAAGGTCCAGAACTTCACGTCGCTCTTCCCGAACCCGCCGCCACTGGCGCCGGGCTTCACCAATACAACCGGCGGCCTCCGCGATGCCCGTCAAACGGCTCCCGGCATTGTTGGCGCGCAAACGAAGGCGATACTCGGCGCGCGCGGTCAGCATGCGATAGGGCTCGTTCACACCGTGCAGGGTGAGGTCATCCACCATGACCGCCATGTAGCTGTTGGCCCGGTCAATCGCGGCTGGCTGGCGACCGAGTACCGCAGCAGCCGCATGCATGCCCGCAAGCAGCCCTTGCGCTGCGGCCTCTTCATATCCAGTCGTGCCATTGATCTGACCGGCGCAATAGAGACCCGGCATGTCCCGCAATTCCAGACTGGTGCGCAAGGCGCGAGGATCGATATGATCGTACTCAACAGCATAGCCCGGCACTTCCATCTGCACCTGCTCAAGCCCGGCCATCGTCCGCAGCATCGCCAACTGAACATCGGAGGGAAGCGAGGTGCTGATGCCGTTGGGATATACAAGATGCGTCCCCAGCCCCTCCGGCTCAAGGAATACCTGGTGGCCGTCGCGATCGGCAAAACGGTGGATCTTGTCCTCGATTGATGGGCAATAGCGTGGTCCGCTCGCTTCAATCGCTCCGGTGAAGAGCGGCGAGCGGTGCAGGTTTTCGCGAATAATCGCGTGGCTACGCTCGTTCGTTCGAGTGATGGCGCAGAAGACCTGCGGGTTGGTTCGGCCCTTCGACAGCGGCGACATCGTCCAGCCATCGGGGTCCGATGGCTGCTCTTCGAGTCTCGCCCAGTCGATTGTACGCCCGTCGAGCCGTGGCGGCGTTCCCGTCTTGAGGCGCGCCATCGGCAATTTGGCCTCGCGCATCTGCCCGGCAAGGCGCTGTGCCGACGCTTCGCCAATTCGGCCACCGACAATTCGCTCTTCGCCACGAAACAGGGTTCCGCCAAGAAAAGTGCCAGTGCACAGGATGACGGCCTTCGCAGTCAGGCACGTCCCGTCCACCAGATCGATCCCGCCAACAGAGCCGCCATCGAAGCGCAGGGCGCTCGCCTCTCCCTCAATCAGGGTCAGGTCGCCCTGTTCCTTCAGGAGTTGCTGGATCGCCGCCTTGAACAGGGTTCGGTCAGCCTGGACGCGCGGCCCCCACACGGCGCTGCCCTTTGATCGATTGAGCATCCGGTAGTGGATCGCCGCCGCATCGGCTGCTCGTGCGATCAGGCCATCGAAAGCATCGACCTCGCGGACGAGATGGCCTTTGCCAAGTCCGCCAATCGCCGGGTTGCAGCTCATCGCGCCGATTGCCTGCAGATCGAAGCTGACAAGGCCCACACGCGCGCCCATCCGCGCCGCGACCGCCGCGGCTTCGCAGCCGGCATGGCCGCCGCCAATTACGATGATGTCGAAGCTCTGCATCGCGCTCGCCATTACGCGAGCGACCGGATCGGGTCAAAGCCGGATCTTTGCCAATGTTCCACGTGGAACATCACTTGCCAATGCAGAACCGAACGAACAGGGCATCGAGCATATGCTCGGTCGTTGTCCTGCCGAGCAAGGCGTCAAAAGCCACACGAGCGAGACGCAAATCTTCGGCTGCAAGCAAGGGATCCAACTGGCCCGCAACATCACCCAGAGCCTCGGCTGCCGTCTGCAAGAGGTCCGACTGCCGCTGATTCAAGGCCAGATCACCCGGCTTGGGCAATGCCAGTCTGGCGGTATCGGAAAGCGCCCTTCGCAAGCCGTCGACCCCCAACCCGGTAACGGCAGAAACCGTGTGGCGAGCATGATGCCTCGGCTCCCGGCCAGCCAGATCCGCCTTCGGCTCGATCTCCCAGGCACCCGTTGGCCCATCTCCCTCAGCCCCGAGCCACAGGATAAGGTCGGCGGCCTCGACC
The DNA here is from genome assembly GCA_020446505.1 of Novosphingobium sp. Lineage (GTDB taxonomy): Bacteria > Pseudomonadota > Alphaproteobacteria > Sphingomonadales > Sphingomonadaceae > Novosphingobium. The sequence goes on along the minus strand of JAGREN010000113.1, from coordinate 5,639 downwards.
GCAATGCGGGCGCGTTCGATGCCGACCCGCTCGATCGGGTCGGCAGTACCCTGGCGCAAACCGGCCGTGTCGAAGAACTGAAACGGAAGCCCCTCTATCGCGACCGTGCGAGTCAGGACGTCACGGGTCGTACCGGCAATCTCGGACGTGATAGCCGCATCCTGATCGATCAAGACATTGAACAGACTACTTTTTCCCGCATTCGGCGGACCAGCCAGAACGACCTTGAACCCCTCCCGCAAGGCTTCGGCACGGGGCCGGTCGAGCCACGAGCGGATTTCTCCAGCCAGATCACGCACCAAAGCCGCAAAATCGCGCGGAATTGCCGAAACGTCGTCTTCGTCCGAGAAGTCCAGTTCCGCTTCGATCATGGCCGACAAGCCGAGAAGCCGCCCTCGCCAGTCTTCGACCTGACGAGACAAGGCTCCCCCAGCAAGCGCCAGGGCATTGAGGCGTTGCAACTCGGTCTCGGCCTCAAGCAGATCGGCGAGACCCTCTGCCTCGGCCAGATCGATGCGGCCATTGGCAAAGGCACGCCGGGTAAACTCGCCAGGAGTTGCGCGGCGCAACTTCTCGAGACTGCCTAAAGCCTTCTCGACTGCGGCAATGACTGCACGGCCACCATGCAGATGCAGTTCGGCAAGATCTTCGCCAGTGCTGCTGTCCGGGCTAGGGAACCACAGAACCAGCGCCCGGTCGAGCACCGCACCCTGACGATCCCGCAATGTCCTCAGACTCGCCATGCGAGCGGACGGTCGCCCGCCGACAATGGCGTCGAGAGCAGCACCCGCTTGTGGCCCGCTGATCCGCACGACCGCTATCGCGGCGGGCGGCGCACCGCTGGAAAGCGCGAAGATGGTATCAGACACTCGGCACGAGTTCGCAAGCAGGCAAGCGGACGTCGGGCCTCAGCCCTTCTTCGACGAGCCTGATCCCATACCACTCATGGCAACGCCGCTCTCGAGCATCTGCTGGAACAGCTTGAGGCCGAACTGGCCCATCGGTGCAATCGACTTGGCCATTTCCTGCATCTGCTCGAAACTGGTGACGCCCTGCATCGCCTTCGTCATCGCCTCGACATAGACTTCATTCGCCTTGGTAACGTCAGGGAGGCCAAGGAACCGGCGCGCCTCTTCGGGCGTGCAATCGACCGAAACGTTGATGTTCACGCCAAATCTCCAGATAATTGCGTCCCGCGTAAGCTGGCACAACCGCAGTGCAAAGTCTATCTGCGCAACCCCTGGCTCGCTCAGGCCTTTTGCGGAGATTGCAGCAGGGCGCGCCAGCAACTAAGTCTTTGACAACCCCAGTCAGGAGAGTCTGCCATGTCCACCAATGTCGAGATACCGTCGCTGAGCGGCAATGCCATGATCCCGGCCTACGTTTCCCGGCCGCAGGGCACTCCGAAAGCCGCGATCATCGTCTATCAGGAGATTTTCGGCGTAAACCCCGGCATTCGCAAGAAGGCCGAAGACTGGGCAAGCCTTGGCTACCTCGCCGTAGCCCCGGATGCTTTCTGGCGGCAGGAGCCCGGTGTCGAGCTCGACCCCGATGTTGAGGCCGAGCTGCACAAGGCATTCGGCTATATGCAAGGCCACGACTTCGACCAGGGTATCCGCGACGTGGAGGCGGCAATTCACTGGATCCGGCGCGAGGAAGGTGTTGAAAAAGTTGGTTTCGTTGGCTTCTGCATGGGCGGCAAGGTCGCCTATCAGGCGGCCACACGCACCGATGTCGACGCCTCGGTCGGCTACTACGGGGTAATGATCGACCAGATGCTCAACGAAAAGCACGCCATCGCCAATCCGCTGATGCTGCACATTCCGACCGCTGACGGCTTCGTCGGACCGGAAGCGCAGAAGGCCATGCACGAAGGGCTGGACGATCACCCCAAGGTCACGCTGCATGACTACGAAGGTCTCGATCACGGGTTCGCTGCCGAATTCGGATCGCGCCGCAACGAGCAAGCCGCCGGTCTCGCCAACCAGCGGACCCGCGACTTCTTCGCCGCCAATCTCGGCTGAGCGCCGCAGAAGTGCTTAACGTCCCGCGTTACCTGGTGCCGCTGCTGCTGCTCGCGGCAGTGCTGGGCTGCATTCTCTATCGACCCGCGATCTGGGGCCTGATGGTGGCCCTCCCCCTCGCCGTCATTGCCTTTATTGACTATTTCCAGACCAACCACGCCTTGCGGCGCAACTATCCGCTGATCGCCCGCGTACGCTGGCTGTTCGAGGATCTGCGGCCTTTCCTGCGCGCCTACATGGTCGAAAGCGATACAGAGGGCCGTCCCTTCAGCATCGACGAGCGAAGCCTGGTCTATGCCCGCGCCAAGGGTGACAACGACGCGCATCCGATGGGCACGGAGCTCGATGTCTATTCCGACGAATATGAGTGGCTCAGCCATTCCATTGCCCCTGTCGAGACAGCGCCGGAGACCTGGCACCTGCGGATCGGCGGGCCTGAATGCAAAAAGCCCTACGATTCCGCTCTCCTCAACATCTCGGCCATGAGCTTCGGATCGTTATCCGCCCGCGCGATAGAGGCGCTGAACAAAGGCGCGGCAATCGGCGGATTTGCGCATGACACCGGCGAAGGCGGCATCAGCCGCTATCACCGCATGCATGGCGGCCACCTGATCTGGGAAATCGGATCGGGCTATTTTGGATGCCGCGCGCCCGATGGTACTTTCGATCTCGGCCGCTTCGCCGACACCGCCGCTTCCGATCAGGTCAAGATGATCGAGGTAAAGCTGAGCCAGGGTGCAAAACCCGGACATGGCGGCATGCTGCCCGGACCCAAGGTCACCCCGGAAGTCGCAGAAGCACGCGGGATCGAGCCCTGGGTAACGTGCAATTCCCCAGCCGCACATTCGGCATTCTCGACACCTGTGAACTTCCTCGAATGGCTGGCGCTGCTTCGCGAAAGGTCCGGAGGAAAACCCATCGGGTTCAAGCTCTGTGTCGGCATGCCGCATGAAATCATGGCACTGGTCAAGGCCATGGTCGAAACCGGAATTACGCCCGACTTCATCGTGGTTGACGGAGCCGAAGGCGGCACGGGCGCAGCGCCGCAGGAACTGACCGACAATGTCGGCATGCCGATGCGCGAAGGTCTCATCATGGTGCGCAACGCGCTGGTCGGCACAAACCTGAAGGACCGCGTCAGGATCGCCGCTGCCGGCAAGATCCATTCCGGCGCGGGCATGGCGCGGGCTTTCGCCCTTGGCGCGGACTGGTGCAATGCCGCCCGCGCCTTCATGTTTTCGCTCGGCTGCATCCAGTCGATGAAGTGTCACACCGGCGACTGTCCGACCGGCGTGGCGACGCAGGTGCAATGGCGTCAGGAAGGCCTTGTCGTCGGGGACAAGGCCAAGCGGGTGGCCCGCTTTCAGGCCGACACGCTCCACTCGCTGCGCGAGATCGTGGTCGCCATGGGCCTCGAACGGCCCTGGGACATCTCGTATCGTGACCTTTGGCTGCGCACGGATACCGTGAAGGCCGAACCCATGAGCCAGCTCTACAACTTTCTGGAGCCGGGCCAGCTTCTCGCCGATCCCGATTCCACGCAATATGCGCGGGCCTGGATGCAGGCTCGAACAGATACCTTTCGAAAGGCCAATCGACTGTGAGCAATGGCGGAAACACCGGATGGCGTATCGTCGCTCGCCAGCACGGCGGACCCGAAGTCCTTGAAGGCGAAGAATTCACCCCGCCCCAGCCGGGACCGGGAGAAGTGCTGTTTGAAACCGAGGCGATCGGCCTCAATTTCATCGACACCTATTACCGTGCCGGTCTCTACAAGGCACCGCTGCCGATCGTTATTGGCTCCGAAAGCGCAGGTATCGTAAGCGCCGTTGGCCCGGACGTGACCCACTTCGCACCGGGAGACAGGATCGGCTGCTTCACCGGCTCCGGAGCCTATGCCACGCACCGGATCTGCCCGGCGGCGCAGGCCGTGAAGCTGCCACCGGATATCGATACCCGAACGGCCGCAGCCACCATGGTGAAAGGCTTTACCGCCTGTTACCTCGCAGAGGACATCGAACCTCTAGAACCCGGCCAATGGGCCTTGGTCCATTCCGCGGCCGGAGGTACCGGCTCGCTGCTGACCGCATGGCTGCGCTACAAGGGCGTGAAGGTGATCGCCCATGTCGGCTCGCCGGATAAGGCCAAGCTGGTCCAGGCGGAACATGTGCTGACCTGCCCCCTCGACGAGCTGGCCTCAAGCGTTCGCGACCTGACGAACGGGCAAGGCGTTGCCGTGGTTTTCGATGGCGTAGGCAAGGATTCCTGGCAAGCGTCGCTTCGCTGCCTCAGGCGTCGTGGCATGATGATAAGTTTCGGCAATGCGTCCGGCGCCGTTCCGCCGGTCTCCCTGCTAGACCTGATGGCGGGCGGCTCCCTGCGTGTCACGCGCCCTACCCTGGCCGATTTCACCGCCACGCCCGAAATGCTCCAGCACACGGCCGACCGGGTTTTCGACCGGCTCAGACGAGGCGTGCTCGACGCCAATATCCGCCAGACCATTGCATTGGCCGACGCCGCCGAGGCTCACCGCGCATTAGAATCGCGCCAGACCACGGGTGCTACCGTCCTGATTCCCTGACAGGTTTTCCGCTCAAACGCCGCGCAGGCGTTCAGCTCATCGCCATGGCAGCGAGCGGCGCGACCTCGAACCAGCCTTCGTAGATCATCTTGAGCGCGACGTAGACGATCACGGCAAGGCCGATCCAGCCAATCCACCGGTACCGCTCGATGTATTTGGCGATGACGTTCGCGGCCACGCCCATCAGGGCCACGGCAAAGACCAGACCAACAATCAGGATGCCCGGATGCTCACGCGCCGCGCCGGCAACCCCGAGCACATTGTCGAGGCTCATCGATACGTCGGCAACGGCAACCGACCATGCTGCTGCAGCAAAGCTCTTGCCGGCGGGAAGGCCCGAATGCTCGTCGCCCTCGATTTCGGGAGAGCCGGGAGAATGAGGGTTGGCCCCGCTGTGCGAATGCAGATCGCGGTACATGCGCCAGGCGACCCACAGCAGCAGAAAACCGCCTGCCAGAACCAGCCCGACAATACCCAAAAGCCACGTCACCATCAGCGCGAAGGCGATGCGCAATACCAGCGCAGCCAGCACGCCGATGAAAATGACCTTGCGTCGCTGATCGGCGGGAAGCCCCGCCGCCAGCGCGCCGACGACAATCGCATTGTCGCCGGCGAGTACGAGGTCGATCATCAGAACCTGCAAGAAGGCCGCAAGGGCCGCAGGCTCGGTGATGTTCGAGAAATCGTTGACGATATGGTCCCAGATCTCCGCAGGGCCGCCCAGCGAAGGAGCGGCAGCGGCGAGCATGGCGAGAATGTCGGACACGTTTCGCGGCCTCTTACTGGTTCATCGTCGCGAAGAAGTCCTCGTTGGTCTTGGAATCCTTCATCTTGTCGAGGAGGAATTCCATCGCATCGACCGTCCCCATCTGCATGAGGATGCGGCGAAGCACCCACATCTTGGAGAGCTGATCCTTGGGAACGAGCAGTTCTTCCTTGCGCGTCCCGGACTTGCCGACGTCGAGCGCCGGGAAGATGCGCTTGTCGGCAACCTTGCGATCGAGCACGATTTCCGAGTTGCCGGTGCCCTTGAA
>JAGREN010000112.1 GCA_020446505.1 Novosphingobium sp. | reverse complement strand
TGCGCGGGATCGAGCGCAGATAGGCATCGGAGCCGCCCTTCTGCTTGCGGGGAATGCGGATTTCGGAGACGAACTCTCCATCCGCCAGTGACGTCATGCCCGGACCGGTAGGGATCTGCTCGACCGGCACTTCGCGCTGCCCCGATGCTCCGACAACAATAGCCGTAGCACCAGCCGCGACCAGAGCAGGAACGCTGTCGGCAGCTGGCGAAGCGTTGCACAGGTTGCCAGACATGGTCGCGCGGTTGCGCACCTGAACCGAACCGATCAGGTTCGCCGCCTCAACGACGCCCGGCCATTCGGCAGCAAGCGCCTTGTTGTTCTTGAGCGATGTACACGGAACCGCCGCGCCAATTGCGAAATAGCCGGCCTCCTCGCGCACATCCTTCATTCCGGCGATACGCTTGAGATCGACGATGGCAGCAGGAGCCAGGCGCCCCGACTGCATCTGCACGATCAGGTCAGTACCGCCAGCAAGCGGTCGCGCGCCCTTGTTCGCGGCCAGCAGGCTGCTCGCCTGCTCGACTGTTTCCGGCGCGTGATACGCGGGGTTCGGCATTCTCAACTCCCTCTTGCTTCAAGGCGCGAACGCTCCACGGTCAGCACGGATTCGTCAAGGCCGAAAGGAGCGTGTCGCGCGAAAAATCGCCCTGACCTGTCGCATTATTGCGCGACGCTGTAGCCGCCATTGACCGGATAGGTCTGGCCAGTGATCCAGCACGCCCTTTCCGAACACAGAAATGCGGCAAGACCTGACACATCGTCAGGCTGCCCATAGCGCCGGATCGTGTAGTTCGAGACCGCCTTCTTGTACTGGTCGGTCTGCTTGTAGGCTTCGAACTGTTCCGGCGACTGCATGGTCTGGATCGAGCCCAGCGCGATCGAGTTGCAGGTGATGCCATGACGCCCGGCATCCTTGGCGAGCGAACGCATGAATCCCGCTGCGCCCGCCTTGGCTGCGGCATAAACTGCGAGCCGAGGTTCACCGACCCGACCCGAGTCGGAGACAATCGTGACCACGCGACCACGACCCGCTTCGACCATGTAGGGCAAGGCGACATGGCAGCAATTGAGCACGCCATAGAAATTGGTGGCGATGTACTTGTTCCAGACCGCCGGATCCTCGTCCCAGAACGGCGGGCCAAGATCGAACGTTCCGTCCGGCCCCGCGTTGCCGGCATTGTTGACGAGGATCGTTGGCGCGCCCAGCTCGCTTGCGACCTTTTCGTAAACGGTCGCAACTGCCGCCCGGTCGGTGACGTCAAACACGGCAGGCATGGCCTTGACGCCCATGGCCCTGATTTCCTCGACTACTTCATCTGCGCGACCAGCATCGAAGTCGTTCACCGCGATTCCGCCCGCATTGTGCTTAGCCAGTTCCAGGGCGATAGCGCGGCCAACGCCCTTGCCCGCCCCCGTCACCAGTGCGACCTGTCCGTCAATGTCGAGTGTGTCGTCGCCGATCATGGCCTTGCCTGCTCCCTTGTTGGCGATTGCTGCGCACAAGGTGACAGGCCGGGCTTCGGCGGGTAGTCACGGGCGCGAATCGGATAGTTGCGGGTTCGGCCAATTCACGCCGCCACGCAAGCCAGTGCAAACGAGATTGACGACGCTATCATGACTGAGAAGACATTCATCGCCGTCGCGCGCCTCGAAGACGTGCCGCCCGGCGGCAAGAAATGCGTCACGGTCGAGGGTCAGAAGGTCCTGCTGTGCAATACCAAGGACCGGATCTTCGCGGTCGAGAACCAGTGCAGCCACGTCCTCGAACCGCTCGATGAAGGGCGCATGCGCAGCGGCTGGATCGCCTGCCCGATTCATGGCGCTCGCTTCGATCTCGAAACCGGCAAGCCGCTCAACCCACCTGCAATCTTCCCGATCAAGATCTATGAAGTGCGGATTGAGGGCGACGACATCCTCGTATCGAGCGAGGGCGTGTTCGCAGACTGATCAGGCCCGCGAAGTCGCTCCGCCGTCTACGCACATCACCTGTGCCGTGACGTATCTTGCGTCTGGCGACATCAGGAAGGCGGCCATGGCGGCAATGTCATCAGGCTCACCGAGGCGATCCTTGAACATGTTCGAGCGCATGAAGGCCTTCTTGGTAGCCTCGTCGAACTTCTTTTCGAGCCGGGGGTGCATGACGAGGCCCGGTGCGATCACATTGGCGCGGATGTTCTGAGGGCCGAACCGGGTCGCAACATGGCGCATCAGCGCCAGGATCGAGGCTTTCGCCATCGAATAGGCAACGCGAATTGGCGCCACTTCGTAAGCGGCGCCCGAACTCGTATAGACCATGGAACCGCCCCCGCGGGCCAGCAGCGCAGGAATCGCAGCCTTGGTGCAAAGCACGAAGCCGCGCGCATCGACTTCCATTTCCTCGTCCCACGTCTCCATCGGCAGCTGGAGCACGTCGACGCTGATGGTTCCATCGACGAAGCTGGCATAGTTGGCGTGAAAGCCGTCGATGCCGCCGAAATCCGTCACCGCGCGGTCGACCAGCGACTGAATCGATTCCGCGCTGGTCCCGTCGAGATGCTGCGATACGGCCCTGCCGCCCGCCGCATTCAGTTCCTCGGCAGAGGCCGCTGCGACATCCTCGTTCCTGTCGCCGACGACGACCGTGGCGCCTTCGCTCGCAAAGCGGCGCGCGCAGGCCCCGCCGATTGCGCCCGATCCTGCGAGAACGATGACCTTGCCTTCAAGCCGCTTCATTTGCCTCTCTCCTCAATAACCGTCCGCGGATCGCGCTAGCCAGATTCTCCGACCGGCTTGAACAGCGCATCGATCGATCCGATGTCGCGATCGCCCACCTTCACGAGCGCACGCACGAAAACCAGCGAACGGGTCAAGCGCACGATCTCCGGCACGCAGGTCACGAAATCGCCGATATATGCCGATCCGACAAACTGGTACGTCATCTGCACGGTGACGCAATAGCGGTTCTTCGCCGCCTTTGATGCCGCAAAACCCATGATGATGTCGGCAAAGGTCATCATCGCGCCGCCGTGGACGATGCTGCCATTACCGTTGTCGAGCCCGTCAGCAGCCAGAAAGCCACCTTCGAGCCCGACGCGGTCGGTCCGGAACAGCACCTGACCGATAGCATAGGTGAAACCGGTTGAGCGCAAGTCCCGCCAGCCTTCGGCGCGCAGGCCGTCAAGAGTGAGCGTCATCGGTTCAGGAAAGGTCCTGATTGCCAAGTCCCGCCGCGTGCTTTGCCGCGATCCATCCGAACGTCATCGACGGACCGATGCTCGCGCCAGCGCCGGGATAGACGTCACCCATGATCGAAGCAGTCGTGATGCCGCAGGCATAGAGATTGCCGAAAGGCGACCCGTCCGCCTTGAGCACGCGCGCATCGTTGTCGATGAGCACGCCGCCATAGGTGTCGACATCGCCGGGAATGCACTCGACCGCGTAGAACGGTCCCTTTTCGATCTTGCCGAGCGTGCGGCCCGGACCGGGTTCAGCGAGCGTGTCGCCAAGATAGCCGCTGTATGCCCGGTCATTGCCGCGCTGGAAATCCGCATCCAGTCCGGCATCGACGAATCCGTTGAAGCGATCCACCGTGGCCTTGAGGGCATCGGCAGGCACACCGATCTTGCCTGCCAGTTCCTCCAGCGTGCGACCTTCCTTGAGCCAGCCAGTCTCGCGCCATTTCTTGGGGATGCGCGAACCCATCTTCTCGGCCATCGGGAACTTTATCATGAACTGCGAGTCCATGACGATCCAGCTCGGGATGGCAGGCACGACATCGTCGCGCTCCATCATGGTCTGGCAGATATGCTCGTATGAGCTTGCCTCGTTCATGTAGCGCATGCCGGACTGGTCGACGAGAATGGCATGCGGCTTCGCACCGACATTCTGCATGCCGGTTTTCATGTACATGTCGTCGAAACCGGGGGATCGGCTGGTGGGATGGCCGACCATCTGGGTCATCTGGGCGAGCTTGCCTCCGATCCGTTCCACCTCAAGGTGCATGTCCCCGGTGCTCGATTCAATCGAATTGGTCCAGGCAATGTCGGACTTGGGCAGGAACTGCTTGCGCATTTCCGGATTGTGACCGAAGCCGCCCGCGTTGAGCAGGATGCCGATGTTCGCACCGATGCGCCACGGCTTGCCGTTCTTCACGGTGACGACGCCAACCGCCTTGTCGCCATCCATGATGATCTCGTTGACCGGCGAATCGAGCCGGACATCGGCTGCGTCCTTTTCCAGAAGGGCCTTCAGCATGCGCCCCTGAAGCGCGGCACCAGCGCTCACCCATTGCTGGCCCAGCGCCTTGCCCATCACCACTTTGGCTGCCGTCTTGGCGAAAAGCCCGCGAACAGCCCAACTGCGATTGAGGTTGGCGAACTGCATGCCGTCATCGAGCTTTACCGGCATTTCCAGCATGCCCTTGCGTATCTTCTTGCCCCAACCGCCGGGCAGCTCGTTCTTGTTGAACGGCTTGGCCGAGACCGTGCGGCTGGTTTTTACGCCGCCGGGAAGCTCGTCGTAATAGTCCGGCCAGAACTTCGAACATCTTTCGAGATCGACTCCCTGTCCCACGACGAAATCCAGCATTTTCGGCGCCTCGCGCACGAAGGTGCGGCGCTTTTCAGGCGAAGTGCCCGGAAATTCGGGGCTGTCCTGAACCACCGCGTCGAGATAGGCGATCGCCTTGTCCTCGCTGTCCTCACCCGGCTCCATGAAGCGGTTGTTCGGGATCCACATGACCCCGCCAGACTTTGCGGTCGAGCCACCGAAGACCGGCGCCTTTTCCAGAATTACAACCGACTTTCCGGCATGTTTCATCAAAAGGGCGGAACTGACCGAACCGGCACCACTGCCCACCACGACCCAGTCGAATGTTTCGTCGAATTCGGCCATTTCACCTCTCCAAATAATTCTTGCGTTTAGCCGTTCCGATCAGGCCGATGGCTCCAGCCGGTCGCCTATTGCCCTGAAGAATGCCGAATAGCCCGCATCGCTGGTCGAATCGCTGGGCGTCATTCCGCCTGAGCCGGCAAATTCGCCCATCCTGGCCATGAAGCCTTCGGGATCGTCGGTCTCGACGTCGTAGATCGCCAGATACTGATTGGTGTCCGCGCCGATCATCTTCGCAACGAGTTCGTATCGCTGCGCCCCTTGCAGGCCGAGGCCATTTACCAGTTCGGGCAGGTGCACGTTGTTGTACCAGTCATGATACTCCTGCTCGCGTCCGGGAAGCGGCGTGGTCAGGGCGATCAGCTTGCATTGGGTCATCGAAAATCCTTCATCCCGTCATGTGTTTCGTTGCCCTACCATCGGACAGGGTGTGAATTGTTGCAAGGGCGTTTCATTCGCTCACCTCAATCCATCTCTATGACGATGCGGCCCGCGGCCTTTCCTGCCCTGGCCGAGTTCATCGCAGCCACAAAGTCGCGCAATGGATAGCGTTCGGCAATCGTCGGAGCGATTACGCCCTGCGCGGCCAGTTTCAGCACCTTTTCCCGCAATTCCCCGGCCTTTTCCGGCCAGCGTTTCATGGTGTCGCCGAGATGGACTCCGACGATGCTCACACTCTTGAGCAGAGCGAGGTTTGTGGGAATTGCCGGGATGCCGGCAGTAAAGCCGATCACCAGATGCCGACCGTCGTAATCCAGCGTGCGAAGCGCCAGTTGCGACAACTCGCCGCCGACCGGATCGAACACGATATCGACCGGCCTGCCGCCATTCGCCGCGCGAACCTGATCGCGCCAGTCCGCTGCCCCCGTTTCGACTGCAACATCCGCCCCGGCAGCAAGCGCGGCCTGCCGCTTTTCCTCACTGGATGCAGAGGCGATGACCCGAAGACCAAGGTGCTTGCCGACCTGAATTGCCGCGATACCGGTGCCGCCTGCTGCGCCAACGACCAGCATCGTCTCTCCCGGCCTGGCTCGCGCCCTGTCGATCAGCGCATAGAGCGCCGTGTTGTAGTTCGCGATGATGACAGCCGCTGTTTCGAGGGAAACGCCTTCCGGTACCTTGCTGACACGCGATGCCGGAAAAACATTTGCCGTGGCGAAAAGTCCCCCGCCACTGCTGGAAAAGAGCACGCGGTCGCCGGGCGCGAAATCGCTGACGCCCTCGCCAACGCATTCGACGATCCCCGCCCCTTCGCTGCCGGGAATATAGGGAAGCGTCGGAACGTGCTGATACTTTCCGGTGGTCGCCAGCACATCGACGAAGGAAACGCCCGCAACCTTGATCGCCACGCGAACTTCGCCCGGACCGGGCTGACCGGGATCGAACTCTTCCAGGGCAAAGGTTTCAGGCTCCCCGAAAGCACGTACCAGTACCGCCTTTGGCATACTCAGTGCTGCCCGCCGTCGCAGCGCACCAGCGACCCGGTGACGTTGATCGAGGCGGGGCTTGCCAGGAACAGGGCAGCGGTGAGGATTTCCGCAGGCTCTGCTGCGTGACCGCGCGGGATGTTGATCGGCCCCAGCCCCTTGTCGGGCCACGCTTCGACGATGTCGGTGCGAAAGGCGCCAGGTGAAAGCGTATTCACCCGCACCTTGGGCGCATATTCCCATGCGAGGCTCTTCGACATGGCGTTAAGCGCGGCCTTGGCCGAGCCATAGGGCACGGTGCCGGGGAGCGGCATCATCGAGCCGGACGAGGACACGTTGATGATCGAGCCGCCCTCGCCGTCCGCCATGCGCTTGGCGACGAGACTGGCGAGCCGGAACGGTCCCTTGAAGTTGAGGTTCACCACCGATTCGAACAGCGCTTCGCTTACCTCGTGGCTAGGCGTGGCCGGCCCCATTCCGGCATTGTTTATCAGGATATCGATGCGTCCGAACGCGGCATAGGCTTCCTCGACCAGCCGTTCGCACTGGTCCCACTTGCCGACATGAGCAGCGATCGAGACTGCCCTGCGTCCCAGCGCGCGGCATTCTTCCGCGACCTTTTCGCAGTTTTCGACCTTGCGGCTGGCGATAATGACGTCTGCTCCGCGCTCTGCCAGCGCCTTGACCATCTGGTAGCCAAGACCACGCGAGCCTCCGGTCACGAGCGCGATCTTGCCGCTGAAATCGAAAAGCGGATCCATAGCCAGATGATCTCTCCCAGGTCCGTCGCGCCGCAGTCGATTGCAGGCCGTCCGATCAGTAAACTCCGCCCTGCTCCTCTGCGAAGTCCTTCACTTCGGCGGGCTTGTCGGATTTCGCCGCAGCCTTGGATGGCCCGTCGCGGTGGCCTCTTATCTGCGCGATAAGGGCGTCACGCTTGGCGGCGAAATCGTCAGCCTTGGTCCAGCGCTGCGGCTCGGTATTGGGTTTGAAGGCTTCCCAGATGATCGAGGACTTCGCATCGTCACCCGGCTCCACGCCAGTCACCTGCTTGCCGGATATGCGATCGATCCGCACCATGCGGATGCCGGCAGGAGCGACGAACGGGCGAGGCTCCCAGAGGCTCCTCGTCTCCTGCACCAGTTGCTTGAACATCGGCGCTGCGATCCGGCCGCCCTGGGCATAGCCGCCCATCGGGCGCGGTTTGTCGAAGCCGAGATAGGTTCCCGCGACATACTGCTGGGAGCCGCCGACGAACCAGACGTCAGTCGGCCCGGTGGTCGTGCCCGTCTTGCCGAACAGCGGTATCTTGAGATCGTTCAGCACCGTAGCCGTGCCACGGATAACAACACCGGTAAGCATATGCATGGTCTGGAACGCCGTGCCCGGATCCATGACCTGTTTGCCGGGTCGGGCAATGCGCGGCATCGGCTTGCCGTCCCACTTCGCCATATTGCACCCGGTGCAGCGACGCTTGTCGGCCTTCCAGATGACCTTGCCCTTGCGATCCTGGACATAGTCGATCAGCGACGGAGTGAACTGCAGGCCGTGGTTCGCAAGAGCGGAATAGGCATTCGTCATGCGCAGCACGGTCGTATCGCCTGCGCCGAGCGAAAAGGCCAGGTACGGCTTGTATTCGCCGATTCCGACACTCTTGATGGTCTTGACGACACGGTCCATGCCAGCGTCGTTGGCGATCCGGACGGTCATCAGGTTGCGCGACTGTTCAAGGCCCCAGCGCATCGTGTGATTGCCGCTGCCGCCACCGCCACCGAAGTTGCTGAAACACTTTTCACCCAGGGCCGCGCTCTGGAAAACACAGAAGCGGCCATCGAGAACCTGCGTCGCCGGAGTCATGCCCGTGTCCAGCCCGGTCGCGTAGACGAACGGCTTGATCGTCGAGCCGGGCTGGCGCAGCGCCTGAATGCCGCGATTGAACGAATCTATGCCGGAATCGAAGCCGCCCTGCACTGCGATGACCCGCCCGGTCTGCGGCTCCATCACCACCATGCCGCCCGATACTTCGGGGATGGTGCGCACCGCATAGCTGTTGCCGTTGGGCGCAGCTGCAACCAGATCGCCGACTTTCGCCGCGTCGGGAATGTTGCTTAACGGCGCCGCGTCTCCATTCGAGAAACCGATCCTGCCGTTGCCGCCGCTCCGTTCGAGAATGACGCCGATCCGCCACTTTTCGTAGTCGATCGACTTGTTGAGCATCACCATCTGCGATTGCCAGTTGACCGGATCGAGATCGAGGTGAGCGACAGGTCCGCGCCAGCCTTTCCCGGCGTGGTAGCGCATCATGCCGGCGCGCAGCGCATCGCGCGCCGCTTCCTGCATCTTGGTGTCGAGCGACGTTCGCACCCAGAGACCGCCAGCATAAACGCTGTTGGGACCTTTATCGGCATTCTCGCCATAGCGGTCGATCAGGCGACGCCGCACTTCCTCGGTGAAATAGCCGATCGCCTGCGAATAGGTTGGCGTGCGGTTTGGCGTCAGGCCAAGCGGCTTTGCCTTTGCCGCAGCAGCCTCGGCCGAGGTCGCCCAACCATTTTCGACCATCTGGTCGAGCACATAGTTGCGCCTCTCGATAGCGAGTTGGGCATATTTGGCACGGCCGTAGCGTTCCGGTGCCTTGGGCAGGATCGCAAGAAACGCTGCTTCGTGCAGATCGAGGTCGCCGACGTCCTTGTTGAAATAGGCGCGCGAGGCGGACTGGACGCCGAAGCTCTGACGGCCAAGCGGAATTTCGTTCAGATATAGCTCGAGAATCTGGCGTTTCGTCAGCACGCCTTCGATGCGCCGCGCAACGATCATTTCCTTGAGCTTGCGGGTGACAGAATATTCGTCACCGATCAGGATGTTCTTGGCGACCTGCTGCGTGATCGTGGAACCGCCCTTGGCACGCTCGCCGGACCCCAGTTTTGAAACATAGTCGAACACCGCGCCCAGCAGGCCGGTGTAGTCGACACCGCCATGGGTCCAGAAAGTCTTGTCCTCGGCGGAGAGGAAAGCATTAATCAGCGGCCGGGGAAAATCGTCGAACGTCAGCTGAACGCGCCGTTCGCGCGCGTAGGAATAGACGATCTCCCCGTCGATGCCGCGCACCATGGTCGGCAGCGGCGGCTCGTAATCGAGCAACTTGTCGGCAGACGGCAAATCGCGGGTAAGCACAAACCAGAAGGCGACCAGCGCAAGCAGGATGCCGCCCACGACATAGCTCAACAGGCGAAAGCGCGAGCTCGACGACCAGTTGCGGCGGAACCACTCCACCGAACCGCCGGCAAACCGGCGAACCTTGTAATGCACGTTCTCGGAAGCGGACTGTTCGGTATCACTCATGATGCGCGGCACCTAGCATGAAGTCTTCGCGATGCGCCAGCGTGTTCCCGCCAATTTACGCATCGCTTTGCCTTGCCAGATAGGCTCGCACGGCACGGGCGGCAGCCTGGGAAATCGCTTCACGACCTTCCGGCGAATTGAGATAGTCGGCGTCGGTCCGGTTGCTGATATATCCGGTCTCGAACAGAACAGACGGAACATCCGGCGCTTTCAATACGGCGAACGCGGCCGACTGCACCTTGTCCGCGTGCAGCCGGGTGCCGCCGCGCAATTCGCGAAGCATGAGCCGCGCAAGCTCTACCGAGCGGACGTCCGTCTCGTTCTGCGAAAGGTCGAGGAGGATGGCGTTGACGGCGTCGCTATGCCCTTCAAGGCGAACACCGTTGATGACATCGGCCCCATTTTCACGAGCGGCGATCCGCGCCGCCGCCTGGCTCGATCCCTTTTCCGACAGGATATAGACGCTGCTGCCGCGCGCCTCGTCGTTTTCCGCGCTGTCGGCATGGACGGAGACGAAAACGTCCGCCCCGAGGCGGCGGGCGATGGCGCTTCGCTCGCCAAGTGCCAGGAAGCGATCGTCAGGCCTCGTCACTGCCACCCGGATTCCGCCACCTGCGAGAATCTGATCCTGGATTGCGCGGGCAAGCGCGAGAGTGACGTTCTTTTCGAGCAAACCGCCATTGCTCGCGCCGGGATCATGACCGCCGTGTCCGGGATCGATCACGACCAGCGGACGGCTGGCATCGACTGGCCCTTTCACTTCCGGCAGGTCGACCTGTGCTTGCGCGGGAGGCAAGTCGATACGCAGCACATACCCGTATCCCTGCCCCGGCAATCCGTATATCCGGTCCACCGCGAGCGATGCGGCAAGCACGACGAGCGGGAACAGGAACAGAAAGCCGAGTTGCAGGCGTCGCGACATGCCCTGCCCCTAATCCCGGCTCGCCCCGGTCGCAATGGTCACTGGCGCACCTTCCCACGCAGAAGTTCACCTTGGCAGCGCCGCACCCTGCGTCCCGGTTCGAGATCAGCAATAAACTTGCGGCACAGGACGTTGACTGCTAGTCGCGATGCCCGGGGCCCAGTGCGTTATCCGTTATCGGAACCGCACTTTAACCGTTGTTCGCCAAAAGCGACCCTACGGCTTCGAAAAGCCCCACCCCAATATCCGGAAGCATCCGCTTGCCCGGATACAGCCAGGTTGATGCGAGTTATGACAACCCGTTTGCCGTTCTGCCAGCCTCCCTTCGCGGGATTGCAGGCAAGCGTGACGGCAATGGATACGCTCAGGCACATGCCGAAAAGTCATGACTGCGCAGACACGATCGCAAAAGGCGCGGACATTTCGTTCCGTGGCCCCAAGCACATAACCGCCCGCGATCAGTTCGGCCCCGACGTGGCCGACCCGCGCGGCATCCACAAACACATTGGCGCCTCCCGACCGGTTCAAGCCGGTCCGCCTGGCGCCTGGAGACTATCAGATGACAACGCGCATGCTTATCGATGCGCGCCACCCGGAAGAGACGCGGGTGGCGGTACTCAAGGGCAACCGCATTGAAGAGTTCGATTTCGAATCGGCCGACAAGAAGCAGATCAAGGGCAACATCTACCTCGCCAAGGTAACGCGCGTAGAGCCCTCGCTTCAGGCGGCATTCGTCGATTTCGGAGGCAACCGGCACGGTTTCCTCGCCTTCAGCGAAATTCACCCTGACTACTACCAGATTCCCAAGGCGGATCGCGATGCACTGCTCGCCGAAGAAGCCGCGCATGCCGAAGAAGAGGCCGCACTTCGCGCTGCGGAGGACGCTGAAGACTACAGCGACGATGCGAACGACGGCGACTTTGACGATGATGACGAAGACGAAAATCTCGATGGCGGTCTGACCGAAGTTGACACTTCGGAAGCGGACGAGGTTTCGACGATCGAAGCCGGCCACGTCGAGAACGGCGACGACGAAGGCCAAGACGACGTCAGCGACGAGGAAGCGGATGGCGGCGATAGCGACGAATCCGCCGCCGATGCCTCTGACGAGGAGGAAAGCGCACAGCCGCGCGGTCGTTCTGGCCGTCGCGGACGCCGCCAGGGCGGCGGTCGTGGCCGCTCCAAGGAAGCCGACGACCTTCGCGCCCGCCGCATGGCTCTGCGTCGCCGCTACAAGATCCAGGACGTCATCCACCGGCGTCAGGTTCTGCTCGTCCAGGTCGTGAAGGAAGAGCGCGNNCGCGGCAACAAGGGCGCTGCGCTTACCACCTACCTGAGCCTTGCTGGCCGCTACTGCGTGCTCATGCCCAATTCCAGCCACGGCGGCGGCATTTCGCGCAAGATCAGCTCGGCTGCCGATCGCAAGCGCCTCAAGTCGATCATCACCGAACTGAACCTTCCGAAGTCGATGGGATGCATCGTGCGCACGGCGGGCCTCGCCCGGACCAAGACCGAGATCAAGCGCGACTTCGACTATCTCGCCCGCCTGTGGGACGAGCTTCGCGAAACGACGCTAAGCAGCTCCGCGCCCACCCTGATCCATTCCGACAGCGATCTCATAAAGCGCGCGATCCGCGACATCTATAATCGCGATATCGAGGAGGTCGTGGTCGAGGGCGAAGAAGGCTATCGCGCCGGCAAGGATTTCATGAAGCTGCTGATGCCCAGCCATGCCCGGCGGGTGAAGCCCTATGCCGATCCGGTGCCGCTGTTCCAGCGATACGGCGCGGAAGACCAGCTTTCGGCCATGTACGAGCCGGTCGTGCAGCTCAAGTCGGGCGGCTACATCGTCATCAACCCGACCGAGGCGCTGGTTTCGATCGACATCAACTCGGGCCGGTCCACCAAGGAACACGGGATCGAGGCCACGGCAGTAAGCACCAACCTTGAGGCTGCCCGCGAAATCGCCCGCCAGTTGCGCCTGCGCGACATGGCAGGCCTCGTCGTTATCGACTTCATCGACATGGAATACAGCTCGAACGTCCGCAAAGTCGAGAAGGCCATGAAGGAGGCGCTCAAGAACGATCGTGCGCGCATCCAGGTCGGGCGGATTTCCAGCTTCGGCCTGATGGAAATGAGCCGCCAGCGTCTGCGCACCGGCGTGCTCGAAGCAACGACCCGCGAGTGTCCGCACTGTGACGGCACCGGTCTGGTCCGCACCGCAAGCTCGGCGGGCCTGTCTGCCCTTCGCCTGATCGAGGACGAAGCCGCAAGGGGCAGAGGCAGTGTCGTTTCCCTTTTCGCCAGCACCGAAGCGGCGATCTACCTGCTGAATGCCAAACGCTCCGACCTCGCCGACATCGAGACCCGCTATGGCGTCGCGGTGGAGGTCGTGCCGGAAGGCGAAAACGAGGGCGCCAAGATGCGCGTCCTTTCGTCCGGTCCGCGTCCGACCAGCCTTCCCGTATTCGAGCCCATCGTCGACACCTACGAGGAGGAAGAGGAATACCTCCCCGAGGACCAGGACGAAGAAGAAGCAGAAGGCGATTTCGAAAGCGATGGCGAAGGCGGTTCACGCCGCAAGCGCCGCCGCCGCCGAGGCGGCAAGGGTCGCAACCGCGATCGCGAGCAATCTGCCGACGAGGAAGCCGAAGCGTCAGAAGGCGACGCCGAAACTTTCAGTGATGGCGAATCGGAAGAAGATGGCGATGCGCCGCGCAAGCGCCGTCGTCGTGGCGGTCGTCGCCGGCGGGGTCGCGGTCGTGACGGCGAAGGCGACGTCCAGCTGGACGGCACCGGCGAAGAGGACAGCACTGGCGAAGATTACGGCCCGGAGGCTGAAGAGGCGCCGGAAGTCGAAACCGCCGAGAGCGAACCGGTGCCTGCACAGGCTGCCGAGGCTCCTGCAGCCGAAGCCGAAGAAGCCACTGACACTGAACCGGCTCCCAAGCCGAAGCGCACGCGTCGGAAGAAGGCAGACACTGCCGAAGCCGAAGCAGCGTCTGAAGCCCAAGGCGATGCAGTCGCCGAACCGGCCGCTGAGGAGGCGCCCGCCAAACCCAAGCGGACTCGCCGCAAGAAAGCCGAGACGGCTGACTCAGAAACTGCGCCTCAGAGCCAGGGCGAAGCTGTCGCCGAGCCTGCAGCCGAGGAAGCGCCTGCCAAGCCGAAGCGGACCCGGCGTAAGAAGGTCGAGGAACCGGCGGTCGAAGAAGCTGCTGAAGCGGTTGAAGACGCCCCTGCCCCGGTTGAAAGCGAAGCATCCGAACCTGCCAGCACCGATAGCGCACCCGTTGAGGCCAGTGCCGAACCGGCAGAGCCGCCGCGTCGCGGCTGGTGGCAGCGTACCTTCGGGGAATAATCCGGAACGTGGCGCGGGGGTCAGACTCCCGCGCCCATTCCTCCCGTCACGCGCAGGGTTTCGCCGGTAACGAACCGGGCCCCGCTGCCTGACAGATAGAGCATGGCGGCGACAATATCGCTTTCCGCGCCATCGGCGTCGAGCGACTGTGACCGTTTGACGAAATCCTTGATATTTTGCGGCAATTCGGCCTTGATCGTTTCGGTCAGGATCATGCCGGGTGCGATTGCATTGACCCGGATCCCCTCCCCTCCAAGCTCGCTCGCAAATGCGATGGTAAGTGCTGCCACCGTCATTTTGGACGCGCCATAGGCAGTCCCCGACGGATAGGCCGCCATCGACGAGATGCTGATGACGTTCGCACCGACCCGCCCCGCCATGAATGGCACGGCAGCAAGAGTACAGATCACTGTCCCCATCACGTTCACGTCGAACAGGCGGCGGACCTTTTCGACGCCAAGCACGCGCATAGGCTGGCTGTATTCGTCGCTGTGAAGCCCGGCATTATTTATCAGCAGGTCGATGCCGCCATTCTGCCCGGCTGCCTGCTGCATCACCTCGTCCATGCGCGCGGCGTCGGTAACGTCGCCTTGCAGTGCCTCAGCAGACCAGCCTTTTTCGCGCAACTCCAGCGCCGCCTGCTCGCCCGCAGCACCGTCAAGGTCGACAAGAACCGCGTGAGCGCCGCGTTCGCAAAGCGCCACGGCAAAGGCCTTGCCGAAGCCCCTTCCCCCACCCGATATCACCGCAGTACGGCCCTGCCATTCGCTCATCAAACGCCCCCTCAAACTTTCTGGCAGCCTTGCCCTGATGGGATGAACTGGCAAGCCCCCTTGCCCTATGGCTGCGAACCGCTAGAGAGAGCGGAATCGCGAGCAAACAGGGTATCACGATGGCGACTTTCACTCTCCCGGCCAACAGCAAGATCAAGAAGCATGGCAAGGTCCACAAGGCCGAGGGGGCGACGAAAGTCCGCAAGTTCACGGTCTATCGCTACGATCCCGTCTCTGGCGAGAACCCGCGCTACGACACCTTCGAGATCGATCTCGATTCGTGCGGCCCGATGGTGCTCGACGCGCTCATCAAGATGAAGAGCGAGCAGGATCCTTCGCTCACATTCCGCCGCTCCTGCCGCGAAGGCA
>JAGREN010000111.1 GCA_020446505.1 Novosphingobium sp. | reverse complement strand
GAGAGCCGCACCCGCCCCTGCCTGCTCTACCAGATCAAGCGGTGCTCGGCCCCCTGTGTGGGCCGCATTGACGAGGCGGGCTATGGCGAACTGGTGCGGCAGGCGAAGGACTTTCTTGGTGGCCGGTCGAGCGCGGTGCAGCGCGAGATCGAGGCGCAGATGGCGGAAGCCGCCGAAGCGCTGGATTTTGAACGCGCTGCCATGCTGCGCGACCGGCTGCGTGCCGCGACCTTCATTCAGGGATCGCAGGCGATCAACGCCGAAGGCATCGATACGGCCGACATCTTCGCTCTGGCTGCCAAGGCAGGGCAAATCGGCGTGCAGGCGTTCTTCATCCGGGGCGGCCAGAACTGGGGCCACCGTGCATTCTTTCCCAGCCACACCGAAGGCCTGAGCGAAGCGGAGGTGATGGAGAGCTTCCTCGCCCAGTTCTACGAGGAAGTGCCGCCAGCGAGGCTAATCCTGGTCGACCGGGAATTACCGGAGGCTGCGCTCCTGGAAGAAGCATTCGGAGAGAGCGCAGGCCGCAAGGTGGAGATTTCGGTGCCTCAGCGTGGCACCCGGCGGCGCCTTGTCGAACAGGCGAGCCGCAATGCGCTGGAAGCTCTCGAACGGCGCATGGCCGAGCGTGGTTCGCAGGCCAAGGTCATGGAGGAATTGACCGAATTCCTTGAACTGCCGGACATTCCGCGCCGGATAGAGGTTTACGACAACAGCCACATTCAGGGTGCCAAGGCCGTCGGCGCAATGATCGTCGCCGGGCCGGAAGGTCTGGTGAAGAACCAGTACCGCAAGTTCAACATCAAGTCGGCGCAGACCAACGATGACTTCGCGATGATGCGCGAGGTGATGACCCGCCGGTTCGGGCGCGCTCTGGAGGACGACCCGGATCGCGAGCGGCAGACTGGCGATGGCGTTTCGACCTGGCCCGATCTCGTGCTGATCGACGGGGGCAAGGGCCAGATGAGCGCGGTCAGGGACGCACTGGAGGAACTGGGCGTCGAGGACGTGCCGCTGATCGCCATCGCCAAGGGGCCGCATCATGGCCGCGAGGGACGCGAGGTGTTCCATTTCCCCGATGGTCGCGAGAAAATGCTGCCGACCAATTCGCCGGTCCTGTTCCACCTCCAGCGCCTGCGCGACGAAGTGCATCGCTATGTCATCGGTGCGCACCGCGCCAAGCGCAGCCGCGCGATACAGGCGAGCCCGCTGGACGAAATTCCGGGCATCGGCCCGTCGCGCAAACGCGCCCTGCTGCTGCATTTCGGCACTGCCGGCAAAGTTCGGGCCGCCGCGCTCGACGACCTGAAACGCACGCCCGGCATCAGCGAAGGCGTGGCGCGCAAGATCTACGATTTCTACCACCCGGCCGGTTAGCATAGGCGCGAAGCCATTTTCCTTGCGGCGCCGGATGGTTAGGCAATCTTAACCATACTGCTCGTATTTCTACCTGGCCGGGCGCGCAAATGGGCGGTCCCAGGCGGGACGGAGCCACTCAAAGCCGATGATACGCAGCAAGACCACGCTAATCGTCGGGGCGGGTGCGAGCTGCGAACTGCAGTTTCCCGGCAATGATGAACTGCTTGCACGCATCGGCCAAAGTTTCGATTTCAGCCGTTTTGGCACCGGGTTGCAGATGAAGGACAGCGTCCTGCTGGCCCAGTATCTGCAGAAGATGTCGACGCGCCTCGGCAAGAACGAACAGCATATTCACGCCGCTGCCGATCGTATCCGCATCGCTTCCAAGCTGACTCGCTCGATCGACAGCCTGCTCGACCAGCACGATACCGACCAGCTTATTCTGGCGGCGGGCAAGCTCGCCACCGTGCACTTCATCTGTCAGGCCGAGGCAAAGTCGATCCTGCGTCCGGAACCGCGGATTCCTGGCGACCTGCCGATACAGGGCGCGGACACCTGGCTTTATCAGCTCGGTCAGCTCGTCACCTCGGGCGTGCCGCGCTCGCAGGTCGAGCGGTGCCTCGACGACCTGTCTATCATCAGCTTCAACTACGACCGTTCGATCGAGCATTTCCTGCCCTGGGCCATGGTCGTGGCCTTTGGCATGGAGCTCAAGGAAGCGCAGGCAATCGTCGCGGCCAAACTGCGCATCATCCATCCCTATGGTACGATCGGACGGCTACCCTGGCAAAAGGGCGAAGCGGCTGACTGTGAATGGGGCACCGAGCAACCGTGGAATATCCACAACCTCTCCAGCCTGATACGCACGACCAACGAAGTGCAGCGCGATCACAACTTGCTGCTGCAGATCCGATCCGTGGTCTCGAGTGCCAAGCGTATCGTGTTCCTCGGCTTCGGTTTCCAGCCGCAGAACGTCGAACTGCTGGTCGATTACAGCCTGTCGCACGATCCGGAAGTCGCGATCACCGTTCACGGCATGTCGCCGACGAACCGCAATTCGGTGATCCGCATGCTCAAGCGCAAGCTTGGCATCGAGCACGACGATCTGCTGCTCGTGCTCGACGCTCGCTGCAACGATCTGATGCGCGATTTCAGCCTTCTGCTCGAAAGCTGAAGCCGACAGCTCCGATCAGTCGACTACGCCTGTCTTGCGAAGTGCGCGCCAGGCGAGCGACTTGGCGCGGTTCTGTTCCGGCCAGCGCCTGGGGCGAGAAGGAGATATGCCAGCCTTGCGCAACAGGCCATTGAACGCGCGGGCATCGGCTTCCTCGAAGCTCCACTCGGATCGCCAGACTACAGAGATCGAGATGGAAAGCTCCTGACTGTTCACGACGTAATGTGGCGCCATGACCGGCACATAGAGCGCATCGCCGGGTCCGAGGTGCCATTCCACTGCACCGTCGGCCAGCTCGTCGCGCCAGCGCAGTTCGTGCCGCCCCCTGCCTACATGATAGGCCTCGTGTTGCTCGTCCGGGGCATAGCGCGGATCGCCGGCAGGGAAGGTCGTGAAGAGTTTGCTGCCTTTTACCTGCAGCAGGATGTTGTGTTCGGGATCCATGTGGAACGGCGCAACACCGCCCGGTGAGGTAACGAAAATATAGCCCTCGATCTGAAGCATCTTTCCCGTCGCGGATTCGATCGCAGGCTTCAGATCGGCAAACAGGTCATGGAGCAGTTGGTTGTAGGCAGCGTTTTGCTCGACATGACGCAGGGCTATCCAGCAACCCGCGTTATCGATGTTGAGAAGGCGTTCGCCAAGGTTATCCAGGAATTGCTCGGGCACTTCATCGACGCCGATTGGCAGATCGCCCACGTTGCATTCGCGATCCTTCATCGGCAGCGAATCGGCCAGCTCTGCCAGCGATTCGAGCGTCAGCAGCGGATGGCTGTCCAGCGTGTGGACAAGGCTGTGGGGGACTTCCGGATAATTCCGGGAAAAGGCTTCGCATGACTCATCGGTGAAGTTGTTCATTGACGTACTCCTAAGGCAGTTTGGCCTCTCTCATGCCGGATCAGTTGCTTGAAAAGCTGGCGGCGCAGTTTTCCGCCAATCGCGATGGAAATCTTTCCGATGGCGCGGCGCTCCCGCCAGATGTCGTTCATCACCGGGTGGTCGGTTGCGGCGCAGCTGTCGCACCAGTCGAAGCGCTGCTGGTCGAGCACCGCCATGAACTCCTGTTCGAGCAGGATGCCGGGAGCGAAACGGCTATAGTCTTCGTCGAAAGCGGTCTTGTAGCCGAATGCACCGGGCGGCGTGACGAAAGTGCTCAGCATCGCGACCGGCTCACCGTTCAGCAGTAGGGCCAGGCGCAGCAGCCTGTCGCGTTCGGCAGCACCCGTGAGCGACTGCGTGAAGACGGCGCGCTTGGCCTGATCCTGCACCATCGCCGAGCCGGCTTCGCCTTTCCAGCCTGATGCTTCGAGCGTAAGGAACTGCGCGCACCATCGCTCGATGTCGCTGGCATCGTCCTGCCATTCAAAGCGGACTTCGCCCAGTTCGGCCAGGCGGTTGCTTCTGCGGCGCAGGTCTTTTCTCTTGTTCGAAGAGAAGACGGCTGCCCGGTATTCGGCGGCGTTCATTCCCGATGAAAGGATTGCGCGTTCTTCGCGGCGTACAAGCGCCCCTTCGCGCGCCTGCGTTGCCAGCACCGTTTCCAGCGCCGACATCAGGGGACCATCGAGGCTCATCTGGGAGAGATGAAGGAAAAGCGCCATTCCGGCATTCCGGTCTGACCAGCCGAGCAGGGCTTTCCAGAACTCGATCTCGCGGCCCGCTTCGACCAGTGGCGCGCCGAGGAAAATGTTATCGTGCTGCCAGCCTGAAAGGTGGGGGATCGGCTTGCCGTAGTAGCGGCGTTGCGAAGCCACGGGCAGGATTCCGGCGAGCTTTCCGCCGTGATCGAAGCGCAGAATGCGGATATGGCCCTGCGGATCGTAGGCCTGCAGCGAGGGCAGCAGATACCAGCTCTCGAGAAAGGGATTGGGTTCGACGGCCTCTGTAGCGAGACGATCCCACGCAGCGACGTCGTCGACCAGATCGCGCCATGTCGCCGATTCCATCGCGCAGCGTAGCACGCTCGCCGTCGGAGCGGCGAGGGGTTTTGCGCGTGTCGCAACAGGGGCGGCGGTACTCGCCATCCGGTTCTGGACCTCGTTCGTTGCGCCTTTCGAGAGAAAGGCACGAAAGCCCTAACACCGGTTAATCACCAAACTCCTAAGTTCTGAGGCTCGATCCCGCATCGGCACAGCGGGCGGTCCAAGCCTTAACCCATAGAAAAGCCCCGCCCGGATCGCTCCGGACGGGGCTTTTCAACAAGTTGGGGTGGTCAGATCAGCCTGCCGCCAGCGCTGCGAGCAGCAGCAGGGCGACGATATTGGTGATCTTGATCATCGGGTT
>JAGREN010000110.1 GCA_020446505.1 Novosphingobium sp. | reverse complement strand
GGACCCAGTCGCGGATAATCTGCAGGGGGTGTATCCCTTTCCCATAGGTAAGGGTTAACGCGCTAGACTCCCCGACATGCCACGCATAGCCTCATCCTTCCGGGCAATGGGAGGGCCGCATGGGAAAAGTTCCTTACCTATTTTGTCGTTACACAGCGCATATCGACGACGAATTACTAGACGCGTCTGGTCTGACGCAGGCGCTGACGGAAATACAAGGCACCTACTTTGCGCATGGAGCAAAGGCGGAAAGAGAGGGCCGGAAGGACGTTGTCGTAATGCGTCCGCGTCAGGTTGAAATTGCAGGGGAGACGGCTGTCACATGGGCAATCGGCCATGTTCCGGGGCAGCGAACCGTCACAAACTACGATGCGGCCAATCAAGAAATTCAACAACGAATTGAGGCGGACGATAACATAGTCCACACGCATATTCTCGCGCTGCCACGGCTAGGTGTCATGGCGATAAATGACCGAGTGAGTGCGATGCATATGGGCGCTCGGTCGGCGCTTTCTCGCACACGTTCTGCATTTCGACACATGGCTGGTGGATCGTTCACATTCTGGTTCTTGCAACCCGGCGATGTCAGCAATGTTTTGGATCAGCTGAGCCTCAAGGAATACTCTTTCACGGTGCGCCGCATCAATCCAACACCGCCGGGCGCTCTCTCGGCTGCGCTTGATGCTTCAATGGAGGCTGAGGGGATCGGCGTCTATCGTGGCGTTTCCAAACCGATGCCTGGCGGTGAGATGCACCGAGACGAAGGCGTCATCGGACAAACTGCCGAATTAGCCGAGGGTGGCTACGGTGTCGTCGGCTTCAAGGGTGAGACGGATGCCGGCAGCGTGGCGCAGATTCGCAAGCCACCGTTCAGTATGGAGAAGTCAGAGAACATCAAGCAAATGGAAAAAGAGCAGCCTCTTCGGGTGTTTGTCGAAGATGGTGAGGATGACGAGGTAATGGCTAGCGTTGTAGCGGAACTTGTGCGATTCTATGGTGGAGATGATGCGTCCGACATTCTTGAAGAGCCTGCTTGACTCGTGGCAGCTTACGCTAACGCATGGTCGCACCAGCGACTTGATACCTTATTGGCTCATCGGTTCGTTGGCTGTCAGCGCATGGCTGGTTGTCGAGCTTCCCCCTGACTTTTGGGATGGCAGCAAGCGAGCAGAGACGTTGGCTGTGCTGGCTTCGATTTTGACCTTCAACGGCATAATCCTCGCCCTGTGCTGGTCTGCATTCGGGAAAATCTACGAGATCGTCGGTGCAGGCTCGTTCTGCCAGCACCTTCGGAAGCACAATCTGTTGAACCACTACCTGCATTTCGTGGGATGGTGCCATGCAGCACAGATCGCGGCGATTTGTGCCACGGCTTTCGCAATGTTCGCATTATGGCTCCCGTTGCAGGGATGGGTAATTCAAGTGGCTGTCGGGCTGTCCGTCGCGACCAGTGCGTATGCCGTCCGGCAAGGTGTTTCGACTTCGTCCGCTATGCAGGACCTGATTTGGAAAAAGTCGGAATTTGACGAGGCAAGCGCCAAGCAAGCGATGGCGGCGGTTGGAACCGCATGATGATAACCCTTCGTGAAGCCATTGACCAAGGCAAGCTCGACCAGTTCATAGCCGAACACAAGGACGAGATAGGCGATCTGGACGCCTTCAACGCGACTTTGCAGGCAATGGCCGGAAAGTCGAAAGAAGCTCCGAAAGCATCGTCTCGGGACGATTCCGACGATTGAAGCGGTATTCAAATTCCTTGACGTAGCGGTTCAGGTGCTTGGCGCTCACGCTGGTGTGCGTGCCATTGATCGAGCACTTGAGGTGCCGCCAGAAATTCTCGATCCCGTTGACCGTCACGGTATCGCCTAGCCGGTAGTCGTAATACGCATATTCCTCTGCGCCGTGGTTGACCGTCGCATGCCGGTATTCCTTCGCGCCCAACCCGCTATAGCTCGCCAGTTCGTCGGTGTGGACTACGCCGCCCTTTTCGACGTTCTCTGTCACGAAAGGCACAAGCGTTTCCTTCCGCTGATTAGGCACGACCTTGGCGATTACGTTTCCACCGCGTTCCAGAGCGCCGACGACAACCGTCTTGGCGGCAGAGCCGCGATTGTGCTTGCCCTTCTTGACACCGCCGACCAGCGTTTCGTCAACCTCGACATGTGTGCCGGGACCGCCGACAGGAGTTTCGCCGTCAACGTCCGCCATATGCTCGCGGATTTTCGCGGCCATGCGCCATGCCGTCTTGTAGGTCACACCAAGCTGGCGCTGTAGTTCCTTGGCGCTGACACCATGCCGCGTAGTGGTGAACAGGTGCATCGCATAGAACCAAAGCTGCAATGGCGTCCGGGTTTGCTCGAACGGCGTGCCGACAGTCGGGTGCAGGTGATGGCCGCACCACTGGCAGGAATAAGCGCGCTCAGCCTTGATGCGATACCAGTTGGCAGAGCGTCCACATGACGGACATTCAAAGCCCTGCCCGAAGCGAGTTTCGAATAGATGCTTGAGGCAAGTTTCGTCGTCAGGAAACTGGCGGAAAAACTGCGCTGTGGTGAGGGGCTTGGGCTTCGTCATACCCATTATATACCAGAGTAATCACCGTATGTAAAGGGGATAGGCCCCCAAACTTGCCCCCTGATATTTGTGAGCCTCCCTAAATGGCCGAGGCACAGGGCGCTACACGGATACCATAATTTATTGCAAAATATCCGTATGTTAATCAGGTGCCGAAGCGTGACAACGAGGAGGAGGAGGCCGGGATGAACATCGTGAAATCAACCGCGAACTGAAGGAATTATCATTTTCCTGCTCTGTCAGCCCTTCGGCGGCATTAACGAGGCGGTAGAGCCGCCATCAACCTTCAGGTCGGTCGCAGTGATGAAGCTGGCTTCGTCGCTGCACAGGAACTTCGCGGCCATCGCAATGTCCATCGGCGTACCGATCCGGCCGACCACCGCTGCATTCATCGTATCGGCGGCTCCCGGAGTCTTCTCGTTCTCGGCAAGGCCCATCGGCGTGTGGATCACGCCCGGAGATATGCTGACTACGCGCACGCCGCGAGACCCGAGAGCGATACCCCAACGCTCGGTATGAAGATGCACGCCCCGCTTGGAGAGCGAATAGCTAACGCCGCGCTTACCGACATCGCCGCCCTGGCCGCCCATCGCCTCGACCGCAGCGCCGATGCCCTGAATGAAGCCATCGGCCAGAGGATCAACCAGCAACGCGTCGATCTCGGGAATGGCGGGCATCATGTGGCCTGCCATCGAGGCAATCGGCACCACGACGCTTCCGGGCGCGAGCCTTGGCTTCAAGGCTTGCATGAGCATTTCGCTGGCGACGAGATTGACCTTCATGATCGCCTGCCAGTCCGCCAGCGCAGGCGACAGGCCAGCCGTGTGGATCACCGAGCAGGCACGCTCCGAATCCAGCTCAGCGGCGAGAGAGGCCAGATGCGCCTCGTCCAGCATGTCCCCGGCGTGCGCGGTCACGATGTTCCCGGCATCGCGCAGTTCCTTGGCAAAGGCATCGAGCCGGTCTTTCGAGACATCGCTGAGGACAAGGTCGCAGGTCGCGCCGAACAGCCAGGCGCAGGCCCGCCCCATGCCGCCGGCCGCTCCGGTGATAAGCGCCTTGCGGCGAACGATTCCTGTCATGGCCATTCTCTCCTGCTGTTCTCTTTCTCAGTTGCCGCTCGACGACCGCACGGCCTGACGCCGGATGAAATTGGGCTGGCCGGTATGGGCGGTGATGCCGCCGTCCACGACGAGGTTATGGCCGGTGACATAGCTCGCATCATCGGAAGCCAGGAAAGCGATGGCCCCCGCAATATCGCCGGGCTGACCGGCGCGATGCAAGGGAA
Organism: Novosphingobium sp.; assembly: GCA_020446505.1. Taxonomy (GTDB): domain Bacteria; phylum Pseudomonadota; class Alphaproteobacteria; order Sphingomonadales; family Sphingomonadaceae; genus Novosphingobium. The sequence continues at coordinate 13,747 of JAGREN010000110.1, read as the reverse complement.
CGAGTTCCATCCAGTGATCGCGGTCTTCTGCCCGGTCGAGGGCGCCCGCTGCAAGCGGCGTCTCGATCACGCCGGGGCAGACTGCGTTCACCCTGATGCCCATCTCGGCGCATTCCATCGCCAGAGCGCGCGTGAAATTCACCACCGCGCCCTTCGACGCATTGTAGGCGCTCATGAGATAGTCGCCGCCAAGGCCCGATATCGAGGCTACATTGACGATGCACCCGCGCGTGGCTTCGAGATGAGGAATCGCCGCCTTGCAGCCAATAAACACGCCAGTCGAATTGACCGCAAAGATCTTTTCCCAGGATTCGAGCGGCAAGATCGAAGTCGGCATGGCCGCGCCGATGCCGGCATTGTTGACGATGCAATCGAGTTTTCCGCGTTCCGCCACCGTCTGTTCGACCATGGCCACAACCTGCGCTTCGTCCGTCACGTCCGTGCGCACGAACAGCGCGCCTTGGGGCAGGTTGTTCGGCTCGTTCATGTCGGCAACGGTGATAAGCGCGCCTTCGGAAGCAAACCGTGCTGCCGTGGCTTCGCCGATGCCGCTGGCGCCGCCGGTGACGATAACCGCCCTGCCCGAAAACCTTGTCATGACCTCTCCTCTACCCCATGATTTTGCGAGCGATGCATAACCATGAAAACGAGACCCTGCCAGCCGATCCTGAGAAGCGCCATGTGCTGATCGCCGGGGCGAGCGGCGTGATCGGTGCAGCCGCTCTCAAGGCTTTTGCTCGCGCGGGAGATTGGCGGGTCACCGCCCTGTCCCGGCGCAAGCCCATCGTACCGCCGGATTGCGCGTTCGATCACCGTGCCGCCGATCTGACCAAGGCCGATGCCTGTGCGGATCTGGTGAGCGAACTGCCGCCAGTGACTCACCTTGTCTATGCCGCGGTAGCGGAAGCTCCCGGTCTTGCTACAGGTTGGCAGGACGACGCCCTGATCGAGCAGAACGGCCAGATGCTGCGCAACCTGCTCGGTCCGCTGGCGCGGCGTGGCCACATGGAGCATGTCTCGATCATGCAGGGCGGCAAGGGCTACGGCGCGCACCTGCACCCGGTGACAATACCATTGCGAGAGAGCAGTCCGCGCGACGAACACCGGAATTTCTACTGGCTGCACGAGGATTTCACGCGCGAACAGGCCGAGCGGCACGGGTTCTCCTTCACCATCTGGCGGCCGCAAGTCCTGCTCGGCAGCGCACCGGGAGCCGCGATGAACCCCGTCGCAGGGTTAGGCGCCTACGCCGCAATCTGCCGCGAGCGCGGCCTGCCCTTCGTCCTGCCGGGCGACTCCGTTTCACTGTGGGAAATGGTTGATGCGGACCTTTTTGCCGAGGCGATGGTCTGGGCTGCAACGAGCGAGGCAGCGCGCGGTGAGACGTTCAATTTCACCAATGGTGACATGTTCGCACTGCGCCATGCCTGGCACGAACTGGCGGAGGCTCTGGAACTGGGCACGTCAGGCGAAGCGCCGGAAAATTTCACCAGCTTCTTCGCCGATCCGCAAAACCGCGCGGCCTGGGCTGCGCTTGCCGCGCGAGAACACCTGCTTTTGCAGGATCTCGACGCCGTGCTCGGCCAGTCGCAAACCTACCTCGACATCCTCAACAGCGGGCAGATCGCCGAGAAGGCGGTGCCAATGATCGTCAGCACGATCAAACTGCGTCAGGCCGGCTTTGGCGGTTGCGTGGATTCGCTGGTTTCCCTGCGTCGCCAGTTGTCTGCAATGGTCGAACTGCGCCTGCTGCCGACATTCTGCGATCCAGATCGGAACGGATCGAACACGCAACGTTTTGACTGACAATGCAAGATCGGCCATTGCTTCCTGAGGGAAATGCAATGGCAACGATGAAAAGCGATAATCCGGCCCGCAGCGGTCAGCCCGGACGCCCGACTGCAGCCGAACTAGAACGGCGCAAGGCGAAGGTCATGGCCGTCGCCACCGAGCTGTTCGTGACCCACGGATACGCGGGCACGTCACTGATCGATATCGCGCGCGGCGCGGGCGTGGCGACGCGCACGCTCTACCAGCACTTCGGCGACAAGGAAGCGCTGTTCCGCGAGGTCATCTACGCGCGCGACGCTGCCGGAGCCATCGCCAAGCCGCAGATCGAGGAAGGCGATACGTTGTTCGATGCGCTTATGCGTGCTGCACAATATTCGCTGGATGTCACGTTCCGGCCTCACTCGATTGGGCTGATGCGCCTGATGATCGCCGAAAGCCATCGCTTCCCCGACTTCATGAAGCAGACCGCCATGTCGATCTTCGGCAGGTTCGAACGCAACATCGAGAAAATATTTGTTACGCTGGAACAGGCAGGCGCGATCCCGCCCGGCAATCACGCCCGATCGGTGACCATGTTCAACGACCTCATCCAGGGCAGCCGCCCGCTGATGACCTATACGGACTGGCGTTCGGGGCCGCCTAGTGAAGAGGAACTTCGGGAGCGGATCGAGTTCTTCATCCGCGGGCACTATGGCGAGGACGTGCTGGCACGCGCCCATAGCCAACCGGTCAGCCTGCCTCGCTAGCCTGTGCCGCAGCGAAATCGGGATAGCGGCCAAGGCTGAAGAACAGCACCGACGCAATCAGAGACAAGGGCAGATAGGCCTGAAGCGTGATCGTGTAGGCTCCGGTAATGTCGTAACCCAGATTTACGAGAAACGGCCCAAGCCCCGTCGCGAAGGCCAGCAGGCCGGAAATCACTCCGAAGATCGTACCGAACGCCTTGAGCCCGAAATGCCGGGTTGTCAGGTAGGCGACGCAATCAAGCTCGGCACCCAGGGCAAGGCCAAGGATCAATACCGCGACCGAAGCCATCGGGATCGATCCGGGATAGGCGAGTATGAGCACAGCAGAAATGGCAGGCACCAGCAAGCTCACCCCGCCGACAATGCTGCCATTGATGCGATCGAGCAGGTAGCCGCCTACCAGTCTGCCGACCACCGTCGACATGCCTGCCAATCCGGCAATTCCGGCCGCCTGACCGCGCGAGATGCCTTGAGACGAGAAGAGCGGAATGAGGTTGGAAACGAAAGAGATGATGACCAGTGTTGTCACGAAGGCAGCTGCGCCCAGCCTCGCGAACTTCCACGACAGCAGGCCCTCGCGCCAGTCCACCCCGGCAAGCTCGTCAGCCTTTTGCCGGTCGCTTGGCCCGGCCATGCGGACACGGTCCGCCGCGCTCGAGAAGAACAGGAAAACGACCGGAAAAACGACAGCGACGAAAGTCCAGATGAGGGCCAGATAGGCCACTCTCCAGCCGTAGTTGTCGATCAGCCAGATCGCATAGATTGGCGTCAACGTCGAGCTGAGGGCCGCCCCGCACAGCATTACCGAGATGGCAAGCCCCCTGCCCTTGTCGAACACGCTCGAAACGCCTGCCGTCCACGTCGTCGGCTTCATCGGCGCGCTGGCGAGCGAAAGGACGAACCAGAGAAACAGCCAGAAAAGCAGCGATGCCGTCGCGAGCGAAAGAAAGCTGAAGGTGATCGCGTAAAGGATAATGGCAACCAGCCCCACCCGGCGCGGCCCGACCTTGTCGATCACCACTCCCGCCAATGGCGTCAGCAAGATGCCCAGGATCGAATAGAGGGTCATGCCCGAGGCGATCTGCGCACGCGACCAGCCGAATTCGGCTTCCAGCGGGGCGATGAACGGGCCGAGCGAATAGATCGTCACGGAGGAAAGCGCGAAGCCGAGCGCCCCTGCCAGTACGACCGTCCAGCTGCGCCGCCATTCCTGCGCGGCCCCTGAATTCCCGACGCTCGTATTCATTCTCTCTCCCGGGACGCAGGCGACCGGAAAGCCGCATTGCGCGCCCATGGGTAGCGGATCGCGCCTTTGACGCAATCCTTTACCTATATGGCTTTGAGCGGATCGGACCGATCAGATGTCGAAATCTGCGACCGGCCCGTCGACGCCGAGAGCGCGCCCCCGCGCATAATCGCCCGCGATCGTCGTGCGCAGCATAAGGCGCGAATCTTCGGGATGGGTTCCTTCTGCACAGTGCAGCACCCGCCAGTTATCCCACAGCACCATGTCGCCCATTTGCCAGTCGTGGAAATAGGCGAGCTCGGGGTCCATGCAATACTTGCAGACCTCGTGCAGCAACTCGTCGCCTTCGTAGGAGCCGTTCTCGTAGATGCCAAAGGCAAAGCCGGGCGAGACGTTAAGAACCTTCCGGCCCGTCAGCTCCTGTGTATAGACCATCGGATGAATAACGCGTGGGTAGGTGAACCTGTTGCGTTCGATGGCGAGGCCCGATTCTGCCATTCGCAGGAACTTCACGTTCTTGGTGTTGGCAAAGCGAAGTTCTGTGAAATCGATCCGAATCTCGTAGACGACGTGCAGGTTCTCGATCTTCTCGCGCAAGTCTTGCGGCAGGCGATCGTAGGCAGCGATCTGGCACAAAAACCCGGTCTTGCCGAAGCGCGGTGGAATAAGCTGCGGACGCAGGATACCGCCGTGATTGATCGCCGCGCTGTAGACAAGGTCGGAATGCCACGGAAGCCAGCCGCCGCGCTGCTCGCCCCCGACATCGTAGAGAGCGCCGTCATTGGGATAGAACTTGATATTGGTGAGCGCCGAATTGCCCTGGGTCCGAACCGAGGGGAACAGGTGCTCTTCGTTCTTGCCGAAGCATGAACTGAGCTCCAGCTGCATTTCCTCGCTGTCCTCGCAGCCCCGGAAGAGGATTACGCCCTTGTCGATCCACAGGTCGTAAAGTGACTTGCGCACTGCTTCGTCCTTGAGCGAAGCCAGGGTCAGCCCGGAAACGGTCGCGCCGAACGGCACGCCTTCAGACAGTGGGGCGACATCGTAGCGGGCGGCGACACTGGCCATGGGAACTCTCCTCGATGGGCCGCGCGCATCTCGCGGCCACCCTGAAAGGATGGCACGAGCGGGTCAGGCTGGCAATTGAAGCTTGTAAAGCTGACCTGCCCCGCAGACAGTAGCACCGACAAGCGAGAGGACAGGCATGAACGAAGTGACGGTGGCCTACGATGCCAACAACCATCTTGGCGAGACACCGATCTGGTCGGTCGAGGATCAGGCGCTGTGGTGGGTCAATTGCGAGAACCCGCCCGAAATTCACCGCTGGTCGCCTTCGACAGGCGAACATGCCAAGTGGGATTTCCCCGACCGCGTGGGCGGTTTCGTTCACAAGGCAGGCGGCGGTCTGCTGGTGGCACTTGCGGATGGCCTTTACGATTTCGATCCGGACACTGGGTCTCTCGATCTGCGCGTGAAGTCCGGCCTGCTGCCGCAGGTAAAGCTGCACGAATGTCATTGCGACAGGCAAGGACGGTTCTGGATTGGCTGCTACGACCACGACTTCGGGCATGACCGGAATTCGCGGCAGGGAAAGTGGTTGCGGCTGGATGGAGACGAACTGACGCCGGTGCTCGATGGCGTGGCAGTCGCAAACGGCCTCGCATTCAGCCCGGACGGACGGCTCATCTACATGGCAGATGCCCCGAGCCGGAGCGTCAGCGTCTACGATTACGATCCCGAGACCGGCACGCCATCGAACCCTCGCCTGCTGTTCAAGCTGGAGGAAGGCGAAGGCTTCCCCGATGGCGCCACGGTCGACAGCGAAGGCGGGTATTGGCTCGCCAATGTCGCAGCCGGGCGCTTGCGCCGTTACCTTCCAGACGGAACGCTCGAGCGGATTGTCGAATTGCCCTTCTCCAACCCGACCAAACCTGCGTTCGGCGGGCCGGACCTTGCAACTCTCTATGTCACCTCGTGCCAGCTCGACCTTCCCGTGTTCAACAAGCCGACCCTGCCCAACGGCGCCGTGTTCGCCGTCGACAGCGGATTTAGGGGCGTAGCCGAGACTCCGCTGCGAGGTTGATCGGCCGGGCCCAGCCAGCGAACCAAGGCGGGTGTTGCATTCCTGAGCCGCTCGCCTAGAGAAATGAATCGCAGGCGGTGCATTATCTCGCGCCGAATCGAAGGACAGGGTGAGGCATGTATCTCGCGCCCGAAGGCGACGAACTTGAAATCGCGAGTGCCGCGGCGGACTTCATCGCCGACGCGCTGCCGATCGCGCGGCTCCACGAGGGCAGCGGGCCGGACATGGGCGCGGACCTTCGCGCCACACTGGGCGAGATGGGCTGGTTCGCGCTGGCCCTCCCCGAAGACAAGGGCGGCAGCGGCCTGAGCGCAATCGAACACGCGCTGTTCTTCCGCGAGATCGGACGCCAGTGCGGCCCGGCAGACGTGCTCGCACAGGCTCTCGCCGCAGACTGCGCGAGCGACGAAGTACTGCGTAGCGCCCTTGTCGCGGGCGAATACGGGGTGGGCCTGCTGCTCGTCGATGGCGATGCCTTTCGACTGATCGGGCCGCTCGATGCGCGCTACGGTCTTTGCGTCACACCTCGGAGCGCCGCCCTTTACGACCTTTCGGATGCGACGATTGCGGGGCGGCCCGCGCTCGACCCGGCCAACTCGCTCGCCGTGGTGAGTGGACTGTCTGAGCCTGTCGATACTCAGACCGGCCCTCGTGGCTGGCAGTTCGGGCAGGTCGGAACGGCCGCCATGCTGCTTGGCCTGTCCGAAGCCGCGCTCGACCTGATCGTCGAATATGCCAAGGTGCGCGAAACCTTCGGCAAGCCGATCGGCTCCTGGCAGGCGGTGCGCCACACCTGCGCTGACATGGCCGTCGCGGTCGAAGGGGCACGCGCGCAGCTCTGGTACGCGGCGACCGCGCTCAAGGAAGGCCGCGGTGATGCCCCTGCTCACCTCGATGCAGCCAAACACCTCGCCAACGAGGCGGCGCTGTTCGCGACCGACAGCAACATCCAGCTACACGGTGGCATCGGTGTTACCGACGAACACAACGCGCACTTGCTGATGAAGCATGCCGCCCTGCTGTCCCGCCTGTTCGGCGACCGCAATACGCTGCTCGCCAGTCTCCTCCACGCCGAACTGGAGGACTGAGCCGATGGACCTGCGCTATTCCGACGAAGACCGCGAATTCCGTGCCCGTGCGCGCGAGTGGCTTCAGGCGAACACGCCCAAGGATCCGCGTCCGGCGGGAGGCCACGCCGCTTCGCAATTCGACCGCGACTGGCAGAAGAAGCTGTTCGAGCATGGCTGGGCCGGTGTCGCCTGGCCCAAGGAATACGGCGGCCTCGGCCTGTCCGGCCTGCAACAGGTCATCTGGTACGAGGAACTTTCGCGCGCCCATGCCCCGCCGGCTCATGTCAGCACCACCTATGTCGCGGTGATGCATGCCGGGCCGACCGTGATCGCGCGCGGCACCGAGGAACAGAAGGCTTACCACCTGCCGCGCATCCTTTCCGGGGAGTCGCTGTGGTGCCAGGGTTTTTCCGAACCCAACGCGGGCTCGGACCTCGCGGCCCTGCGCACCAGCGGACGGGTCGAAGGCGATCACCTCGTTGTCAATGGCGCCAAGATGTGGACCACCGACGCAGCCCATGCCGACTGGATGGAACTGCTGATCCGCACCGATCCCGATAGCCAGCGCCACAAGGGTCTGACCTGGCTGGCGTTCGACATGAAGACGCCGGGCATCGACATCAAGCCGATCCGCACCATGTTGCTCGACGAACACGTCAACATGGTGTTTTTCGACGAGGTGCGCGTGCCCCTCACTGCCGTGGTCGGCGAATTGCACGGCGGCTGGTCGACGGCCATGGCGACGCTTTCGTTCGAGCGTGGCCTTGGCTTCATCGCCGACCAGCTCGAACTGTTCGAAAAAGTCGGTCGCGCAATCAAGCTGGCCAGCGAGGTGCGCGGAGCCGATGAGCGCCCGGCAATCGAGGACGTCGAGATCGCGCGCAGGCTTGCGGCGATCAAGGCCGAGACCATGGCAATTCGCGCCATGACGCTTGCCGACATAGCAGAGACCGACCGCACCGGCATGCCCGGCCCCAAAGGCTCGATGATGAAGCTGAAGGTAACGGCCACGCACAAGGCACTGAGCAAACTGGTCAGCGAGATCCTCGGCTGGGGCTTCTTCGAGTTCGACGGTGACCGCTCGAACAACCCGTGGACCCACGACTTCCTGTGGTCATGGGTCTTCTCGATCGCGGGCGGCTCCAACGAAATCCAGCGCGAGATCACGGCCGACCGCGTACTCGAACTGCCGCGCTCGCGCTGACGCCAAACCGGGAGACTGACGCATGGAATGGATCAGCAAGACCGACGTGAGCGGCTTCCAGGTGCGCTGGTGCGAGGAACTGGCAAGCCGCTGGTTTGACGAAGGCCACTGGCGAAACGAGACGCTGGTCGATGCCGCGCGCAGGCGCATGGCAGAAAACCCCGAGGCTCTGTTCCAGATCGAAGGCGAGCGCCGCGTCACGCGCAGCGAAGTCTGGGACGCTTCGCTGCGTCTGGCTGGCTGGTTTCTTTCGCGCGGCCTGAAGCCGGGCGACGTCATTTCCTTCCAGCTTCCCAACTGGACCGAAACTCCCGTGATCGGCCTTGCCGCGCGGATGTGCGGCCTTGTCATCAACCCGATCCCGCCGATCTATCGCGAGTCCGAACTCGAATACATTCTGGGCAACTGCGGCTCGAAAGCGATCTTCGTGCCCGGCACGTTCCGCAAGTGCGACCATGCCGCAATGGTTGAAAGTCTGCGCGGCAAACTGCCAGACCTGCGCGACGTCGTCGTGGTGCGGGATGCAGGCGATCTCACCTGGGATCAGGTAATATCGGGCGCGCCTGCCGACGAAGCGGCACTTCCCCCGGTCGATCCCGCTTCGGTGCTCATCGCCATGTATACTTCCGGGACGACAGGCAGGCCCAAGGGCGTGCTGCACACGCACCTGTCCTATGGTCACCGGGTGCGGGCGATGGCGCAGAACTATCCCATCGTCGAAAGCGACGTGACTTTCATGCCGTCGCCCGTCACGCACATCACCGGCGCGATCTGGGCCTTCGACATGCCGTGGATCGCCGGCAATACGTCGGTACTGATGGACGTCTGGTCGCCAGCCGAAGGGATTGCCTGCATCGAACGGCACGGCTGCACCGTTACCGGAGGAGCTACGCCGTTTCTTCAGCAGATGCTCGATGTGGCAGAGTCGGCGCCCGAACGCCTGAAGAGCCTCAAGCTGTTCTTCTGCGGCGGCACCACGGTTTCGCCCGAGCTCATCATGCGCGCCAACCGCATGCTCCCCGGCGCCGTATTCTTCCGCGCCTACGGTTCGACCGAGATGATCACCGCGACCTGGGGCATCCGCGACCGCGCCGACGCGAAATACGGCGCGGAAACCGACGGCCGGATCGATTATCCTGTCGAGATGCGCATCGTCGATGCCGTCACTGACGAGCCTGTCGCCGAAGGCGAGGAAGGCGAGATCCTGATGTGCGGGCCGGGCCTTTTCGCAGGCTACATCGCGCAGGAAGACAACGAGGCGAGCTTTCTTCCCGATGGCTTCTTCCGCATGGGTGACCTTGGACGACAGGTCTTCGGAAACTGGCTGGTGATAACCGGACGGAAGAAGGACATCATCATCCGCTCGGGCGAGAACATCAGTCCAAAGGAAGTGGAAGACGTCCTGTTCGGCCACCCGGCGATTGCAGAGGTCGCGATTGTCGCGATGCCAAGCGAAGCGACTGGAGAGAAGGGCTGCGCCTTCGTCATTCCGCGCGCTGGCGAGACAGTCGATATGGCAGAAATCCAGCGTTTCCTGAGCAGTGCCGGCCTCGCCAGGCAGAAGTTCCCCGAGCACCTCGTGATCGTCGATGACTTGCCGCGGGTGCCGTCCGGCAAGGTCCGCAAGGACGTGCTGCGAGAGCGCGCGAGGGAGCTGGCTCAGACAGCCTGACACCCCTGTGGCGTATTTGCTACACCTGCGCACAATAATGCCACCACGTCTGGTCAGAACTTCCAAAGAGTAATAGGAATAGGCGAGTTCACTGAGGAACCCCGCGCAATTCGCGGACATTGGGAGAGTGAAATGACCATGACGAGTGCCACTCGGCTGCGCCTGCTTGCGGGTACGGCCTTCGCCGCCACTTCTGTTTTTGCAGTTCCGGCCCTGGCCCAGGATGCCGACAACGGCGGCCTTGAGGAAATCATCGTTACCGCGCAGAAGCGCGAACAGAGCCTTCAGGACGTTCCTATCGCCGTTTCGGCCGTCACCGGCGAATCGCTTTCCGCGAACCGCGTCACCAACGTCGTCGACCTGAGCGCGATCGCGCCGGGCGTGACTGTGCGCCCGTCGCTCGGCGGCTCGTCCATCCCGTCGTTCACGGTACGCGGCGCGGTCAGCTACGGCGTCGTTCCCGGCTCCGACAAGCAGGTGTCGATCTATCTCGACGGTGTCTATCTCTCCACCCCGCGTGGCGGCATCTTCGACCTGCCCAACGTGGAGCGCATCGAAATGCTGCGCGGCCCGCAGGGCACCCTGTTCGGTCGCAACGCCACTGCCGGCGCGGTCAGCATCTCGACCATGGACCCGATGGGCGAAGGCCACGTCAAGGTTTCCGGCTCGGTCTTCAACCATGACGGCTATCGCTACGAACTGACGGCCCACACACCGGAACTCGGGCCGCTCAGCGCCTATTTCAGCTACGTCAAGAACAAGTACCGCGGTCACATCAAGAACGAGGCTCCGGTCACGGTTTTTGACCGCGTCACCAATGGCCTCAAGTACCAGAAGTACGTCAAGACCGCGCCGTGGCTCGGCGGCAAGGATTCGGATTCGATCTTCGCTTCCGTGAAGTTCGAGAGCGGAGACTTCAAGGCGGTCTACAAATATGATCGCAATGAAGCATCGCAGACTCCGGACGGCGTAGGCCTGATCGGTTATGACTTCAGGGTTGGTCTGGGCGGACTCCTGGGCGCCTATGCGAACAACATCATCGACGCCGCTGTTGCTGCAGGCATGCCGCTCGCAAGCAATGCCAAGCGTCCGAACTCGGTCTGGAACTCTTACAACGACGAACTCGCCGTGTTCCAGGAAGGCCACAACCTGACGATGTCCTACCAGTTCAACGATCAGCTTTCGATCAAGAATATCGCGGCCTATCGTTCGTCCTCGGTGGAATCGACGGCATCTCTGCTCGGCGTCGACTCGCTTACCATCCCGGCCTCGGCAGCGCCTCTGTATGCCGCTTTCCTCGAAGCGCGTGGATTGCCGGCCGCGACAGCGGCAGCCGTCGCCAACTCGCAGATCGGCAAGCAGTACATGTTCCTCGGTTCGGGCCCGGCCTCACGCTCGAAGCAGTGGAGCGACGAACTCCAGCTCAACTATGACAGCGATTTCATGACGCTGACGGTCGGCGGCATCTGGTTCAAGGGCAAGGATCACAACAACGAGCATGGCCAGCAGAACACGGTCTCGTTCACCTCGTTGGCCGGTAACAACGAAATCCCCTACCTGCCAGGCATCGGGTACAACGAGGCCCGGTCCATCGCCGGCTTCGCGCAAGGTGAATTCCATGTCACGCCGCAGCTCGATATCGTGCTTGGCGGTCGCTACACCAACGACAAGAAGCTCGCGCAGATCACTTCGCTGACTACGGCCACCTGCCCGACGTCGATCACTTCGTCGGCGGCGCTGAAGGCCTGCCCGCTGATCACCAGCACGAACTACTACAAGAAGAACAATTTCAACTATCTCGTCGGCGCGAACTTCCGTCCGACGGACGACGTCCTGGTCTATGCCAAGTGGTCGACGGCCTATGTGTCAGGCGGCACTTCCGGTCCGTTCGCCTACGCCCCGGAAAAGGCCAAGTCGGCCGAAGCCGGCCTCAAGGCTGACCTCTTCGATCGTCGCCTGCGTACCAACCTCGCCGTGTTCTGGGCCAAGTACAACGATTACCAGACCGCGCAAGGCGGCAACACGCTGGGCACCGTGCCGGAATTCCAGGCGCTGGTTCCCGACAGCCGTGTCAGGAGTGCGCTGGGCACATTCGTCTACCCGCAGGGCGACGTGAAGGCGAAGGGCTTCGAGCTTGAAATCACCGCAGCGCCGGTGAACGGAGTGGTCCTTGGCGGAAGCCTTTCCTATACCAAGACTTCCTTCAGCAACGTTCCGGCCCTGCTGAAAGCCGCAGTCGGACTCGCAGCTGACGCTCCCGACAGCGACTATCTGCCGACTCTGCGGCCTGAGTGGACTGCCAATGCCTATGCTCAGTACACTTCCGAGCCGATCTGGGGAGACACGATCTTTACCGCTCGTGTCCAGGGCAACTACCAGTCCTCGATGAACGCTTCGGGCAATGCGAACATCAAGAGCCAGCTTGCCGCTTACACCAGAACGGTTCCTGCCTACTGGCTGGTCAACGGGCGCATGGCTCTCGAGCACATCAACTTCGCCGATGCGTTCGAAGGCACGATCGCGCTCTGGGGCAAGAACATCTTCGACAACAAGTCGATCTCGTTCCCCTTCAACCAGTCGGGCGGTGCTTCTGCCACCTACATCGAACCGCGCCGTTACGGTGTCGACCTGACCGTCGAGTTCTGATCGACAGTCACGGCCTGACCGGCTGCAATATCAGGCCCGGACCGGAAACGGTCCGGGCCTTTTGCTTGGCAAGTCCCGTCTCTTCGCGCAGGATCAAGCTCACAGATTGCCTGCGCGCCTGACCGGAGAGACAGATGACCGAAACCGCTACTTTGCCCTCGCTACTGACCGACGTGTCCGAGGGGATCATGACGATCACCTTCAACCGTCCAGAACGCGGCAATGCATGGAACCCGGACATTGCGGCCCGCTATTTCGCGGCGCTGGAGGAGGCGGCGACCTCTCCGGAAGTGCGCGCGATCGTGGTGACGGGCGCGGGCAAGGCGTTCTGCACGGGAGGCGACGGCGCGAAGCTCGACGAGATCGCCGACAGCGGCGACGTGCGGCCGACGTCCAACCGGCCCTACTGGTTCCCGCTCCAGGTCGGCAAGCCGGTGATCGGCGCAATCAACGGCGCGGCGGCAGGCGTCGGCATGCAGATCGCGCTCTATACCGACGTGCGCATTGCCTCGGACAAGGCGCGCTTCTCGACCTTTTTCGCCCGCCTCGGCCTCGTCGCGGAAATGGGCCTGAGCTGGATGTTGCCGCGGCTTGTCGGCGCGGCGCGAGCAGCGGACCTGCTGTTCTCCGCCCGCATGGTCGGGGCGGAAGAAGCGCTGGCGATGGGCATGGTCAACAGGGTCGTACCGCACGACCAGCTACTCGACGAAGCACGCGCCTATGCGAAGAAACTCATCGAGACGAGTTCGCCGTGGTCGATGCGGATCATGAAGGAACAGCTTTACGCCGACCTCACCAGCACGGTGCAGCAGGGCTACGAACGGGCAGTCAATTTCGCGGATGAATCCGTGCTTCGCCCGGATTTCCGCGAGGGGCTGAAGGCACTGGCCGAGAAGCGCGCGCCGCAGTTCGACGCGCTCGATCCCGGCATTGCCTACATCGACCTCGCGCCACCGGACGCGTGAGCCGCGCCGGGCAGCCTATTCGGCCGCCACGGCCTCGGGCGCGTCGTCGGGCGTGAAATCGAAGTACTTGTCGTAGTTCTGACGATAGGCGAGGATCGGTCCGTCGCCCTGCACCAGCAGCGGCTTCTGGAGATTCAGCTTGTTGTTCCAGATCGGCATGTCCTGCTCGATCTGCTTGATGAGATCGCGCATCCGCGCCTGGGTGACGCGCAGCTTGCCTTCGGACAGGTCGGGGATGTGATAGAGTTGCCAGCGGACGTGCGTCGTCTGGCTGTCGATCGGAGTCACCTGCTGGGCTTGAACGACATGCGTGACGTCCTTGTA
>JAGREN010000109.1 GCA_020446505.1 Novosphingobium sp. | reverse complement strand
GCATGGCGCTGCACGGCGGCGTCATTCCCTATGGCGGCACCTTCCTGATCTTCTCGGACTATTGCCGCAACGCGATCCGCTTGTCGGCCTTGCAGCAGACGCGCGTGATCTATGTGATGACGCACGATTCCATTGGTCTCGGCGAAGACGGCCCGACCCATCAGCCGATCGAGCAGGTAATGTCGCTGCGCCTTATCCCGAACCTCAACGTATTCCGCCCAGCCGACATCATCGAGACGGCGGAATGCTGGAACCTCGCGCTTTCGACGCCGGAAACGCCTTCGGTGCTGTGCCTGTCGCGCCAGAACCTCAAGCAGGTTCGCGAAAGTGGTGAGATGCTGAGCGGCAAGGGCGCCTATCGCCTCAAGGCCGCTGGTGGCGACCGCAAGGTGGTAATTGTGGCGACTGGCTCGGAAGTCGAAGTCGCGCTGGCAACTGCGGAAGCGCTCGAAGGGCAGGGGATCGGTGCGGACGTCGTTTCGATGCCGTGCATGGAACTGTTCGAGGCGCAGGATGCGGCTTACCGCGCCGACGTGCTACCGGCAGACGTGCTCAAGGTCTCGATCGAGGCAGGCGCGACGCTGGGCTGGGAACGTCATGTCGGCAATGACGGTCTGGTTATCGGCATAGACCGCTTCGGCGCATCCGCACCCGCCAAGCAGCTTTTCGAACGTTTCGGCTTTACCGCCTATGCCATCGTTCCGCAAATTCTCGAAAAAATCCAAAAGTAAGCAGGAGATACCTCACATGGCGACCAAGGTTGCAATCAACGGTTTCGGACGCATCGGCCGCCTTGTCGCGCGCGCGATCATGGAACGCCCCGACTGCGGGCTCGAACTCGTCACCATCAATGACCTGTCGGACACCAAGTCCAACGCGCTGCTGTTCGGTTTCGATTCGACCCACGGCCGCTATCCGGGCACTGTCGAAGTGGATGGCAGCGACCTCGTCGTCGACGGCAAGCACATCAAGGTGACCGCCGAGCGCGATCCCGGCAAGCTGCCGCACAAGGAAAACGGCATCGACATCGTTCTGGAATGCACCGGCTTCTTCCAGGACAAGGAAAAGGCCTCGCCGCACCTTGCCGCAGGCGCAAAGCGCGTGCTGATCTCGGCCCCGGCGACAGGCGTCGACAACACCATCGTCTATGGCGTGAACCACGACACGCTGACTGCCGATCACATCGTCGTCTCAAACGCGAGTTGCACCACCAACTGTCTCGCCCCGATGGCCAAGGTGTGCCACGAGACGGTCGGCATCGAGCGTGGCTTCATGACCACGATCCACTCCTACACCAACGACCAGCGCATGCTCGACCAGATCCATTCGGACCTGCGCCGTGCGCGCGGCGGTGCGCAGAACATGATCCCGACCACCACTGGCGCTGCCCGTGCGGTCGGCCTCGTGCTGCCCGAGCTGAACGGCAAGCTCGACGGATCGTCGGTGCGCGTGCCGACGCCGAACGTCAGCCTCGTCGATCTCGTGTTCACGCCGGGCCGCGACACCAGCAAAGACGAGATCAACGCCGCGCTCAAGGCTGCTTCGGAAGGCCCGATGAAGGGCATCCTCGCCTATACCGATCAGCCGCTCGTCTCTTCGGACTTCAACCACTATCCGGCCAGTTCGACCATCGACAGCCTTGAGACCACGGTCATGGAAGGCAAGCTGGTCCGCGTCGTTTCGTGGTATGACAACGAATGGGGCTTCTCCAACCGCATGCTCGACACCGCAGGCAAGATGGCGAGCTTCCTCTAAGCCAGGGCAAATTCGAAAGGGATCGCGATGGGACGGCTTGCAGGCATTGCACGGCATGATCGTCCTCGCGGTCCTGTCGAGGAAGTGACTCAGGTCCGCGTCAGCATCGCCGAAGGTGTCGAGGGCAATTGCCGTGGCAAGCCGGTTAACGGCAAGCAGCCCGCACGGCAGGTTTCGATCCTCGAAGCCGAGAGCTGGCAAGCGGCCATGGGCGAACTGGCCCGCGCGGGCATTGAAAGCCTGCCCTGGTCGGTGCGGCGGGCGAACCTGCTGGTCGAAGGCGTCACTCTCCCGCGCGAACCGGGCAGGGTCATCGCCATCGGCGAAAGTCTGCGCATCGAAGTGACGATGGAATGCGATCCGTGCAACCGCATGGAAGAAGTGCAACCGGGCCTCATGGCCGCGCTGGCGCCTGACTGGCGCGGCGGCGTGCTGGGCCGGGTGCTGACCGACGGCGAAATTGCCGTGGGCGACGAAGTGAGGATCGAGGAATGAGCACGTTTCGCACGCTGGACGATCTGGGAGACGTGAGCGGCAAGGTCGCGCTGGTGCGCGTCGATCTCAACCTGCCGATGCGCGATGGCGACGTTACCGACGCGACGCGCATTCGCGCCGCCGCACCGACGATCCGTGACCTGACCGAAAAGGGTGCGAAAGTCCTGCTCCTCGCGCATTTCGGACGTCCCAAGGGCGAGCGTTCGTCGACCATGTCGCTTTCGATGGTGGTCGGCGCGGTCGAGAAGGTGATCGGCAAGGAAGTCATGTTCGTGCCGGAGATCGCGGGCGACGTGGTGAAGCAGGCGGTCGGCATCCTGCGGCCCGGCGACGTGGCGATCCTCGAAAACAGCCGGTTCTGGAAGGGCGAGGAAAAGAACGACCCCGAATTCGCCAGGGCCATTGCGGCGAACGGCGACTTCTACGTCAACGACGCTTTTTCCGCCGCGCACCGTGCCCATGCGACGACCGAGGGACTGGCGCGACTGCTGCCTGCCTATGCGGGCCGTTCGATGCAGGCTGAGCTTGAGGCGCTCGACAAGGCGCTGGGCAACCCGGAGAAGCCTGTCGCCGCGATTGTCGGCGGGGCCAAGGTTTCGTCGAAACTCGATGTGCTCAAGCATCTCGTCAGCCAGGTCGATCACCTGATTATCGGTGGCGGCATGGCCAACACCTTCCTTGCGGCGAAGGGCGTCGATGTCGGCAAATCGCTGTGCGAGCACGATCTCACCGACACGGCGAACGAAATTCTCGAAACGGCGGACAAGGCCGGCTGCACGGTCCATCTTCCCTATGACGTCGTGGTGGCGAAGGAATTCGCGTCAAATCCGGCGAGCCTGCGCACCTGCAACGTCCATGAGGTCGCGGCTGACGAGATGATCCTCGATGTCGGCCCCGCGGCGGTCGAGGCGCTGGGCGATGTCCTCAAGACCTGCCGCACACTGGTCTGGAACGGGCCGATGGGCGCTTTCGAGACCGAGCCTTTTGATGCCGCGACCGTGGCGCTGGCGCGCATTGCCGCCGCGCTTTCGAAAGAAGGAACACTGATTTCGGTTGCGGGCGGCGGCGATACGGTTGCCGCGCTCAATCACGCAGGCGTCGCTGAAGATTTCAGCTATATTTCAACGGCAGGCGGCGCTTTCCTCGAATGGATGGAAGGTAAGGAGCTGCCGGGCGTCGCTGCTCTGGCGAAGTGATCCGGGCTGGCGATGATAAACCTCGTCGCCATCGATCATGTCGTTTTCCGGGTGCGAGACGTGCCCGCGATGCTGCGCTTTTACGAGCAGGTTCTGGGTGCACGGCTTGAGCGCACACTGGAGGAATACGGCCTCTACCAGCTTCGGATAGGTGCTGCGCTGGTCGATCTCGTCGATGTGAACGGCAAGCTCGGCCGTGAGGGTGGCCATGCGCCGGGCGAAGGCGGGCGGAATGTCGACCATGTCTGCTTTCAGGTGCTGCCGTGGGATGGTGACGCCTTGCTGACGCACCTGGCCTCTCACGGGATCACTGATGCCCGGATATCCTCCCGCTACGGCGCGCAAGGGCAGGGGCCGAGCATCTACATCGCCGATCCCGAAGGCAACACGATCGAACTCAAAGGCCCGCCGTGGCCGCCCGTTGCTCCTGCCGGTGAATGACAATGGTTACTGCGGTTGCTCCATCCAAGACCCGACGCTAAGCAGCCCCGCAAATCTCCCTATCCGAGGATGACCTGAAATGAACACTTCCGAGATGTCCGCCAAGATCGCTGCCGGAAACGGCTTTATCGCCGCCCTCGACCAGAGCGGCGGATCGACCCCCAAGGCGCTGCGCGGCTATGGCATCGAGGATAGCGAGTGGTCGGGCGACGAGGAGATGTTCGCCAAGATCCACGAAATGCGCAGCCGCATCATTATGTCGCTGAGCTTTTCCAACGGCAAGGTCATCGGCGCCATCCTGTTCGAAAAGACCATGGACGGACAAGTCGACGGCAAGCCGACCCCGCAGGCGCTGATCGCTCGCGGCATCGTGCCGTTCATCAAGATCGACAAGGGCCTCGAGGATGAAGCCGACGGCGTGCAGATGATGAAGCCGATGCCGGAACTCGATGCGCTGCTCGCTCGCGCCAAGGGTCTCGGTGTGTTCGGTACCAAGGAACGCTCGGTCATCAACGAGGCCAACCCCAAGGGCATTGCTGCCATCGTGGCGCAGCAGTTCGAGATCGGCAAGCAGGTGATCGCGGGCGGACTTATGCCGATGCTGGAGCCGGAATATTCGATCAAGGCAGAGGGTCGCGAGGAAGGCGAGAACGTGCTCAAGGCCGAAATCCTCAAGAACCTCGACGCGTTGCCTGATGGCCAGCAGGTCATGCTCAAGCTGTCGATTCCCGTGGTTCCCAACCTCTATGCCGATGTCATCGCGCATCCCAAGGTGCTGGCTGTCGTGGCTCTGTCGGGCGGTTACTCGACCGACGAGGCATGCGAAAAGCTCGCCAAGAACAAGGGCATGATCGCCAGCTTCAGCCGCGGCCTGCTGCAGGACATCCGCGCCCAGCAGAGCGATGCCGAGTTCGACAAGACGCTCGGCGCAGCCATCGACCAGATCTACGCGGCCAGCGTCGCCTGACGGTCAGCGGGGTCAGAGGCCACCGTCGAAGCGATAGGCGAACCGGTAGTCTGCCGGTCTGATCTCAGCTGTCGTTTTCGGCGGGCTTGCGTCAACCAGGGTCAGCGTGCCGTCCGCTACCGGGACGCGCTCGCCTGTCACGAATAGCCGCTCGATATGTTTCGAGCCGCTGGCGTAGGTGACGTGCGTCTGCACGACGACGCGGCCGGCCCAGACGCATTGCACGCCTTGCGGGCATCGACTGTCCTCTGCCACCGAGATCGGCCTGACCTGCAGACCACCGACATTGGCGGTCTGGCCCAGTGCGATCCACGTCAGGGCCGGTTCGGAGCCGACAGGCGGGGCCGGGGCTGGCATCGGTGCAGGCACAGGCCGAGGGTCCGGGTTTGTAGAGGGCGGAATGATGGTGCAACCGGCCAGGGCCAGTGGCAGGGCTAAAGATGCGAGTACCGGTTTCATGCTAGGAATAATGGCTTCGCAGCCTTAACTGTTCCCGAATACTTGGCGCGAGGCTCAAGCGTGGCTACATGCGCGCACCATGTCCGATCCCGAGCGTCTTCCTACTCAGCTATACCTGATCTCACCGCTCGATGTGGGCGGGGACTTTCCCGAGCGTCTGGCGCGTGCCATCGACGCCGGGGAGGGGCTGGTCGCTGCCTTCCAGTTTCGCGTGAAGGGGGGCGACCAGCACGAGGCGGCGCGCCTTGCCGCGCCCTTGCAGGAAATCTGTGCCGCGCGCGACGTTGCCTTCATCGTCAACGATTCGATTGCGCTGGCCAAGCGGCTCGGTGCCGATGGCGTGCATCTCGGACAGGAAGACGGCACCGTGGCTGAAGCGCGTGACGCGCTGGGACGCGACGCGCAGATCGGCGTGACCTGTCACGATAGCCGCCACCTTGCGATGGACGCAGGCGAGGCAGGCGCGGACTACGTTGCTTTCGGCGCGTTCTTCCCGACAACGACCAAGGAAGTCAGCCACCGGGCCGAACTGGACGTGCTGACCTGGTGGCAGCAGATCTTCGAGATTCCCTGCGTTGCCATCGGCGGAATCACGCCGGACAACTGCGCGCCGCTGGTGGAAGCAGGCGCGGATTTCCTCGCGGTATCCGGCGCGGTCTGGAACGGTGATGAAGTGGCGGCGGTCAAGGCCTTCGCGAAGGCGATGTCCGCCGCCTGATAGCTCAGAGCTTTGCGATCACTTCCTCGCCGAAGCGGCGGGCATGGTCGCACCATTCGGAAACGCTCGTCGCATCGATGCTGGAGCCGGACAGCACCGAGCCCAGTTCCTTGTGGTGCGAATAGAGGTCGATGGCTTCCTGCGCGCTCCATTTTCCGGTGAGGTGGAAGCCGCCTGCCATCATCAGGCCCGGCTTGTCCTTGCGGCCGATCTTTTCGCAATGCTCGTGCATGTAGTCGACCGCTTCCTTCATCTCCTCGTCGTTGGAGATGTTTGCCGTCCGGGCGGTGTCGGAGATCATCTTGGGCACGATGAACGGATACCAGTAGTCGCCCAGCTCGGCGGTGCGGCGCAGCGCGCGCTTGGAGTTGCCGCCGATCACGAGAGGCGGGTGCGGCTTCTGGGCTGGCGTGGGCTGCACGGTGTTGCCCATGGCGAGATAGCCGGTGCCTTCGAAGGTGAAATCCTCGCCGGTCCAGGCTGCCTTCATCGCCCGGATATATTCGTCCATCAGGTCGTTGCGGTTCTCGAAATCGACGCCGAGCGCCTTGTATTCGGCCTTGAGATAGCCTGCGCCCATGCCGAAGATGAAGCGACCGCCGGTGAAGGTGTCGAGCGACGAAACCGAACGCGCCGTCACGAAGGGATTGCGATAGGGCAGCACGACGATGTTGGTCATCAGCTTGACCCGACTGGTCACGCCGCCGACGATGCCGAGCATCATGAACGGATCCTGCGCGAAGTGGCCGCCTGCCGCTAGCCAGCGTGTCGAGGGCACTGGATGGTCGGTAACGGTGGCAGCCCCGAATCCGGCCTCGTCAACACACCTGGCGACTTCGACGATGGCTTCCTGCGACCAGAAGGCGTGGGCGGTTTCGACATGGTCGATCGGCATGGCGACGGAAATGTCATAGGGCATCGGCAGGTTTCCTTGTGGTTATGTTCGGTTGGTCGCGCTGGCAGGATCAATCCTCTGGCGGGAGAATCCACTTGTTTGCGCT
Organism: Novosphingobium sp.; assembly: GCA_020446505.1. GTDB lineage: Bacteria > Pseudomonadota > Alphaproteobacteria > Sphingomonadales > Sphingomonadaceae > Novosphingobium. The sequence goes on along the minus strand of JAGREN010000109.1, from coordinate 13,857 downwards.
GGAGCGGATCCAGCCGCTCGATGCCCAGGTGCCGCCATCGACGGGAATGGTCGCGCCCGTGATGTAGCTCGACATCGGCGAGGCCAGGAACACTGCGGTTCGCCCGCATTCCTCGGCAATGCCGGTCCGGCCCATCGGGATGCGACGGCGCACGCCTTCGTCCTGCTCGGGGGTGCGCTCGTACCATTTGCTCTCGTCGACCGGCCCGGTGAGATTGCCGCGCAGGCCCGGCGTATCGGTCATGTCCGGCGCGATGGTGTTGATGCGGATGCCATGTTCGGCCAGTTCAACTGCCAGAGTGCGGGTGAGGTTGTTCACGCCTGCCTTGCACGCCGCATAGACGGCATACATCGGCGCAGCGCGCGATCCCTCGATGCTGGACACGTTGACGATGGCGCCGCCTTCGCCGCGTTCGATCATCAGTTGTGCCGCCATCTGCGTGGCGATCACCGTGCTGACGAGGTTCAGTTCGATGTGACGGCGGAAGCTCGCTTCCTTGAGGTCCACAAACGCTTTCGGAGCGACGCCGCCCGCATTGTTGACGAGGATGTCGATGCGCCCGAACCGTTCCTTGATGGCGTCCATAGCCTCGCGCAGCTTGTCGGCCTCCATCACGTTGCATTCGATGGCGAGCACCTGACGGCCACGCTGGCCGACCAGCTCGCGCATCTGTTCGCAGCGTTCGGGGATCGATTCGATGATGGCGATGTCCGCGCCCATGTCGGCCATGCACAGCGCGATGGCTCGCCCGATGCCACCACCGCCGCCGGTGATGACGGCAACCTTGCCGGAAAGGTCGATGTCGTTCTTGTCCATGATGTCTGTTCTCTCCCTCTCTCGGTTCTAGCTTTTGCCTTGCCTGGCACCTGCATCCGGCAGGTCGGCCGGTTCGTCAACATCGCGCTCCAGCCCGCCGCTCAATATGACCTCGAAGCCAAGGCCAAGCCGCTCGCACTCCCTGCGATGGCGCGCAAAACTGTCCTCGCCGAAAGCAAAGCGGAACTGGCTGGCGACGGTCATTGGCAGGGACAGGGCGTTGGTGCCGATCTCGTGCCGGTCTGGCGCGATGGCGACGGAGCCGTCCCGCGCAACCGCGAGCAGGTCGATTTCTGCCGAAGTCACTTCGGGCAGGTCGGCGAAAAGGATGAGCAGACGTTCCGGCAGCGGGTTGTCGCTTGCCGAAATCTGCGAAATTGCACTTTCAATAGCTGGATTGAGCCCTGTGCCCGGATCGGCGAGCAGCGAAATATCTTCCGGCAGACCAAGGCGCGACGGCCCAACCAGCAGGACCCTCGACACCGCGCGCGCCTGTTGCGCGGCGGTGGCGACGTGGGCCAGCATGTCCTGCACGAGCACCTGCCGCGCATCGGCATCCAGCGCCTCGGCAAGACGGCTCTTTCCCGTGCCGCTCGCCTTGATCGGGATGAGCGCCCAGCAGGTCACGGAATGGCCGGGCCCTCGGTCAGGTTGGTGAAGCGGATGCCCGCGCCGTCGGCCTTGTAGGTCTTGTTCATGTAGATGAGGATCGAGGTCAGCGCCTCGGCGGCTGCGGAATTGTTGAGCGATCCGCCGGACAGGCCACGCAGGCCCATGCCGGGGCACAGGTCAACCACGGTGTTGCGTGCCTCGACGTCGTCGCTGAACACCAGCACGTCGCATTCGATGGCATGGTCGCTATCGAGATGGTGGGCCGAAACATTGTGGAACGCGGTGACGAAACGCACACCTTCACCAAGGATTTCCTTTGCTTCGAGCGCGGCGCAGCCAACGGCAGGAAGCTGAACGCGCATGACCTTGGGCGGCACCAGCGGCACCGTGGTGTCGACGACAATGGCATCACCCACCTTGTCGCGGATCAGTTCGAGCGTGCGCGCCTGCGAGGAATAGGGGACCGTTACGATGACGATGTCCTTGCCCTGTGCCGCATCCTCGTTCGCGGCGTGGCCGAGCGTGAGACCGAGGCTTGCCATCTCCTCGGCAGCGGCTTGCGCCTTTTCGGCTGCGCGCGAACCGATGGTCACGTCGTGACCGGCCTTAGCCAGCCGACGGACGATGCCGCGTCCAAGGTCTCCGGTGCCGCCGATTACCGCTATCGATGCCATTGCCTGTCTGCTCCTCGTCTTCGTGATCGTGTTTCTGGTTGCGCGAAAGCGTGCTTTGCCCCTAGCGCCGCTCTGGCAAGGCGCAAACAGTTTATCGGGCGACAGGTTATTCCCCAACACAAAAAGATATTCGCGTGGGCGAACTGACCGTCACCACCTTGCGGGCTCTGCCACTGTTCAAACCGGGCGTGTCGGTTGCTGGAGAAGTGGCCGCTGCCATGACGCGTGAAGGCGATGTGCTGGCCGACAGCGACGTCGTTATCGTGGCGCAAAAGATCGCATCCAAGGCTGAGGGGCGACTGGTTCGCCTCGCCGATGTCGTACCATCGCAAGAGGCACAGCGCATTGCGGCGGAAACCCAGCGCGACCCCGCGTCCGTACAGCTCATTCTCGACGAAAGCAGCGAGATTATGCGCGCTACCGTCCCGGCGATCATTGCGCGCCAACGGACAGGGCATGTCCTCGCGAACGCTGGCATCGACGCATCGAACGTCGCCAGCGAAGAGGGCGAGACGGTTCTGCTCTGGCCAGTCGATCCCGATGCCAGCGCGCGCGCGATCCGGGACGAGCTGTTCACCCTGACTGGTGCCAGACCAGCGATCCTCATAGCCGATTCCATGGGCCGGGCATGGCGCATCGGCACGACCGGAGCGGCCATCGGCTGTGCCGGGTTGCAGGTTCTCGAAGACCGGCGCGGGACCGGACAGGACCTGTTCGGGCGGACCTTGCAGGCAACCGTCATCGCCATTGCCGATTCCATCGCCGCCATGGCCGCGCTGGCCATGGGCGAGGGCGATGAAGGCACGCCGGTCGCCGTGGTGCGCGGTGCCGGGCGCTGGGTCACGCAGGAGCATGGACCGGGTGCGGCATCGGGCCTGCGTCCGGTGGCTGAGGACATGTTCCGGTGAGCGGCCACATCCTCGCGCTTTCGGGAGGCGTAGGCGGGGCCAAGCTGGCAGCGGGTCTGTGCGCCGTCCTGCCTCCCGAGCGGCTGACCATCGCGGTCAACACCGGAGACGATTTTGAGCATCTCGGCCTGACGATCTGCCCCGACCTGGACTCCGTCACCTATGCCCTGGCGGGTCTGAACGACACCACGCGCGGATGGGGTGTTGCCGACGAGACGTGGCAGGCGATGGAGATGATCGGCAGGCTGGGCGGACCGGACTGGTTCAATCTCGGCGACCGCGACCTCGGCCTGCATCTGACCCGCGCGATGCATCTTCGCGACGCCAAGAGCCTGAGCGAAGTTACGGCTATGCTGACTGGCAACCTCGGCATTGCGCACAAGGTCGTGCCGATGAGCGACGATCCGGTGCGCACTCAGGTGCAGACAGATGCGGGCTGGCTCGACTTCCAGCACTATTTCGTGCGCGAACAGTGCCGCCCGGAAGTTCGCGGCGTCCGCTTCGACGGTGCGGAAAGCGCCGCTCTCGCGCCGGGTCTTGCGCAGGCGCTGGCGCGTCCCGATCTTGCCGCCGTGGTCCTGTGCCCCTCCAACCCATGGCTTAGCGTCGATCCGATGCTTGCGCTTCCCGGTATGCGGGAAAACATTGCTGCGCCCGGTGTGCCGGTGATCGCCGTGTCGCCGCTGGTGGGCGGAACGGCGCTCAAGGGGCCGCTTGCCAAGCTGATGGCGGAACTCGGGCAGCCCGTGTCCAACCTTGCCATTGCGCAGCACTACGAAGGACTGCTTGACCATCTGGTGATCGACGAGACTGACGCCGCGGACGCCGCAGACTTGCGCGACACCGGGCTTTGCGTCACGGTTACGCAAACGGTGATGCGCGATGCTCAGGACCGTGAGAGGCTGGCAGGCGAGGTTCTCGCTTTCGTCGGCGGAGTGGAATGAAACGGATGAACACTGAAGACGCCACATTGATCGAGCGGCTGCTGACTACGTCACTTGAAGACCTGATGGAGGAAGCCCGCGCGCGCCGCGATGCGACCGGCAAACGGGTGATGACCTTTTCGCCCAAGGTGTTCATTCCGGTCACCCGCCTGTGCATGGACGTGTGCCACTATTGCACCTTCGCCACGACGCCCTCGCAGCTTTCCGCGCCCTTCATGTCGGTCGAGGAGGTGCTCGAAGTTGCCCGCGCCGGAGCGGTGGCGGGCTGCAAGGAAGCACTGCTGACCTTCGGCGACGCGCCCGAGCGCCGCTATGCCATTGCGCGCGAGTGGCTGGCAGATCGCGGCTATGCCCGCACCATCGACTATGTTCGCGATCTGGCCGAGGCGATCGTTCGCGAAACGGGATTGCTGCCGCACATCAATGCCGGCCTGCTCGACGAGGCCGATTTCGCCATGCTGCGCGCCGTGGCTCCTTCGGCGGGACTGATGCTGGAATCGACTTCCGATCGCCTGTGCGAGAAGGGCGGCGCGCATTACGGTTCGCCCGACAAGGTTCCGGCGCTGCGAATTGCCTCACTCGAAGCGGCGGGCAGGGCGAAGATGCCGATGACGACCGGCATTCTCATCGGCATTGGCGAGACGGCGACCGAGCGCATGGAATCGCTGATCGCCATGCGCGATCTTCACCGCAGGCACGGCCACCTGCAGGAAGTGATCGTCCAGAATTTCGCGCCCAAGCCCGGCACCAAGATGGCCGGTGCGCCCGAGGCGAGCGAGGCCGATTTCCTGCGCGTGCTGGCCGCTGCGCGGATCGTCATGCCGCTTGAGGTATCGGTGCAGGCGCCACCCAACCTCAACGACGAGCGGCTTGCCGAACTGATCGATTGCGGCATCGACGACTGGGGCGGCATTTCGCCGGTCACGCTCGATCATGTGAACCCGGAAGCGCCCTGGCCGGAGATCGAACGGCTTCGCGCGATATGCGCCCGTGCCGGCATGCCGCTTGCCGAGCGGCTGACGGTCTATCCGCGATTCATCGACCTCGACGAGGGCGCATGGCTCGATCCGGCGATCCGGCCTGCGGTGTTCAAGCTGTCCGATTCCGAAGGGCTTGCCCGCGATGGCGACTGGAGCCCTGGCCTTGCCATGCCTGCGCCCGGAACGCCGGAAATGCCGCTCGGCGTGCAGTACGAAGGCGCGGCCCGGCTCGAACTGCGGCGCATCCTGTCGCGTGCGGCCAACGGCTATGAGCTGGACGAGGCCGATATCGTCACCCTGTTCGAAGCGCGCGGTGCCGATGCGCAGGCGGTGATCGAGGCGGCAGACGGTCTGCGCGCCGATGCGATGGGCGAGACGGTGACCTATGTGGTCAACCGCAACATCAACTATACCAACATCTGCACTCACGCCTGCTCGTTCTGCGCCTTTTCCAAGACATCGAGCAAGGCGGGCTTCCGCGATAAGCCATACGATCTCGATCTGTCGGAAATAGCCGCGCGCGCGGTGGAAGCCGTTGCCAAGGGCGCGACCGAGGTCTGCCTGCAAGGCGGCATCCACCCGAGCTATACCGGCGATACCTATCTCTCGATCCTTCGCGCCGTGAAGCAGGCGTGCCCTGACCTGCACGTCCATGCCTTCTCGCCGCTCGAAGTATCGCAGGGCGCGCGCACCCTCGGCATGAACACGCGGGACTATCTCGCGCGTCTCAGGGACGAAGGGCTTGGCTCGCTGCCCGGCACGGCTGCGGAAATCCTGCACGACGACATTCGCGCGCAGATCTGCCCCGACAAGCTGACCACGCGTGAATGGCTCGACGTCGTTCGCGATGCACACCTTGTCGGCCTCCCGACGACCTCGACCATCATGTTCGGCCATCTGGAACGACCTTCGCACTGGGCGCGCCACCTGATCGAGCTGCGCCGCCTTCAGGGCGATACCGGCGGTTTCACCGAATTCGTGCCGCTCCCGCTCGTCCACATGGAAGCGCCGATGTACCGGCGCGGGCAGAGCCGCAAGGGGCCGACCTGGCGCGAGGCAATGATGATGCACGCGGTTTCGCGCATCGCCCTGTTCGGCGAGATCAACTCGATCCAGTGTTCATGGGTAAAGCTGGGCGTCGATGGCGCTGCGGCGGCGCTCGCGGCGGGCTGCAACGACCTTGGCGGCGTTCTCATGAACGAGAGCATCAGCCGGGCGGCAGGGGCAGCGCATGGGCAGGACCTCAGCGTCGATGACCTGAAGCGCGCATCGCAGATGGCCGGGCGTCCGCTGGCGCAGCGCACGACGCTCTACAAGCGGGTCGAAGCGCCTATGGAAAGCGTCGCCTGAACCCGGATCAGCCGCGCCACATCGCTTCGGGCATCCAGGTGAACTCGATGTAGTGGCCCAGCTTCTCGCGGGCATCGAGGTAGAGGTATTTCACCTCACCCTCGCCATAGTCGTATTCCATCGCCACAGGCAGGCCTGACGACTCGACATCAGCCAGCAGGGCCGGCCAGTCATCGACCCGGCAGCAGGTATGGTGGAAACGCACAGCGCCGCCATTGTCCCCGGCGTTTGCATAGACGCCGGTTTCGTCGTTGACGGGCTGGATCACTTCGTAAGTCAGGCCGTTCAGACGAAAGATCGCGACCTTCATCTCGATATTCCGGGTGCCATCGGGCGTGTTCACCGGCCCGTTCGAATGCATGATGCGCGGCTCTTTCGCGAGTCCGGCAGCCCTGAACGCCTCGATCGCGGCATCGATGTCGTCGCAGACGTAGGCGTTCTGGAAATGCTTTCCGGCGAACATGGCGTGGGTCCCCTTCAGATACCTTCCGGCTCGACGTCGAAGCGCGACAGGTAGCGTTCGAAAACCGGCTTGAGCTTGTCGACGCTCAGGCCGAACTCGGCAAGCTTGTATTCGTGCCTGCCGAACTTGTTCTGCGGATTGTCGTCAACCCAGGCCTGCAACCCTGCCTGTGCCTCTGACGTGAACGTGTCTCCCAGATCGGCGCAGAGCTTCTCAACCGTGGCCATCGGATCGTTCATCATGTCGGCGTATTGCACGTCGATCACGCGAGCCCATCCGTATTTCTCGCGGAAGTCCATGGCCCTGTAGAGATGCTCCGTAGCCTGCCAGACGCAATTTTCGGCGATCCAGTCTAGCGGCGGCTCGTCGGTGGACATCGACAGGGCAAAGCGGATCAGCGAACAGAACGATCCTACTGCGGTGTAGGGATCGCGATGGGTCCAGACGAGCCGCGCGTCGGGATATTCCTGCATCAGATAATCGAGGAACAGCGTGTGGCTCGGCATCTTGAGGTTCCAGACGCCGCCGTTGTGCTGCTGCAGAACCTGCAGGAACCTGCGATGATAGGCATAGGCCGAGGTCATGTCGCAATTGAAGATGAACTCGCGGTATTCCGGCAGGCGGCCTTTCGATTCGATCATCAGCGTCTTGAAATCGTGCGCCATGAAAAACACGCATTCGTTGGGATAGATCGGCGAGCCGCGATACATCTTGGCGACACCGGGCGCGATTTTCAGGATTTCCTCGTGTTGCTTGAGAGCCGCGAGCGCGCGCGGATCGGTCTTTGTCATGCCGGCGGCGGCGGGCGGCACCGGTTCGTCGATTTCCCACGACAGGGGCGAGCGGCGCGCCGGATCGGTGGCGAGCAGGTTCGAGAGCAGGGTGGTGCCGGTGCGCGTTGTTCCCATCACGAATACGGGCTTCTCGATCTTGCCCTTCGCCAGTTCGGGATGCTGCTTGTGATAGTCCTCAACCAGCAGCCGGCGGGTGAGGTAATGCACGCAATCGCGCGCGGTCATGTCGCGGCCAGTCTGATTCATCCAGCCTTTGGCGAGGCCCGCGTTGTAGTCCTTCACCAGGACGTCGAGTCCTTCGCGATAGGAATCTCCTCCGAAATCGTCGAGGTTCACTTCGGCGATGGCGGCATCGATCAGGGCATCGGCGTTGAGCGGTTCGATCATATTGGCATCCTCTTGTTCCTGGCGGATCGCGTCGTGGCGCGGCCGGTTCACTGGCATCAGGTAAAGGGTGCCGGGCTGCGCTTGGCAATGAGACCGAGGATCGTAATCAGGCCATAGTGTCTTATCCAGGCCTCTTATCGAGGCGCATCCATGCCGCGTGCCTGCCGCTGTCGGAACTGGGTGGGAGACATTCCGACTGCCCGGCGGAACGCGAATGTGAAGGAGGAGGGCGAACTGAAGCCGAGAGCGAAGGCCACGCCTTTCACGGCCTCGCCCTGCATCAGCAGGCGCTTCGAGTGCTCCATTCGCCGTTGTTCGAGATAGTCTCCGATCGAGCAACCACGACTGACGCGAAAGCCGCGCGTGAGCTGGCGTACCGACATGCCGCAGAGATTGGCCAGCTCGGCCAGCGACGGCGGTTCGGGACTTTCACTCAGCCTCTCGTCGATGAGTCGCAATCGCCAGCCGGATAGCCCCCCTGTCAGAGGCTTTTCCGATTGGTCCAGGCAGTATCGGCCGATCTCGATAGCCAGTTCGCTCGCAAGCAGGTCGATCATCCGGCGAGAGGCAATTCCGGGGTGACGCACTTCGTCCGTAATCCGCAAGAGCAAGGCCCGGATTCGGGCGCTTCCGATGTCGAGAGTGGAATTGAGCTTTTGCTGGCTCCACTCGAGCTCGGTTCCCATTGCCTCGCTCACGGCACTGGCAGACAGATCGCACATCAGGGTGGCTTGCCGGACGACATCGCCGCGGACGTGGAGCGCCTCGCCAGGCGGGATGATGTAGATGTCGCCAAGTTTCTCGTAGCGGTGCGGCCCCCAATGATCGCGGTAGTTGCCAACCGCTGCCAGCGGCCGGGGCGTAAGACACATGTCGATGATGTAGGCATTCTCGTTCGAGAGCACCGATGCCGTCGGTTCGGACAGGCTCAGCCGAACTATCCGAGCCTTCAGGGAAGAGCCGATCAGCTGCGCATCGACTTCAAGCGAGAAGGGATATTGCTCCAATGGGTCGGGCAAGGCTGGCTCCGGTCTTGAATCGGGTCACGCCGCAATATGGCTGTGGCTCTACGACAAGGCCTGTTTTCTATATCCGACATGCTTGCGATGCAAACCCGCGGCGGTGAAGTTCACAGGCGTGAAAGGCACCGGCAAACGGGTGCGCGAGGAGAGATGCAAATGGCTAATGGACTGTTCGACTGCACCGGCAAGGTGACGATGGTCACAGGTGGCAATGGCGGGCTGGGGCTGGGCTTTGCCATGGGCTGCGCGAAGATGGGCGGCGATATCGCGATCTGGGCGCGCAACGAGGAAAAGAACGCCAGGGCCAGGGAAGAGCTGCTCAAGGCAGGGGCCGGACGGGTCGAGACCTATGTCGTCGATGTCGCGTCGGAAGAACAGGTCATCGAAGGCTACAAGCAACTCAAGTCCGATTTCGGACGAGTCGATTGCGTATTCGCCAATTCGGGGCGTGGGCCGGGCGCACCGTCCTTCCTCGAACTGGACAGCGCCGAATGGCACGACCTGCTTTCAGTAGCCTTGCACGGCGCATTCTACACCCTGCGCGAAGGCGCGCGGCTGATGGTCGAGCGGGCGCAGGCCGGGGAGCCGGGCGGATCGCTGGTGCAGTGCGGAAGCCTCACGATCTTTCAGGGACTGAAAGGTCTGGCGAATTACGCCGCTGCAAAGGCCGGGATGGACGCCGTCATTCGCTGCATGGCGGTTGAACTGGGCGAATACCAGATCCGCTGCAATACGCTGGCGGTTGGCTTCACCGTTACCGAAATGATCAAGCAGGCCGGGCCGGAGTTCGTGAAGGGCATGGAACAGTTCTATGCCGAACGCACTCCGATCCCGCGCGCAGGCTATATCGAGGATATCGAGGGCATGGCCGCCTACCTGTGCAGCGATGCCTCGCGCTACCACACCGGCGACACGATCACCGTCGACGGCGGTTCGGCGATCAACCCCGTCTACAGCAGATAAGACACAGGCTTCGGGAGAGAGACGATGAAGAGACTGAACATCCACGAAGTGAACGACGTGCGGCTCGATGACTACGTCCTGCCCAATGCCGGCCCGAAAGACGTTGTCCTCAAGATGAAAGCCTGCGGCATCTGCGGCAGCGACCTCAGCTACATCAAGTGGGGCGGGATCATGCGTGAGGAAGGCGGCGTGACAGCGCTAGGCCATGAAGGTGCTGGCGAAGTGCTCTCGGTCGGCAGCGAAGTCAGCGGCGTTGCCGTGGGCGATGCCGTGATCGTCAATCCGATGGCGACCCCCAGCAACATCGGCAGCGGCGGTACGGAAGGCGCTTTCGTCGATCAGTTGCTGGTGCGTGAGGCGGAGAAAGGCAAGAGCCTGCTGCCGATCCCCGAAGGCGTCAGCTACTATGTCGCCGCGATGTGCGAGCCGCTTGCCGTGGCCATGCACGGCGTGAACCGGGCCCAGGCAAAGGCGGGCCAGAAGGTCGTGGTGTTCGGCTGCGGACCGATCGGGCTTGGTATGGTGCTGTGGCTGGCGGATCGTGGCGTCGAGGAGCTGATCGCGGTCGATCTTTCCGACGGGCGCCTCGAACGGGCGAGGGCGCTCGGGGCGAAATACACGATCAACCCGTCGCGAGAAGACTTGCGCGAGAAAGTCATGGAGTATCACGGGCAGGGCGCGGACATGATCGGTCAGCCCAGGGCCGATACCGATGCTTTCCTCGATGCCGCTGGCGCGCCGCAGATCATACCCCAGGCGATACGCATGGCGAAGGCGCATGCGCGCATCGTTATTACGGCGGTTTATCACGGAGATATCCAGACGCCGCTCGGCGAAATGCTCACCAGCGAGGTCGAGATCACCAGCGCCATCGGCTATCCCACCGAAATGCCCGAGGTCGTGGCTGCCATGCCGCGTCTCAAGGACAAGATCGCCTCGATGATCAGCCACCGGCTGCCGTTCGAAAGTGTGCTCGACGGCCTCAAGATCGCGGGAACGCCGGAGTCGGCGAAGGTGATGATCGAGTTCGGGGACGCGTAAAATGGCAGAAGGCAAGCAGCCGGCGCTGGCCGATCTGGTTCTGGCGAACCGCAACCAGACCGAGGCCGAGAAGGTCACCGACTTCATCTGGATGATCCACGATTCGTCCAACGCCTACCTCGTCACCACGAAAGATGGCGACGTGATGGTGAACACGGGCTTCTCGCCGAATGCCGAAAAGAACGTCACTCTGCTGGCCCCGCGCCGCACCGGCCCGCTGCGCTACATCGTCCTGACGCAGAGTCATCCCGACCATTTCGGCGGTCTCAAGGCCTTCCGCGAACCGGAGACCAAAGTCGTCGGCGGTCCCGGTTTCGAGCAGGCGCTGTTCGACATGATGGACCTGCAACCCTATTTCGGTCCGCGCGTGCGCAAGCTCTGGGGAGCAGTGCTGGGCAACAACGCCCGTCCGCCCGATCCCGGACCGATCGAGCCGGACGTGCTGGTCGACCGGGACCTGACGCTGGAGCTTGGCGAACGCACCTTCCAGCTTATCAGCGCACCCGAGGGCGAGACCGTGGACAATCTCGTGGTCTGGATGCCCAGGGAGAAGGTTGCCTTCATCGGCAACGTTCACGGCCCCGTGTGGCTGTCGTTTCCGTTTCTCAACACGCTTCGTGGCGACAAGCCCCGGCTGATCCAGAACTACCTCAAGGCGATGCGCCGCATTCGCGACCTCGGTGCGGAATTGCTGATTACCGGCCACGGCCAGCCCATCGTCGGGGCAGAGCAAATCCGCGCCGATCTGACGAAAATGATCGATGCAGCGGAATGGGTGCGCACCTATACGCTCGAAGGGATGAAAGCGGGCAAGGATGTCCACACCCTAATGCGCGAGGTGAAAATGCCCGAGCATCTCCGGATCGGCGAGTTCCACGGCAAGGTGAGTTGGGGCGTGAAGTCGATTTGGCGCGAATATTCGGGCTGGTTCCACTACGAGGACGGCACGACCGACCTGTTCGGAGTGCCACGTCGCAGCGTCCACGACGACATTACCGCGCTTGCGGGCGGGGCGGACAAGCTGGCTGCCCGTGCACGGCAGCGCCTGCAGGCTGGCGAGCCGCTTGAAGCCCTGCATCTGGTCGAGATTGCGCTCAACGCATCTCCGGGCGAACGATCCGCGCTCGAAGTCAAACGCGATGCCAGCGCCTTGCTGCTGGAGCGTTCGGGCGGGCAGAACCTGTCGGAAACGATGTGGCTGCGCTCGGAAATCGCCGAATGCGAGGAAGCTTTGGGCTAGGCCAGCAGCGCACCGCTTCTCTGGACCAGCCGCACGAGTTGAGCCTGCCCGCTGACTTCCAGCTTTGCATAGAGCTGCTTGGAATAATTGCGCGCCGTTTCGAGCGTCAGCCCCATGCGCGCGCCCGCCTCGGCAATCGAAAGCCCGTCAGCCATGGCCATCGCGAACTCGGCCTCGCGCCGTGGCAGGTTGTAGAGGTCGGCAAGCGCACGCACTCGCCCGCTGCCGTCGCGCCTTTCGAACCGGCACCAGGCGATGAAGGCCGCGTCGGGAAAGCGGCTTGCCAGATCGCCTTCACTGTCGACAGCCTCAAGCACTGCCTCGATTCGTGGTTCCGCAAGCAGGAGGACATGGTCGAGAACCCGCTCGCTGCCTGATGCGTTGCGTTCGGTCGCTGCGGAAAGGCTGCGTTCGGCTCCGGCAAGAATGCCGCGCAGTCTCTCACCTTCGTTCGGGGCGATGCCGGTCAACTGCTCCAGCCGGGTGCGTGTCTCGGGTTCGATTGCCGTGATTCTTGCCTCCCGGTCGAAGAGAATCCAGCCCGTCCCGGTGCGGTGCATGCCGTTCGAGGATAGCGTCGCTGCGGCACGCTCACGCTCGATCGATTGCCATGCTTCAAGCACGGACTGGACATAGGGGACGAGGCTGGAGAGCAGCGCGCTGTCCGCCGCGTTGCACGGGCGCGAGCGGGCAAGGACCAGCCATGCGCTCATGCCGGAAAGCAGGGAAAAGCGTACGACGCGCTGGTCGATCAGGCCCACTTGCCGGTCCACACGGTCGTGAAACGCCTTGTAGTCCGGCAGTGCTTCGAACAGTTCGGCTAGCGAATAGACCCGGCCATTGCGCATGAAGGCAGGCGCGAACACGTTCGGTCCTTCGATGGTGCGATCGCCATCCGCGCGCGCCAGCGCTGGCAGATCGGGGCCGGAAAACGACACTTGCGCATCGCCGACAGGACCATGATCGGACCGCGTCACAAGCGAGACGTATTGCGCCTGGGTGCGCCTTTTGAGCCGGTCGAGGAATGTGGCAAATCGCGGCGATTCCGCGATTCCGTGATAGAGCGGCAGGAGAAGATCGGTCTCGTCGTTGCTCGTCAGGGCCATAGCCTCCCATATGGGAGGTTCGCGCTGATGTCATGCTCTTATTCAGGAGCGCGACAAGCAACGAGGAAACCGGGCATGAAGACCCTAACCCATCTCGAGAGGCTGGAAGCCGAATCCATCCACATCATCCGCGAGGTCGTGGCCGAAGCGGAAAAGCCGGTCATGCTCTATTCGGTCGGCAAGGACAGCGCGGTGATGCTGCATCTGGCGCGCAAGGCATTCTATCCTTCGCCGCCGCCGTTCCCGCTGCTGCATGTCGATACGACATGGAAGTTCAAGGCCATGTACGAACTGCGCGACACGATGGCGCGCGAGAGCGGCATGGAACTGCTCGTCTACCACAACCCCGAGGCCGAAGAGAAAGGCATCAACCCCTTCGAACACGGTCCGCTCCACACCGACATGTGGAAGACCGAGGGCCTCAAGCAGGCGCTCGACCTCTATGGCTTCGATGCGGCCTTCGGCGGCGCGCGGCGTGACGAGGAAAAGAGCCGGGCCAAGGAGCGCATCTTCTCTTTCCGTACCGCCAGCCATGGCTGGGACCCGAAGAACCAGCG